>JBJMJY010000033.1:0-30541 GCA_045806105.1 Gaiellaceae bacterium | reverse complement strand
AGGTAGTTATCCTCGTTGTCGAGGGTGGCCCCACCGAGGCTGGCGATGCCCATCGTCCGGGCCGTCCGGGCGCCGTCGTGCTCCCATTCCCAGGTGTCGCGCCTGGTCGCGATCACCCGGTCGGCGACCATCTCCATCGCGGTGTCCAGGTCCAGCGGCTGCCAGTCGGTGCCGTGCGGCGGCCGGTACAGCACGGTGTGCAGCCGTCCCGGGCCGGTGGTGAGCTGGCGGGTGGCGGAGCCCTTCGGGCAGAGCCGGCCGCGGCTGATCGGCGAGTCCGGGTCGCCCTCGATCTGGATCACCGCCTCGTCCTTGACGTAGACGTTCTGGCCGCAGCCGACCGCGCAGTAGGGGCAGATCGACTGGACGACGTGGTCGGCTTCCTCGGTGCGTGGGCGCAGGCGGCGCGATCGCTCCGACTGGGCGGCCTTGCCGAGCCCGAGCGGATCGCCTTCCCGGAGCTGGCGCACCACCGGCCAGCGCGCAATCGCCTCGCCGAGCTTCATCAACCTGCGTTCTTCGCAGCGGCGGGCGAGCTTAAACGCTTCGCATTGCGATACACGGGAAGAAGCCTCTCTAAGTAACAGACTGTTACTAGCTCGGTTCGAACGACGGAACCAAGCCGTACGCAGCCCGTCGCGCCCGCCCGACGATCAAGTAACAGACTGTTACTTGTTGGTCGAGGCGCGCGCGGCGACCGCGGCGGCGGCTACCGCGGCGGCGCCGCCTACGGCGACGGCGACGCGTGTCGCTGCGCGGGCGACGGTCGGCTCCGGCCGTGAGGGGAGGGCCCGCTCGGGATACGAGCCCGCCGGCCCGGCCGGGCCGTGCTCGCGGGCGATCGCGAGCACCTGCGCGAGGTGCAGCGCGCCGCGGCCGGTCTGCGCCTGCGCGATCTGGCTGCGGCACGAGAAGCCGTCCGCGACGATCACGGCTTCGCGCGAGGCCTCGCGCACCTTCGGCAGGAGCACGCGCTCGCCGCACGCGATCGAGACGTCGTAGTGGCCCTCCTCGTAGCCCCAGCCGCCGGCCATTCCGCAGCAGCCGGCATCGAGCTCCTCGACCTCGAGCCCCATCCGCTCGAGCAGCGTCGTGTCCGGGCCGGTGCCTCCGGTCGCCTGCTGGTGGCAGTGTCCGTGCAGGAGCGCCTTGCGGTGCAGCCGCGGCGGCTCCCAGCCCTCGGCGCACTCGGCCAGGAACCCCGAGAAGTGGTAGGTCTGCTTGGCGAGCCGCCGCGCATCCTGGTTCATCGGCCAGAGCTTCAGCAGCTCGTCCTTGAAGACCGCGACGCAGCTCGGCTCGATCCCGACCACGGGCGTCCCCGCGCGGATCTCGTCGCGCAGCTCGCCGAGCACGCGGCGCAGGTACGCCTCGGCGAGGTCGAGCATCCCGTAGTCGTAGAGCGGCCGCCCGCAGCAGAGGTGGCTCTGCGGCACGACGACGTGGAAGCCCGCGCCCTCGAGCGCCTCGACCGCTGCGACCCCGACCTCGGGCTCGAGGTAGTTCGTGAACGTGTCGGCCCAGAGCAGCACGCGCCTGCCGCCGCCGTTTCGCAGCGGCCGCCGGGCGAACCACTGCTTCAGCGTGATCGGGGCGAACTCCGGCACCTCCCGCTGCGGGTGGATCCCGGCGGCCACCTTGAAGAGCGGCGTCCTCGTGACGGCGTTCGCCAGCCCCGGCACCTTCGAGGCCACGCGCGCCGCCTGGTCGATGAGCCCGAATGCGTACGCCGCTCGGGGGCGCAGCCGCCCCTTGTAGCGATGCGAGAGGTACTCCGCCTTCAGCGTCGGCAGGTCGACGCTGACCGGGCAGTCGTTGGTGCAGCCCTTGCACGAGAGGCAGAGGTCGAGCGCCTCGTCCACGGCGTCGGAGTGCCAGAGCTCGAGCTCCTCGCCGTTCAGCATCTCCCAGAGCAGGTGCGCCCGCCCGCGCGTCGAGTGCATCTCCTCGCGCGTGACCATGAAGCTCGGGCACATCACGCCACCCTCGGTGTGCCGGCACTTGCCGACGCCGACGCAGCGCGTGGTCGCGTGCGCGAACGAGCCGCGGTCCTTGAGAAAGGCGAAGTGCGAGTCGACGTGCGGCGGGTTGAACGTCTCCGGCGCGAGGCGGATGTTCGAGTCGAGCGGATACGGGTCGACGACCTTCCCCGGGTTCATCTTCCAGTCCGGGTCCCAGATCGACTTGAACTCGCGGAACGCCTCGACGAGCTCCGGCCCGAACATCTTCGGCAGCAGCTCGCCGCGCGACTGGCCGTCGCCGTGCTCGCCCGAGATCGAGCCGCCGTAGGAGACGACGAGGTCGGCCGCCTCCTCGACGAACGCGCGGTACTTGGCCAGGCCCGGCTTGCTGGAGAGGTCGAAGTTCCAGCGCGCGTGCACGCAGCCGTTGCCGTAGTGGCCGTAGAGCGCGCTCTCGTAGCCGTGCTTCGAGCCGAGCTTCTGCAGGTCGCGAAGGTAGTCGCCGATCCGCTCCGGCGGTACGGCCGAGTCCTCCCAGCCCTCGTAGGCGTCCTCCTTGCCCGGGAGGAACGCCGTTGCGCCGAGGCCGGCCTCACGCACCTTCCAGACGTGCTCCTCCTGCTCCGGCCGATCGTAGAGCTTCGTCCCGCGCAGGCCGTCCTTGCCGACCTTGAGCTCGAACATCAGCTTGCGGGCCTTCTCGTCGGCCTCCTCCTTCGTCTCGCCGCCGAACTCGACGAGCAGCCAGCCGTGGCCCTCCGGGAGGGCCGAGAGGTCGTGGACGTGGAGGCCGAGCTGCGTCATGTCGTCGACGAGCGTGTCGTCGATGCCTTCGAGGCCGAGCGGCTCGTGCGCGAGCACCTGCGGCACGTGATCGCCGGCGACGAACGCGTCCTCGTAGCCGAGCACGAGCAGTGAGCGCATCGGCGGGCTGTGGATGAGATGGACCGTCGCCTCGAGGTAGGTGACGCAGGTGCTCTCGGTGCCGGCGAGGGCGCGGGCGACGTTGAAGCCGCTCTCCGGCAGCAGATCGTCGAGGTTGTAGCCGGAGACGCGGCGCGGGATCTTCGGGTAGCGGGCGCGGATCAGTTTGGCGTAGCGGTCACGCAGCTCGAGCAGCCGGCGGTCGATCTCCGGGTCGCCCGAGGTGCCCTCGCGCGCGCGGAGCCGGCGCCCGTCGTAGAGCAGCACCTGGAGCTCGTGGACGTTGTCCGACGTGCGCGGGCCGGGGCCGTAGAACTGCGCCATGATCGAGCGGACGCCGCAGGAGTTGCTCGCGATCATCCCGCCGAGGGTGCAGTACTCGTGCGTCGAGGGGTCCGGCCCGAAGGTGAGCTGGTGCTCGCGCTCCGCCTGGTGGCGCAGGTGGTCGAGGATCAGGCCCGGCTGGACGCGGGCGAGGCGGCGGTCGGCGTCGATCTCGAGCACGCGGTTGAGGTACTTCGAGAAGTCGATCACCACCGCGACGTTGGTCGTCTGCCCCGCGAGCCCGGTGCCGCCGCCGCGCGAGAGCAGCGGCGCGCCGTAGGCACGGCAGAGCCGCACGGCCTCGACGACGTCGTCCACCGAGCGCGGGATGACGACGCCGATCGGGAGCTGGCGGTAGTTCGCGCCGGTTGCCGAGTACAGCGCGCGGTCGCCCGCGGAGAAGCGCACCTCGCCCTCGACCGCGCGGCGCAGGTCGTGCTCGAGCGCGCGCACGTCGACGGTGTCGCGGCCAACCGGCGGCGTGTGGAAGCGCGGGTCCTGCGAGGGCACCTCGATCGTGCCGCTCACACCGCGTACCTCTCGGCGTCCGCCCGTTTGAGCTGGAGGCCGTTGCCGGGGCGCGAGCGGTCCGGGCGAATCGCGCCGTCCTCCGGCTCGAGCACGCCGTCGAAGATGAGCGGCTCGAGCCGCACGTGGTCATGGAACCACTCGAGGTGGCGGAAGCGCGGTACGGCGCAGCAGGCGGCGGCGCTCGCGGCGGGGGCGCAGTGGGCCGAGAGGTCGAGGTCGAAGGCGGCGGCGAGCGCGCCTGCGCGCAGGAACCCCGTGATCCCGCCGCAGCGCGTGACGTCGGCCTGGAGGCAGTCGACGCAGCCGATCAGGTTGCGGAAGTCGGCCGGCACGTAGGCGTACTCTCCGGCGGCGACGTCCAGGCCGGCGGGCCCGCGGTCGCGCAGCAGGCGCAGCCCGTCGAGATCGGCGGAGCTGACGGGCTCCTCGTGCCACGCGACGCCCCACTCGCGGGCGAAGCGCTCCGCCCAGGCGAGCGCCTGCTTGCGCGAGAGCGCCCCGTTCGAGTCGACGTAGAGCTCGGTCCCGTCGCCGATCGCCCGGCGGGCGGCATCGAGCCGCTCGGGGTCGCGCTCGGGGTCGCGCGAGACCTTCATCTTCACCCGCGGGATGCCCTGCTCGACCCACCCGCCGAGCTGCTCGCGGATCTGCTGGAGCGTGTACGAGGTGAAGCCGCCGCTGCCGTAGACGGGCACCCCGTCGCGCGCCCGGCCGAGCAGGTCGACCAGCGGCACGCCCAGCAGCCGTGCGCTCAGGTCCCACAGCGCCTGGTCGACCGCGGAGAGCGCGCAGAAGCCGATCCCGGGGCGGCCGGCGTTTCGCAGCACGGTCGCCATCGCCTCCCAGGCCGCGCCCACCGCGAACGCGTCACGGCCGCGGACGACCTCCGCGAGCTGCTCCTCGACCACTCTCCCCGCCGCCGCCGGCGCGTAGGTGTAGCCGAGCCCGGTCTCGCCGCGGGCGCTCGCCTCGACGACGACGAGGCTCGTCGCGTCCCACTCCGCGGTGCCGTCCGACTCCGGCTCGTCCGTCGGCACCGTGAACGCGGAGACCCGGAGCCCTGCGATCGGCGCCTGGCCTGCGGCCTCTAGCTTGCGCAACTGGCGTTGCATCCGCGGTCAGCGACCCGGGATGAGCTCCTCGAGCTTCTGCCTGAGGGACTGCCTGACCACGGCGCCGCGGTCGGGGTCGCTCCGGACCGAGCTCATGAACGCTTTCGCCTCCTTCAATGTGATGTGCGGCGGAAGCGGCGGCACCTCGGGGTCGGTGAGCGCCTCGTAGACCACCGGCCGGTCGGCCGAGAGCGCCTCGTCCCACGCCGGCCCGACCTCGTCGGGGTTGTCGACGCGGATGCCAAGGAAGCCGAGCAGCTCGGCGTAGCGCGCGTACGGGAAGTCCGGCAGCACCTGCGAGGCCTCGTACTTCGGGTCGCCCTCCATCGCGCGCTGCTCCCACGTGACCTGGTTCAGGTCGTCGTTGTGGAGCACGAGTACGACCAGGCGCGGGTCGCCCCAGCGCTCCCAGTACTTCGCGATCGTGATCAGCTCGTTCATGCCGTTCATCTGGAAGGCGCCGTCGCCGATCAGCGCGAGCACCGGCCGTTGCGGGTGCGCGAACTTCGCTGCGATCGCGTAGGGGACGCCGGGCCCCATCGTGGCGAGCGTGCCCGAGAGCGAGCCCGTCATTCCCTGGCGGAACTTCAGGTTGCGCGCGTACCAGTTCGCCGCGGAGCCCGAGTCGGCGGTCACGATCGCGCCGTCGGGTAGCCGCTTCGAGAGCTCGGAGAAGACACGCTGCGGGTTGAGCGGGTTGGCCGGCAGCTGAGCGCGTTGCTCGATCAGCTGCCACCACTCGCGCACGCTCTTCTCGATCTCCTCGCGCCAGGCGCGGTCCTCCTTCCGCTCGAGCTTCGGCAGCAGCGCGCGCAACGTCTCCTGCGCGTCGCCGACGAGGTTGACGTCCATCGGGTAGCGGATCCCGAGCATGCGGCCGTCGATGTCGATCTGCACCCCACGCGCCTTACCCTCCTCGGGCAGGAACTCCGAGTACGGGAAGCTCGAGCCGACCATCAGGAAGGCGTCGCAGCCCATCATCAGGTCCCAGCTCGGCTTCGTGCCGAGCAGGCCGATGGAGCCGGTCACGAACGGCAGGTCGTCCGGCAGCACGTCCTTCCCGAGCAGCGCTTTGGCGACGCCTGCGCCGAGCGTCTCGGCGACCTGCACGACCTCGTCGGCTGCCCCCTTGGCGCCCTGGCCGATCAGCAGCGCGGCCTTGCGGCTCTCGTTCAGGACCGCCGCCGCCCGCTCCAGGTCGCCGTCCAGCGGCACGACCTTCGGGCGCGCGTAGCCGAGCCCGGAGTGGACGGTGCCGTGCTCGTGCGGCGGCGCGTCGACCGCCTTCTCGGCGGCGAGGTCGTTCGGGACGATGATGCAGGTGACGGTGCGCTGGTCGAGCGCGATCCGCAGCGCGCGGTCGACGAGGTGCCGCACCTGCGCCGGCTCGGTCGCCATGTGCACGTACTCGTGCGCGACGTCCTTGAACAGCGTCTGCAGATCGACCTCCTGCTGGTAGCTGCCGCCGAGCGACGCGCGCGCCTGCTGCCCGACGATCGCAACGACGGGCTGGTGGTCGAGCTTCGCGTCGTAGAGGCCGTTCAGGAGATGGATCGCGCCGGGCCCGGAGGTCGCGATGCAGACGCCGACCTCGCCGGTGAACTTCGCGTGTCCGCAGGCCATGAACGCGGACATCTCCTCGTGGCGCACCTGGACGAACTCGGGATCGCCGCCGGCGCGGTCGAACGCGCCGAGGAAGGCGTTGACGCCGTCACCCGGGTAGCCGTAGATCCGGTGCACTCCCCACTTGGTCAGTCGCTGCAGGATGTAGTCCGCGACGAGCTCGGCCACGATGGCTCCTTTCCTCGTTCCGGAGGTGGTGTTCCCACTCTGGGGAACGCAAACGCTTCGGAGTGCGAACTAGCGCAACGGGCGCAACTCGAAGCCGAGCACGTCCGGGCGGTGGTAGTGGCCGGCCGGGTCGAAGCGCTGCCGCTCGGCGAAGAGAACCTCCGGGTCGAGCTCCGCGTAGAGCAGGCCCTCCTCGTCCCAGAGCGGGCCTGCGAGGTACGAGCCGTCGGGCGCGAGGATCGCGGAGCCGCCGCGGCCGACGAGCTCGTCGCCCTCCGCGAGCGGGACGTCGTCCGGGAAGCTCGACGCCCGCTGGAAGACGCAGCATGAGAGGACGAAGGCACGGGCCTCCCGCGCGATGTGCCGCATCGAGTCGTGCCACTGCTCGCTGTCCTCGGCGGTGGGCGCCAGGTAGAGCTCGACGCCGCTCTGGTAGAGCGCGAAGCGCGCCAGCGGCATGAAGTTCTCCCAGCAGATCAGGCCGCCGACGCGGCCGAGCTCCGTCTCCACGGCCTCCAGGCCGCGGCCGTCCCCCGGTCCCCAGACCATGCGCTCGTGGTTCGTCGGCACGAGCTTGCGGTGGTGTAGCGCGAGTTGCCCGTCGGGCCCGTACAGCAGAAGCGCGTTGTAGATCGTGCCGCGGTCGAGCTCGTTCGCGCCGACCGCGAGCCACAGGCCGTGCTCCCGCGCGGCTGCGCCGATGCGCTCGGAGTCCGGCGACGGGACCTCGAGCGACTCGCGCGCGAGCCGGGCGAAGACGTGCTTGGCCCCGCCGTCGCCGCCGGCGAGGAACCGCACCCAGCGATTCGTCGGATAGGCGGGGACGAACGTCTCGGGGAAGAGCAGGAGCCGCGCGCCCTTGCCGGCGGCCTCGGCGGCGACCTGCTCCAGGCGGCCGATCGTCGCGTCGCGATCGAAGAGCACAGGCTCGACCTGGGCGCAGGCGACGGTGACGGGCTCGCGCATCTCGCGCGATTGTCGCGTCAGCGGGGACGCACGCGCAACATCGTCTGCATCCCGAGCGCGCGGTGGTCGGCGAGCGAGCACCAGAGCCGGTAGCGGCCGGCCTTCAGGTGGATCGCGATCGTCTTGAGTGCGCCGGGCTTCGTGATCGGGATGGTGAACGTGTGGTGGCCGCCGACTTTACGCAGGCGCAGGTCGTGCGGGTCCTCGCCGACGTTCTGCAGCTCGATCTCGACCACGCCCGCCTTCACGGACGGGCGCGAGAGGACGAGGCGGAACTCCTCCGCCTGGACGCCGAGCCGGGCGGGCGTCGCGTGCCAGCTCAGCGCCGCGGCCAGGACCGCCGTGCCGAGCAGGCGGCTCACTTGACGAGCGCGTGCCGGGTGAAGGACCTGGCTTCCGGAATGACGCCGCCCGCATCGGCGCCGAGCCACTGCTCGAGCAGCGAGCTGTAGACGCCGCGGAAGTCGGATGTCGGTTTGAGGTTGCCGTCGTCGTCGAGCCCGTTTGCGAGACCGGGGAACTCGCCGACCATCTTCCCGCGGGCGCGCGAGCCGATCAGGAACGCCGCGCCGGCGGCGCCGTGGTCGGTGCCGTCGCTGCCGTTCTCCTCGCCGCGGCGGCCGAACTCCGTCCACACGAGCGTGAGCACCCGGCCGGCGAGGCCGCGCGACTCGAGATCGCGCTGGAAGGCGAACAGGCTGCGGGCGGTCACGTCGAGGCCGTCGGCGAGCGCCTGGGGCTGGTCCGAGTGCGTGTCGTACTCGCCCGGCGCCGTGAGCGCGACGCAGCGCAGCGGCAGCTTGGCGGCCAGCATTGCCGCGAGGCCGGCGAGCTGGCGAGGGAAGCCGCTGTCGACCTGCGGGTAGGGCACCGGGCTGCCGAAGTTGTTTTCGCCGCTGTGCGCGAACGGCGCGAGCTGCCGGCGGAGGCGGTCCGACTGCAGCGTGGCCCTGGCGGCCTGGTTGAGCCCGGGGTCGGGCCGCCGCGCCCCGAGCGGCCTGAGCGCCTCGAGCATCCGCTCCTCGACTTGCCCCCAGACGCCGGGCGCCCCGAAGGTGTAGTCGTCGGGCGCGGCGAGCGAGGCGACCGGGACCTTGGTCGACGCGAGCGACGGCTGCAGCTGGTAGTCGAGCGAGAGGCCCTGCAGCGGGTTGGTCTTCGACCCGTGGCGGTCGAGGTAGCGGCCCATCCAGCCGCTCGACAGCCGCGCGTCCGTCGCGCCGACCTCCCAGAAGTGGCGCGAGGTGAAGTGCGACTGGTCGGGGTGCGTGTAGCCGATCGCGGGCATGACGCTGACCTTGCCCTCGGCGTGGAGCGACGCGAACGGCTGCAGGGACGGGTGCCAGTGCAGGCGCGTGTCCTCGCTGAAGACGGGGCCGGCCGAGGCCGGCAGCGCGAGAGTGGGGCGAAGCTTGCGGTAGCTCGGGTCGAGCACCGGCGCCAGCACCGAGAGCGAGTCGGCGCCGCCGGGCAGAAAGACGGAGACCAGTACCGGCTGGGCAGGCCCGGTGGCGGCCTGCGCGATGCCCTCGTCGAAGAGCCTCAGCTTGCCGAGCCCGTAGACCGACAGCGCGAGGCCGAAGGCGCCGGCGACGAAGTTGCGCCGGTCGAGCCCCGTTCCCGCGGGGAGCGGCATGCCGGGCTCGATTGCGGGCAGCCCGCGGCCGGCCTCGGCCGCGCTCCTGCGCAGCAGTGCGGCGCGCGAGAACTCGTCGCAGTGGTGGCAGCCGTTCGCCATCAGGAGGTCTGGAGGTCGGGGGCGGTGGCGAGCAGCTGGCGGAGCGCGTTCTCGACCAGCGGCGGGTAGGCCCGCTTCTTCCACTGCGAGTTGGCGTCGGCCATCGCGCGCTTCGCGAACCGCGCGAGCGTCGCCTCCGTGTGGCCGGTCAGCGTCGGGTGCCCGAGCAGGGCGTGCGCCCGGTCGAGCAGCTTGTGCGGGTCGTGCGGGACGTGCTTCGCGTCCTCCTTGAGTATGCGCGGCCGGATCGCGTAGGCGGCGATCTCCCAGCGCGCGCGGAAGGTCGCGGTGTCGAGCCAGCGGGAGTCGTCCCAGCCGGCAACGTTCGGCGGGTAGAAGAGCTGCTGCCCGGCGAGGCTCAGCAGCCAGGTCCAGGCCTCCGTGTCGACGCCGCGGCCGAGCCCGCGGAGGAGCCCGGCGAGGTAGACGGCCGGCGGCTTGACCATCCGCGGACCGGTGTAGAGCGCGGGGTGGAGCAGGATCGCCTCGACGACGGGCTCGATCCGGTAGCCGCTGCGCACGTAGACCCGCTGCAGCGACTTCCTCGTCCCGGTCTTGGGCGGGACCGGGATGAAATACCCCCAGAGCTTGTTCACGAAGAACGAGGGGTGCCGGCGGTGATGGACGCAGAGCCGGCACGAGTCGCGCCAGTCGAAGTGGCCTCGCTTCCCGAAGACGCGCTTGGCACCCGCGTCGTGACGGTGCTTGTCATAGCGGAACCTGTACGGGCCGAGGGTCTCGCCCCACGAGTTGCGCCAGCCGGTCAGCGCCCGCGCCTGCTCGCGTACGTCGCGTTCGGTGTAGGCGCCGCGGTCGGCGCCGAGCGTGAAGAGCTCCATCAACTCGCGCGCGTAGTTCTCGTTCGGCGCGTCCTTCTCGTTGTCGACCCCGGAGAGCCAGAGCAGCATCGCCGGGTCCTTCGTCACCTCGAGCAGCAGCGCGAGGAACGAGCCGAGGCCGGCGTGCCGGAAGAGCTGGTTCTGGCGCAGCATCAGCCGTGCGGAGTCGACGCCGTCGCGCGAGGTGGCGAACCAGTCGTGCCAGACGAGCGTCATCCGCTCGTGCAGCGGCTTCGTCGTGCGCACCATGCGGTCGAGCCACCAGAGCTGGTCGTGGCCCCAGCGGTCGCGCGGCGCCAGCGGCTTGCCGTCGTCGTCGTGCGGCCGAGGGCCTTTCAGCCGGTCGCGGCCCGGGCGCGTGAGCGAGTGGACGGCGCCGTGGAGCCCGAGCTTCGCGAGCCGCTCGGCCTCACCGGGACGCGGCCCGAAGCCGGCGCGCCAGAGCAGGCGCTCGGCCTGCTCCTTGCGGAACGGACCACGGTAAACGGGCGGCATCTACCACCTTTCGGCACGCCCAGGGGCCGACCTTTATGCCGATTCCGGTTGGTCCAGCTCGCGCCGCAGAACGGAGGCGACGGCGCTCAGCGCGAGCCGCGTCTCTTCCAGAACGGGCTCACGCGTGGTCAGCCGCTGCAAGGCCAGGCCCGGGAGGAGGAAGAGCCTCGCGACCCGTGAGCGCGAGGCCTGGACGAGCTGCCAGAGCTCCATCGTCAGGGCGAGCGAGAGCAGCGTGATCACGAACGGCGTGTAGAGCGCCGCGGGCAGCGGCCAGAGGCGGTCGAACGCGACGGAGACGGGCACGACGAGTGCCGCGAAGTTCGTCCCGCAGCGCGGGGCGAACCGTGACGGGCGCGCCTCCGCGTCCCAGGTCGCCACGAGCCGCCGCTCCTCGGCCGCGGCGATCGCACGGTGCTCCGCGCCGTGCAGGAAGAGCGTGCGGCCGCGCAGCATCCACGCGAGCAGCACGACGGCGGTGCCGACGCCGAGCGGCAGCGACGCCGATTGCGGCAGGACGATCAGCGAGAGCGGCGCGAGCAAGAGCGCGACCAGCAGCAGTCGCTCGCCGCGGCCGGCGACGCCGGTCCCGCGGAAGAGCGGCGCGAGCGCCGAGAAGAGCCGGACGAGGCCGCGCAGCAGCGGGATCCGCCGGATCGCCCGAGGCGGCGCTGGCATGGCGCCCTCCCGGAGGCCGCCGTCGCGCGTGGCGAAGGCCCAGAAGCGCTCGCTCGCGATGACGACGCCGTCGGCGCGGGCCATGCCGCCGAGGCGCGGCAGCTCAGCGTTCGAGTCCGCTTGCGCGAGGAGGTCGACGATCCGGTCGCGGTCCACCCAGCCAGGATCGCGCGAGTGCGGCCGCCCGGCAAGTGCCGGGCGGCCTAGTCGTCGGTCGGCTGAGGCCTACCAGCGGCCGCGCGAGAAGAACCCGAGCAGCAAGAGCACCAGCACGATGATCAGGATGATCCAGAGAATCGACATTGAGGAGCCCCCTTCATCGTCGTTTGTCGGAGAGCAAACGCGTGACCCGGCGGAATGGTTACGCCCAGGCTTAACGCCCGCTTAACGCGTCGCAACGGGAGTTGAACACGCCCGGGGCTATAACCGGGCCATGGCAGGGCGCATGCGGTGGCTCCACGCCGGTGGCCTCGTGGCTGCGGGCCTGATCGGCGGCGCCCTCGCGCTCGGCGGGGCAGCGCTGCTCGGCGGCTTCGACAGCGACACGACCACCGTGCGGCAGCCCATGCCGCTCGCGGCGGGGCCGATCTCGGTCAAGCAGGCCGGCAGCGCGCTGACGGTGAACCAGATCTTCCGCCGCGACGCGCCGGGCGTAGTGCAGGTCACGGCCACGCAGGTGGTCACGGCGCCCAGCGTCGACCCGTTCTTCGGCTTCCCGTTCCCGAGCCGCCAGCAGGCACAGGCGCTCGGCTCGGGGTTCGTGATCGACAAGGCCGGCCACATCGTCACGAACTATCACGTCGTCGAGGGCGCCAAGTCGGTCGACGTCAGCTTCTCGAACAACGAGAGCCGCAAGGCGAAGATCCTCGGCGTCGACCCGTCCACCGACATCGCGGTGCTGCAGGTGGACGCCCACGCCCGCGCGCTGACGCCGCTCCGGCTCGGCAACTCCGACACCGTCCGCGTCGGGGATTCCGTCGTCGCGATCGGCAACCCCTTCGGCTACGACCGCACCGTCACGACCGGGATCGTGAGCGCGCTGCAGCGCGTCATCCAGGCGCCGAACAGCTACTCGATCGACCACGTCGTCCAGACGGACGCGGCGCTGAACAAGGGCAACTCCGGCGGCCCGCTGCTCGACGCGCGCGGCGAGGTGATCGGCGTCAACTCGCAGATCTCGACCGGCAACTCCGGAACCAGCGGGAACGTCGGCATCGGCTTTGCCGTGCCGATCAACACCGTCAAGACCGTCGCCGCGCAGCTGATCAGCAGCGGTCACGTCGACCACCCGTACATCGGGATCACCGCGCAGCCGGTCACGCCGACGGCTGCGAAGCTCTTCCACCTGCCGGTGTCGCACGGCCTGCTGGTGGCGAGCGTGCAGCCCGGCAGCGGCGCGGCCAAGGCGGGCCTGCGGGCGGCGCAGCAGAGCGCGACGCTCGCGGGGGAGACGTACCCGCTGGGGGGCGACCTGATCGCGACGATCGACGGCGCGCGGCTCTTCACGATCGACCAGTTGCGCGACGCGATCGCGGACAAGCAGCCCGGAGACGACGTCAAGCTCGGCGTCTACCGGGGAAACGACAAGCGCACCGTGACAGTCAAGTTGGGACGGCAGCCCACGACCGGCTGACCGTTCGGTTGGCCCCACCCCCTGGGGCCTGGTTCCCGGCAGCACCGTTCGCCAGCACGGGGCGCCGGGATCGAGAGAAGGAGGCCCGAAGCCTGCCCGGGCCTCCTTCTTGTATCCGCCGAAAGTGCAAGCACGTTCGGCGGGGAAGGGTTTGTACTTCGCTTCGCTCGTAGCGACCGGATCAGCGGTCAGTCCATCGCCATCGCGCCGCCGAGCGCCTGCTCGGCCGCCGCCTTGACGCCCTCGCCGTAGGTCGGGAAGACGTGGTGCATGCGCGTGAGGTCGTCGACGGTCGCGCCGAGCCGGAGCCCCAGCGAGAAGCCCTGGACGATCTCGCCCGCGCTGCGGGAGACGACGTGCAGCCCGAGCACCTTCCGGTCGCGGCGGTCGTAGACGACCTTGAAGAGGCAGTGCTTCGCGTCGATGTACGAGAAGCGGCGCACGTGCTCGGTGCGCCCGACGCCGACGTTTTGGCCCGCTTCGCGCGCCTGCTCCTCGGTGAGGCCGACGCTGCCGAGCTCCGGGTCGGTGAAGATCGCGGTCGGCAGGACGGCGTAGTCCGCCGCGGGCCCGTCCTGGCCGAACATGTCGGCCACCGCGATCCGGGCCTGGTACTGCGCGACCGGCGTGAACTGCGCGATTCCCGTCACGTCGCCGGTGGCCCAGATGCCTTCGACAGAGGTGCGCAGGTGCTCGTCGACCGCGATCCCCGACCGCGTCGTCTCCACACCCAGCGCCTCGACGCCCAGACCCTCGAGGTTCGGGACGCGGCCGGCCGCGAGCAGCACTTTCTCCGCCCGCACCTCGTACGGCTCCGCGCCGTCGCGCGGAGCGATCGTCGCCGCGACCTCGGCCCCCTCGCGGCGGACGCGCTGCACGAAGACCGGCATCGCCAGCTCGATCTCCTCGTCCGCCAGCGCGGCCGCCAGGGTCGCGGAGGCCTCGGCGTCGGCAAGCGGCGCGAGCCGCTCCGCCGCGTCGACGATCGTCACCCGCGAGCCGAAGCGCCTGAACGTCTGGCCGAGCTCGAGCCCGACGGCGCCTGCGCCGACAACCAGCAGGGAGGCCGGCAGCTCGTCCAGCTCGAGCGCGGAGACGTGGTCGATCCAGTCGATCTCCTCGATGCCCTCGACCGGCGGAACGGCGGTGCGCGACCCGGTCGCGATCAGGATCCGGTCGGCTTCGAGCTCGACGTCGCGGGCGCGGACCGTGTGTGCGTCGACGAGCGTCGCCTCGCCCTCGTAGGTCGCGAAGCCTTCTTCGCGCAGGCCGGCGATCCACTCCTCCTGCGTCTTCTTGATCGTCTCCTTCCAGGCGCGCACGCCGGCGAGGTCGACGTCTGCGCGACCCGCTTCGACACCGATCCCGGAAGCGAGCTCGTTCACGTCGTGCGCGAGCTCCGCCGCGACCAGGTACGCCTTCGTCGGCGTGCAGGCGACGTTGGGGCAGCTTCCGCCCCAGCGCTCGCGCTCCACGAGGGCCACCCGCGCACCGTGGGCCCGCTGGGCTGTCTTGGCGGCGTCCCGCGCCGCGGAGCCGCTCCCGAGCACGACGAGGTCGAACCGCTCCGGCATCGGGCCATTGTCTCGCGTCGAGGTCCGTCCGTTACAGTCGCCGCGTGTCGAGCGAGGCGCAGCTCCTCGACGCGCTCCGAGCCGGTGACGAGAAGGCGTTTGCCGCCCTGGTGCGCGAGTACCACCCCTCGCTCGTGCGCGTCGCGCGAATGTACGTCTCGTCGTCCGCTACGGCCGAGGAGGTCGCGCAGGAGACCTGGCTGGGCGTGCTCAACGGCCTGTCGAGGTTCGAGGGTCGCTCGTCGCTGCGCACGTGGATCTTTCGGATCCTGACCAACATCGCCAAGACGCGGGCGAAGCGCGACGGCCGCACGCTGCCGTTCTCGGCGCTGCAGGACCCGGGGCGCGTGCCGGAGCCGGCCGTGGATGCTGACCGCTTCCTCGACCCCGAGCACCCGCGCTGGCCGGGTCACTGGGCGGCGAAGCCGGCGGCGTGGCCGGAGGAGGCGCTCGTCGCCGCCGAGACGCGCGGGCGGCTCGCGGAGGCGATCGAGGCGCTGCCGGCGAACCAGCGCGCGGTCATCTCATTGCGCGACGTCGAGGGGTGGTCGAGCGAGGAGGTCCGTAACGCACTCGACTTGAGCGAGACCAATCAACGAGTCCTGCTTCACCGCGCGCGCTCGAAGGTGCGGGCGGCACTGGAGTCGTATCTGGACGGCACACCGTGAACGTCGACGTTGAACAGCTCAGCTGCCAGGAGCTCGTGGAGCTCGTGACCGGCTACCTCGAGGGCGCCCTCGTCCCGGAGGAGCGGTCGCGCTTCGAGCACCACATCGGCCGCTGCGACGGCTGCACGACCTACCTCGAGCAGATGCGGCAGACGATCGCGCTCACCGGACGGCTCGCTCCCTCGGCGGTCTCTCCGGAGGCCGAGCGCGCGCTGCTGCTGGCCTTCCGCGGCTGGCGCTCGGGCTGATCCCGGCACGCGCAGGCAGGAACCGATCTCCCGCGGGACCACGAACATCGGCGTCGGCTAGGCCGTATCCGTCGGCCGGGCTGCTCCGTTCTTCAGGCGGAGGCCGAGATGCGACGACTCATCGTTCTCGCCGTTGCGGCAGCAGCCGGTTTCACGGCGGCCGTCGTTGCGACTGGTCCGGCCCACAGCGACCTGCTCCCGACGCTACCGACGCTCACGCTGCCGACGATCACGGTCCCGACGCCGCCACCGCCGCCGCTTCCTCCGCCTCCACCCCCGCCGGCGCTTCCGCCGCCACCCCCGCTTCCTCCGCCACCTCCGCTTCCGCCACCGCCGCCGCTTCCTCCGCCTCCGCCCCCGCCCGCACTTCCGCCGCCACCCCCGCTGCCACCGCCTCCGCGGCTTCCCCCGCCGCCCCCGCCACCCCCGCCGCCGGGGCTGCCTCCGGGTCCCGTTCCGCCGCCGCCGCCCGCGCCGGGCGGGCTGCCGACCGGGCCCGGCGGAACCGCTCCGGGAACCGGTCCCGGGAGTCCCGCGCAGTCACCCTCGCAGGGAGGCGGCGCGGGCGCACCGGGCTTCAGCTTCGCGCCAGGCTTCGCCCCGAGCCTCACGGCGCAGCAGCAGTCGCGGCGTGTGCGCGCGACGCGGACACGCTTCTCGACCCACGGGCCAAAGGCACAGCGAGGCACGGTTATCCGCTTCCGGCTGCGCAAGGCGGGGAAGGTCGTGCTCGTCGTCCGCGCGGACGGCTCCGCGTGCAGCGTCATCGGTAGGAAGCGGGTACGCGGCCACAGGGGGATGAACCGCGTGCCGTTCAACGGCCGCGTCAACGGCCGGGCGCTCCCGGTCGGGAAGTACACGATCACGGTGGTCGTGATGCGTTCCGGCAAGCGGAGGCCCGTCGGCGCCGTGGGGGTCGAGGTCGTGCCGAGCGGCCGGCACCTGACGCGCGCGCAGCGGGCGGCGCCCGTGGCGACGGGCTGCTTCGTCGCAGGCACGCCTTCCAGCCTCGGCTCGTCGATCCTCGTCGCCCTCGCCACGCCGTTCGTCGACGGCAGCACGACCGGCCCGCAAGGGCGGACCGAGGGAAAGTCAGGGCCCTCACCTGGCACCCTCGGGCCGAGCTTCAAGCCGCCGAAGCTCCCGCGCGCGGTGTCGCCGCACGGGGACGGCCGCTTCGGGTGGGCCGGCATGCTCCTCTACGGCGCGCTCTTCCTCGCCGGCGCGGCCCTGCTCGTCCAGATCGGCCGCTTCTTCAGCGGCTCCTGGAACCCGTAGCGCCTGGCCTCACGCGACCCGGCTAGCGTACGCCGGTCGTGATCGAGCAGACCTTCGGCAACAGCACCCCGTGGTCGCTCGGCGTCGAGGAGGAGGTGATGATCCTCGACCCTGACACCTTCTCCCTGGCTCCGGGCGTGGAGGGCGTGCTGGAAGCGACGAAGGGACGAGAGCTCCCTGGCGTCCTGAAGATGGAGCTGCTCGCGTCGATGGTCGAGCTCGCCACCGACGTCTGCGCGACCCCGCAGGAGGCGCTGGCGGCGCTGCGGGAGCTGCGCGCGGCCGCCGAGGAGGGCGCGCGGGCCGCCGACCTGCGCATCTGCGCCGCCGGCACGCACGCGTTCAGCCTCCCGCAGGCGCAGGACATCGCGCCGGACCCTCGCTACCGCGAGTTCGTCGACTACGCGGGCATCACGGCGCGTCGGCAGGCGGTTTGCGGCGTCCACGTCCACGTCGCGATGCCCGGCGCCGAGGAGTGCATGCAGGCGCTCGAGGGCGTCCTGCCGTGGCTGCCGCTCGTGCTCGCGCTGTCAGCGAACTCTCCCTACCTCGCCGGCGAGGAGACCGGCCTGATGTCCGCGAGGGCGGAGGTGCTCGCGCTCCTGCCACGCGCCGCCGCGCCGCCCGTCTTCGCGAGCTACGCGGAGTGGGAAGCCTTCGTCGAGCGCTTCGTCCGCATCGGCCTCGCCGACGGGTACACGCGCTTCTGGTGGGACATCAGGCCGCACCCGCGCTTCGGAACGCTCGAGGTGCGCGCGCCCGACCAGCCGACATCCGTCGAGGTCACGGCCGCCCTCGTCGCGCTCCTGCAGGCGCTCTGCGTGACGGTGCTCCAGGCGCCCGAGCCGCCGCAGCCGGCGAACCGTGGCGACTACGCACAGAACCGCTGGGCGGCGCTGCGCTTCGGCCCGCGCGCCGAGCTGATCCACCCGGACGGGGACCGGCTCGTCCCTGCCCCCGAGCTCATGCACGAGCTGCTCGCGCGGATCGAGCCCGCCCTGCGCGAGTTCGGCACCGCCGAGCTGCTCCGTGCCCTCGACCCGTGCTCCTGCGAGGGCGACCGCCAGCTCGAGGTCGGGCGCGAGCGGGGGCCCGAGGCGGTCGCTGCGGATGCGGCCGAGCGGACGCTAGGATCGGCCTAGATGGCGACTCGCTCCGAGACGATCCAGGTCAGCGGGATCCGCTGCGAGCGCTGCGTGGGCCGCCTGGCCGGCGCGCTGCGCGGGCACGAGGGGCTCGAGTACGCCAATGCGAACCTGATGGGCCAGGTGCAGCTCCAGTGGGACGACGCGCTGACCGACCGCGAGACGATCCTCGACGCGATGGCCCGCGCGGGGTTCCGCGAGCTCGAAGCCGTGTAGTCGTTACAGCGGGTCGTGCGAGTCGGGCGGGATGATCTGCCGCCCGCGGGGCCCTGGCTCTTCCTTCCCCTCGCGGATCCGCGCCCGGCGCTCGGGTGTCGGCTCGACCCCGGTACGGAGTCCCTCCTGCTCTGCGCTCCAGGCTGGATCGTCCGGCAGCAGCTCCCCGTAGCCCTCCGTCCCGGGCTGCTCGTAGCCCTCTGCGAGGCCGTAGTGGGCCGCCACCGCGCGGCGGTCGACCTCGCCGTTCTTCAGGGGCGGCGAGCCGTCGACGAGGTCCTTCGAGATCGACAGCCGCACGACCCGCTCGTCGTCGTCGGCGTGCGCGAAGGGTTTCGGGATCGCGTGCCGCGTCTTGCGCAGCAGACCAGCCTCGACGATCAGCAGGTCGCCGTCCACGGCGACGACCTCGCCCACCTTGTGATCGTCGGTCCCGATGACCTGGTAGCCCACCACCGCGGCACCCCTACCCGCAGGCCACGTGGCGGAAACGGGAATGCGCGGGCCGCGGCGAGCGTTCCAGGCACTAGAACGGACGATTGCTAGGGTGGCCGCGATGGGCGAGACCACGCCTGAAGCGGAGCCGAGGAAGCTCGCCGAGGAGGCCCGCGACCGTGTCCGCTTCGAGGAAGAAGCCCTCGACCTCGCGGATCAGGTGTACCGCGTCGCGAGACGCCTCGTGTCCACCCGTGAGGAAGCGGAGGACTTGATGCAGGAAACCTATGCGCGAGCGTTTCGGGCGTGGCAGTCGTTCCAGCCCGGCACGAACCTCCGCGCTTGGCTCCTGCGGATCCTCACCAACCTGAACATCGACCGAGGCCGTCGACAGCAGCGCTCGCCCGATCTGCAGCCGCTCGAGGAAGGCGACTACTACCTCTACAACAAGCTCGAGGAGGCCGGCCGCGAGCCGAACGTCGACCAGGAGCGCGTGGACGAGCGGCTCTCGCAGGACGACATCGTCGTGGCGCTCTCGGCGGTGCCGCACGACTTCCGCGACGTGATCGTGCTCGTCGACATCGGCGACTTCAGTTACGCCGATGCGGCCCAGATCCTCGAGATCCCGATCGGGACGGTGATGTCGCGCCTCCACCGCGGCCGGCGGATCCTGAAACGCGAGCTCGCCGACCAGGCGGTGACCAGCGCATGAGCTTTTCGAGCGGCGCCGCGGCGGTCGATCCGTGCGACAAGTGCGAGGAGCTGCTGCAGCCGTACCTGGACAAGCAGCTCTCGGACGAGGAGCGCGCGAAAGCAGAGGCGCACCTGGAGCTGTGCAGCTACTGCCGCAAGCGCTACGTCTTCGAGGAGGAGCTGCGCATGTACGTGCGGCAGGCGGCGGTCGAGGAGATGCCGCCCGACCTCAAGCAGAAGCTCGCCGAGCTGCGCACGCCGCTCTTCTGAGCGCGGCGGAAGAACCGGAGCGGGTTCACCGGCCGGCCGTCGTGCCGTAGCTCGAAGTGCAGGTGCGTGCCGGTGCAGGAGCCCGTGCAGCCGGCGGTGCCGAGACGGTCGCCCCCGGCCACCTGCTCGCCCGCACGGACACGCCAGTCCGCGAGGTGCGCGTAGAGGGCCACGTAACCGTCGCCGAGCGCGATCTCGACGACGTTGCCGTAGCCCTCGAAGCCCGTTTGCGGCCCGACGGCGATCACGCGCCCGGGCTGCGCCGCGCGGACATCGAGTGACCGCAGGATCCCGATGTCGAGGCCGGGGTGCCAGCGGCCGCCGTCGTAGCCGTAGGGCGAGGTGACGGTGCCGGAGGCCGGCCACGCCGACCACGTGGGGACGGGCTGCGGCGGAGGAAGGGGCGCGCGCGCGAGCGCGAACGCGACGAGAAGGGCCAGCACGACGGCGGGAGGCTACCTGGAGCCGTCAAACGGCCGCACGGCAAGCCCGCACCGCCTCTCTGGTCGGCGCCGCCGAGTCGGCGCCTTAGCAGGTGGCGTGCTCGGGGCCGACGATCACCACGAGCCGGCGCGGGTTGTTCCCGCCGGGAAGCGGCTTCGGCGTGCCGCAGCCGATTTGCGCCGCGAGCCGCTCGGCGACGGCCGCCCCGCCCGGCTCGTAGTACACGGCGGTCTCGCGGTAGTCGAACCGGTTCGCCTTGGTGACGTGCTGGATCCCGTAGCCGAAGGAGCCGATGCGACTTGCGATCTGGCGCGTGTAGTTGATGTCGCCGCTGCCATTGAGGACGTCGACGGAGAGTTTCCACGGCGCCGGCAGCCGCGCGGCGCCGCTCTTCGAGGACGGCCCGTTGCCGCCGAGGGCGAGGACGAGGGCGAGCGTGACGGTGACGACGAGCGCGGTCGCGGCACCGGCGGCGATCCACCGCCCGACGGGGCGGCGCGTAGGCGGCTCGACCGGCATCCCCGAGAGAGCGCGGGCCTCACGGTGGTCGATGCCCAGCGCCGTCGCGTACCGCAGCAGCGCGAGCACGGCTGTCTCATAGCCCGGGAAGCGGTAGAGCCGGCCCTCCTCGAGCCACTCCACCTGCTCGGGCCAAAGGGCCGCCCGCTTCGCCGCCGCCTCGATCGTCAGCTTCCGCTGCAGTCGCAGCGTCGTCAGCGCCGAGGACTTCTCGGCGGCTTCGGCGGTCAGGGGTCGGGCGAGCTCCACGGCTTCAGGCGATCCGGTACCTCATCGGCGAAATCGACGTCTCCTGGAGAGCCAAGATCGTCGCACGAGACGAGGACAGCGTCGAGGGTGCGGGCACCGTCGTCCGGAACGTGTGGCCAGGCGTTGCGGGCGAGCAGGACCGGATGCAGCCGCGTCCCGTCGTACGTGGCCGCGACAACAGGTGCCGGTTCGGCGCGCCAGCGCTCGATCACGCGGTCGATCGCCTCCGGGTCGAGGTCTGGCCCGTCGCCGAGCACCACTACCGCGGCCTCCGCCTCCTCGGGGAGCGCGGCGAGGCCGCAGCGAAGCGACGCGCCGGGGCCGCGCGCCCAGTCCGGGCAGTGCACGGTCGTAGCGGATGCCTCGACCTCGTGGGCTCCGGTGACGACCACGACGCCGGCGGCGCTGCTCGCGCGCACCCGCTCGAGCACCGGCTCGAGCAGCAGTCGCTGCTTCGGCGACCCGAACCGGGTGGAGGCTCCGGCCGCCAGCACGACGGCCCAGACCTCGGTGTCAGACACGTGCCTGGAGTGTGACGAACGTTCCACAATTTCCAACGGTTCCGGGGCGTTCGTCGGCTTGCCACGGTGTCGGACACCGTGACGGAAGTGTCACGCGAGGGCTTCGAGCGCGCGGCGGATCAGCGGGCGGGCGAGCTCGACCTTGTACGTCGTGCCCGGAAGCGGCGTTGCCTTGCCGAGGTCCTCCGCCGAGCTCAGCGCCCACGGGATCGGCGCGACGCCGGCCAGCGCGAGCCGCGTCTCGCCGCCGAACCGCGCCGCAGCCACGCCCACGAGGGCAAAGGAGAAGCGGGTGCGGTCCATCGCCTTCAGGTACGTGCTCGCCCCGGGCTGCGGCACCTCGAGCTCGAGGATCAGCTCGCCGGGCTCGAGCGTCGTGACTTCGCGGTCGTCCTCGGTCGGCAGACGGTAGAGCTCCGCGACGGAGAGCTCCCGGCGCGTGGTTCGCAGCGTGGCTCCGAGGGCCAGCAGCGCCGCCGCAGGATCCGACGGATGCGCCGACGCGCAGCGCTCGTTCCCGAAGATCGCGTGCTCGCGGTGCGCGCCCTGGCGCGCATGGCAGAGGGAGCCGCCGTGCAGGAAGCACGGATATTTCAGCCGCCAGTACCAGCACCGCGTCGCCTGGAGCAGGTTGCCGCCGATCGTCCCCATCGAGCGGAGTTGTGGCGAGGCCGCGAGCGCACACGCCTCGCGCAGGGCCTGCGGGATCTCGGGATTGACCTCGAGCTCCGACAGCGCCGTGCCGGCGCCGATGCGTGTGCCGTCCACGCCGTGCGGCACGACGTCGCGCAGCTCGACCAGCGTGTCCGCCTCGACGATCCCGTCGCGCAGCAGCGGGACGAGGTCGGTGCCGCCGCCGAGGGCGACCGAGCCGTTGCCGAGCGCCGCCGCCGCGGCGTCGAGCGAGTCAGGCCGGAGCAGCTGCAAGCTTCTTCTCGCGTTCCCGCGCCTCGGCCAGGGCGCGCAGCATCTCCTCGCGCGTCACCGGCAAGGAACGGACGTCGGCGCCGGTCGCGTCGCGGATCGCGTTCACGATCGCCGCGGCCGTCGGCACGATGGGCGGCTCGCCGAGGCCCTTCGAGCCGAGGTTCGTCAGGTGCTCGTCCGGGATGTCGAGCAGCTCGACCTTCATCTCCGGCACGTCGGCGATCGTCGGCAGCTTGTAGGCGTCGAGCGTCTGGGTCAGCACGCGGCCGCTCTGCGGGTCGACGAGCCGCTCCTCGGAGAGCGTGTGACCGACGCCCTGGATGATCCCGCCCTCGACCTGGCTCTGCGCCCCGAGCGGGTTGATCACGCGGCCGACGTCGTGGATCGCTGCGATCCGCTCGACCTTCACCTCGCCGGTCTCCACATCCACCGCGACCTCTGCGACCTGAATCCCGAACGTGAGCACGCGCATGCCAGTCGGGTTCGGGCCGCGCGCGCCCTTGCCGGTGATCTGGGCGTCCTCGAGCAGTCCCGTCACCTCCTCGAGCGGCCACGAGCCGCCGTCGGCGCTCACGACCCGGCCGTCCCGCAACGAGAGCACGCGCTCCTCGAGGTGGTAGCGCTGCGCTGCGATCTCGATGATCTGCCGCGCAGCGTCGGCCGCCGCCGCGCGCACCGCAGGCCCCATCGAGGGCGTGGTCGACGAGCCGGCCGAGACGGACGCGTACGTGCCGCGGGCGGAGTCGCCGAGGGACACGCGCACGCGGTCGAGCGGCAGGCCGAGCTCCTCGGCGGCGATCTGCGCCATCGCGGTGCGCGTGCCGGTGCCGATGTCCTGCATCGCGGTCAGCACCGTCGCGTAGCCGTCGGAGCCGACGCGCACCCCCGCGTAGGAGGGCGGGCCGCCGCCGCCGTACCAGATCTGGCTCGCCAGGCCGGTTCCGCGGCGAACCGGGCCCTCCGAGCGCGCCCGCATCTCGTCGCGTCGCGCCCAGTGCGGCTCCGCGCGGCGGTAGCACTCGAGCAGGTTTTTCGACGAGAACGGCCGGCCGTCGACGAGATCCTTGTCTGCGTGGTTGCGCCGCCGCAGTTCGAGGGGGTCGACCTCGAGCCGGCTCGCAAGCTCGTCGAGGACACACTCGAGGCCGAACGTGCCCTCCACGAACCCGGGCGCGCGGAAGGCCGCGTTCGGCGGCAGGTTCAGCTTCGCGCCGTAGGTCAGCGTGCTGACGCTCTCGCAGGCATAGAGCATCTCCATCGGCCCGTACGTCGGGCCCGACCAGCCAGCCCAGCCGACGGCGTTGACGAACTCGCCCTCCAGCGCGACGAGCGTTCCGTCGGAGCGCGCGCCGGCGCGGATGCGCTGGATCGTTGCGTTGCGGTTCCCGGTGGCGAGGTTCTCCTCGCGCCGCGTGAGCGCGCAGCGAACCGGGCGGCCGGTCTTGTCCGCGAGTGCGATCGCGATGTAGGTGTAGTCGCCGGGGCCGTTCTTCGAGCCGAAGCCGCCGCCCATGTAGTTGCAGACCACGCGCACGCGGTCTTGCGGCAGATCGAGCTGCTCCGAGATCGAGTCACGAACCCCCCAGATGAACTGCGTCGAGATGTAGACCTCGAGGGTGTCGCCCTCCCAGCGGACGACCGACTGGTGCGTCTCCATCGAGTTGTGCAGCACCGTTTGCGTGCGGTACTCGGCCTCGACGACGACGTCGGCGCCCGCGAGCGCCGCATCGACGTCGCCGCGCTCGTAGCGCCGCGGCTCGTCGTCGTGCAGCGATCCCCGCCGCACGGCCTCCTCCGGATCGAGCAGCGGCTCGAGCTCCTCGTACTCGATCGCGATTCGCGAGAGCGCCTCTCGCGCGCGCGAGAAGCTGTCGGCCGCGACGGCTGCGATGGGCGCCCCGTGGAAGCCCGGCTCCGTCTGCAGGACATGGCAGTCCTCCGGGCCGATCGCGCCGAGCACGCCCGGCAGCTCGAGCGCGCCGCTCAGGTCGAGCTTCGTCACACGCGCGTGCGCGTGAGGCGAGCGCAGCACGGCCGCGTGCAGCATCCCCGGTAGCTGGAGGTCGGCGGTGAACTGCGCCTGGCCGCGCGCCCGCTGGTGGCCATCCTGGCGCGGCGCCGGCTGCCCGACGACCTTGCCCGGCCCGTCCGGCCACTGGTCGACGGCGTCATCGCCCTCGACCACGATCCACTGCTCGGTGTACCTGCCCTCGACTTCCTTCTCGGTGCGAATCAGTCGCGCCACGTCAGTACGGCCTCCTCGATCCTGGGGTACGCGCCGCAACGGCAGAGGTTTCCCGCCATCGCGTGGCGCACACGCTCCGGCGTAGGCTCCGGCTCGGCCTCCAGGAGCGCCGCCGCCGACACGATCTGCCCGGGCGTGCAGAAGCCGCACTGCAGCGCGTCGGCGCGCACGAACGCGTCCACGAGCCGGTGATCCTGCAGGCCCTCGATCGTCGTCACCTCGCGGTCGCCGACGGTGTGCACGAGCGTGATGCACGAGAGCACCGGCACGCCGTCGAGCTGCACCGTGCAGGCGCCGCAGTGTCCCTCGGCGCAGGCGACCTTGGTGCCGGTGAGGCCGAGGTCGTCGCGCAGCGTCTCGGCGAGGGTGCGGCCGACGGGCGGCTCGGCCACCTCGAGCACGGCTCCGTTGACGTGGAGGCTAAGCACCACGCTACGCGTTTGGTTTCGCCGTCGGGAACTGTGTCATGGGCATCTGCGTGCGCCGCTCGCGCAAGGTATCGCCTCCTCGGGCGCCGCTTGTCACCGCCAGGATGTCCGCCAGGTGGACGAGACGAAACGTCGTGCGGCTGACGATCCGCTGCTCGCCCTCGTCCTCGACCTCGGGAAGCACGCGCCAGAGGTCGCGCGCCGCCTCGATCAGCTCTCGGATCCGCTCGCGCTCCTCCTGGTGCCCGTCGCGGTCGGCACACGCGTTGAGCGCGAGCCCGAGGACGCCGATCGTGTCCGCCTGCCGCGTCCAGAGGAGCGGCGTGGCCATCGACAAGTACTGGTGGATGCGGGCGAACGCCATCGGCTGGGCGAAGGTCTCGCTCCCGATCGGCGGCGTCGGCTCGACGGGCGGCTCGCCGTCGGCGATGCGCGTCGCGGTGCCGTGGAGCATCGTCCGCAGCTGCTCGTCGTCGAGCCCCGCGACCCGCGCCGTCCGCACCGCGATCAGCAGCGAGCTCGGCTGCTGCCCGTAGGGGTAGTCGGACGCGTAGACGACCTGCTCGGGCGAGACGAGGTGGTAGAGGCTGAGGAGGTCGATCGGGCTCCAGACGGAGGTGTCGAAGAAGACGCCCGCCGTGCCGGCGAAGTGGGCGGCGAGCGAGCCCAGATCGGCGATTCCCGCGTGCGCGATGATCAGCTGCGATCCCGGGTAGCGCTCGACCAGCCGGTGCAGGTGGTCGGCGATCGGAGGGAGGCCGCGGCCGCCGTGGATCAGGATCGGCACGCCGCGCTCGGCCGCCAGCTCGAAGACCGGCGCTAGCCGCTCGTCGTTCAGCAGGAAGCGCTGCGCCCGCGGGTGCAGCTTGATCCCGCGCGCGCCGAGGTCGAGACAGCGAGTCGCCTCTTCGATCGGCTCCTCCGCGAGGTCGAGCCGGACGAAGGGGATCAGCCGGCCCCCGGAGCGCGCCGCGTACGCGAGCGTGCGATCGTTCGCGGCGCGGAAGGCGGGGTGCCGGTCGACCTCGTCCATGCAGAACATGAAGCAGCGCGAGATCCCGTAGTGCTCGTTGATCCGCTCGAGATCCTCATAGACCCCGGTCATGCCGTCGATGTCGTGGCCGAGGTGGACGTGGGCGTCGAAGATCTCCGCGTCCTCGGGCAGCTCGCGCGCCAGCTCTTCGTCGTAGCCGGCGATCAGCAACTGCGCCTTCTCGAGGACGTCCTCCACCATTCGCGAGTCTAGATGTACGATCCGGGCCGCCGTGGCAGACGTCCTCATCTACGCCGACACCATCCGCTCGCCGGAGATGCGGCACGAGGTGCCGCTGGCGGTCCCGGATCCGTTCCTCTACGCGGAGCAGGGCGGCGAGCGGTGCGTGGTCCTGAGCTCCTTCGAGCTCGACCGCCTCGCCGAGGTCGCCCCGGACCTGAACGCGTTGCCCTTCGAGGAGCTCGGGATCGACGAGCTCTACGCCCAGGGGCTCCCGCGCGAGGAGATCGAGCTCGAGGTGATCCTGCGCGCGGCGCGGCGCTTCGGCATCGAGCGGGCCGTCGTGCCCTCGACCTTCCCGCTCCAGGTCGCCGACCACCTGCGTGCGAACGGGATCGAGGTCACGGCCGACCGCGAGCACTTCGTCCGGCGCCGGCGCGTGAAGAACGACGCCGAGCTCGCCGGGATCCGGCGGGCCCAGCGCGCCGCCGAAGCTGCGATGGACGCGGCCCGCGAGCTGCTCCGCTCGGCCGAGCGCCAGAACGGCAGCCTGCTGCTGGACGGCGAGCAGCTCACCTGCGAGCGGCTCAAGCTCGCGGTCGAGCAGGCGTTCACCGAGAACGGCGCCTTTGCGGACGAGTTCATCGTCTCCCACGGCGCGCAGACCGCTGTCGGCCACGACATGGGCTCCGGCCCGATCGCGCCCGACGAGCCGATCTGCCTCGACCTCTTCCCGCGCGACCGCGACTCGGGTTGCTTCACCGACATGACGCGCGTCTTCGTGGTCGGCACGCCCTCCGACGAGCTGCTCGAGTGGCAGAAGCTCTGCAAGGAGGCGCTCGACCGCTCGGTCGCAGCGGTCAAGCCGGGGATCCCCGGCACCGACCTGTTCAAGATCACCTGCGACGTCTTCGAGGAGAAGGGCTATCCGACGCTGCGCTCGAAGCAGCCGGGCGAGGTGCTCCAGGACGGCTTCTACCACTCGCTCGGCCACGGCGTCGGGCTCGAGGTCCACGAGGAGCCGACGCTGGGCCGTTCACCGGGTGAGCTCGTTGCCGGCGACGTGATTGCCGTCGAGCCGGGTCTCTACCGGCACGGCCACGGCGGCTGCCGGCTCGAGGACATCGTGCTCGTGACCCAGAACGGGGCCGAGGTGCTGACGGACTACCCGTACGACCTCGCACCCTAGGGTTAAACGAGCGCCGGGCGGGTACTCGAACCTAGCCCGATCGATCGGGCGACAACTCGAAGCCGACTCCTTCGGGAGGCAGGCCCCGAGGGCGCGGCACAAGGAGGTTTTCCCATGGCTGTGCTCGCTGAGGAACGCGCCCGGCCGACGCTCGTGGAGTTCGTGCCCGTCGCCGACCCGGCTCCGCTCGGGCTCGCGGCGTTCGCGCTGACGACCTTCATCCTGAGCGGCCACAACGCGTCGTTCATCCCCGACATCTCGTGGCTCGGGCTCGCCTTCTTCTACGGCGGGCTGACGCAGCTGCTCGCCGGGATGTGGGAGTTCCGCAACCGCAACGTGTTCGGCGCGACCGCCTTCTCGACCTACGGCGGCTTCTGGATGGCGCTCGGGTTCTTCGTCACGCTCGTGCTCGTCTCGAAGACGGCGGCCGAGGCGGTTCAGGGGCCGAGCCTGCTGAACGCGCTCGCCTGGTTCCTGCTCGCGTTCTCGATCTTCAACTTCTACATGCTGATCTCGAGCACGAAGGTGACCATTGCCGTCTTCATGGTCTTCCTGACGCTGCAGATCACGGAATGCCTGCTCACGGCGGGGTTCTTCACCGAGGCGCATGGCGGCAGCGCGTGGCTCACGCACGCCGGCGGCTGGGCGGGGATCGTCACCGCGGGCGTGGCGTGGTACACGTCGGCGGCCGGCGTCCTGAACGGCCTATCAGCCGAACGAGTCGTGCTTCCGGTCGGCGGGCCGCTCTGGGGCCGCCTGCCGGTGTTCAACCGGTTCGGATCCCCGGCGCACGCTTAGGATCCCGATGGCGATGGCGAGTCAACCGGCGATCGAGACCATCCTGCTCGAGGAGCGGCGGTACCCGCCGCCGCCCGAGTTCGCCGAGCAGGCGAATGCCCAGCCCGAGATCTACGAGCGGGACTTCGAGGAGTTCTGGGAGACCGAGGCGCGTAAACGCGTGTCGTGGTTCGAGGACTTCACGCAGCTCTACGAGTGGGAGCCGCCGTACGCGAAGTGGTACCTCGGCGGCAAGCTGAACGTCGCCTACAACTGCGTCGACCGCCACGTCGAGGCCGGCCGGGGCGACAAGGTCGCCTACCACTGGGAGGGCGAGCCGGAGGACGAGCGGCGGACGATCACCTACGCCGACCTGCAGGGCGAGGTCGTCAAGCTCGCCAATGCCCTGAAGAAGCTCGGCGTCGGGAAGGGCACGCCGGTCGGGATCTACCTCGGGATGGTCCCGGAGGCGCCGGTTGCGATGCTGGCCTGCGCACGGCTCGGCGCGCCGCACACGGTCGTCTTCGGCGGCTTCTCGGCCGACGCGCTCGCCGATCGCCTGAACGACATGGGCTGCGAGGTGCTGATCACGCAGGACGAGGGCCTGCGCAACGGCGGCAAGGTGCCGCTCAAGCGGAACGCCGACGAGGCGCTCTCACGCGCGCCCGGCGTCGAGCACGCCGTCGTCCTGCGACGCACCGGCAGCGAGGTCGACTGGACCGACGGCCGTGACCACTGGTGGCACGAGCTCGTCGCC
Source organism: Gaiellaceae bacterium (assembly GCA_045806105.1). GTDB lineage: Bacteria > Actinomycetota > Thermoleophilia > Gaiellales > Gaiellaceae > AC-32. Next base: position 1,753 of record JBJMJY010000033.1, on the reverse strand, counting down.
GACGAGCCCGACGACGCGGCGTCGTGCCCGTGCGAGCCGATGGACTCCGAGGACCTGCTCTACCTGCTCTACACGAGCGGCACGACCGCCAAGCCGAAGGGGATCGCCCACACCACGGCCGGCTACCTCGTCGGCACGGCCACCACCCACTACTACATCTTCGACGTCCAGCCCGACTCGGTCTACTGGTGCGCGGCCGACATCGGCTGGGTCACCGGGCACAGCTACATCGTCTACGGGCCGCTCTGCAACGGCACCACCAGCGTGCTGTACGAGGGCGTCCCGAACTACCCCGACAAGGACCGCTGGTGGGCGATCGTCGAGCGCTACCAGGTGGACATCCTCTACACGGCGCCGACGGCGATCCGCACCCACATGAAGTGGGGCCCCGAGTACGCCGCGCAGCACGACCTCTCCTCGCTGCGGCTGCTCGGCTCGGTCGGCGAGCCGATCAACCCCGAGGCCTGGGTCTGGTACCGCGAGCACATCGGCGGCGACCGCACGCCGGTCGTCGACACCTGGTGGCAGACGGAGACCGGGATGATCATGATCACGCCGCTCCCTGGGGTGACCACGCTCAAGCCCGGCTCGGCGACCAGGCCCTTCCCCGGCGTGGACGCCGCGATCTTCGACGAGCAGGGCAACGAGGTCGGCCCGGGCGGGGGCGGCTACCTCGTCCTGCGGCGCCCGTGGCCCGCGATGCTGCGCGGGATCTACCAGGCGGACGACCGCTACCGGGAGACGTACTGGTCGAAGTACGAGGAGGTCTACTTCGCCGGCGACGGCGCCCGGATCGACGAGGACGGCGACTTCTGGCTGCTCGGGCGCGTGGACGACGTGATGAACGTCTCCGGCCACCGGATCTCGACGATCGAGGTCGAGAGCGCGCTGGTCGACCATCCGGGCGTGGCCGAGGCCGCGGTGTGTGGCCGCAAGGACGAGCGCACCGGCCAGGCGATCGTCGCGTACGTGACGCTCAAGGGCTGCGAGGACGGCTCGGTCGAGATGCTCGAGGAGCTGCGCAACCACGTGGCCGAGAAGATCGGCCCGATCGCGAAGCCGGCGAACATCGTGTTCACGCCCGAGCTGCCGAAGACCCGCAGCGGCAAGATCATGCGGCGGCTGTTGCGCGACGTGGCCGAGGAGCGCGAGCTCGGCGACACGACCACGCTCGCCGATCCGGCCGTCGTGTCGGAGATTCAGGAGCGAGCCACCTCCGAGCAGTCCAAGGAGGACTGATGACGCCGGAAGAGGAGCGTCGGCTGGGCGTCGACCTCTTCAACGGCGCGTGGAAGCTGATGGAGCTTCCGGCGCGGACCTCCGAGCAAGAGGACGAGCTGGTTCACACTGCGCACGCCTCGGCGTACCACTGGATGCAGGTCGGCACCGCAGCAAACCGGGCGCGGAGCGAGTGGCAGCTGTCACGCGTCTACGTCGTCCTGGGACGCGAGGAGCCCGCGCTGCACCACGCGCGCCGGTGTCTCGAGATCTGCGAGTCGCATCCCGAGGCCCTCGAGGACTGGGATCTGCCCTACGCCCATGAGGCCCTCGCGCGGGCCAATGCGCTCGCCGGCCACGCGGATGAGGCAGGCCGCCACGCGGCGGCGGCCCGGGAGCTGGCGGCTCGGGTCGCGGGAACCAAGGACCGCGAGCACCTCGAGGCGGACCTAGCGACTCTGTAGCAGCTGCTCGAACGGCTCCGCGTCGTCGAACGGACCGATCAGCGCGAGGTTCAGACCGGCCGAGGCGATCA
>JBJMJY010000032.1:0-13461 GCA_045806105.1 Gaiellaceae bacterium | reverse complement strand
CACCTTCGCCGGCGTCGCCGCCTCGGCGAGCTTGCGCGGCAGCAGGTAGTTGCGCGCGAAGCCCGCCGCGACGTCGACCACCTCGCCGCGAAGCCCGACCTTCTCGACGTCCTGTCGGAGGATGACTTCCATCAGCCGGTGGAGTACGGCAGGAGCGCCATCTCGCGCGCCCGCTTCACCGCCAGCGCGACCTGCCGCTGGTGGCGGCGGCACGCACCCGTGATGCGGCGGGAGCGGATCTTGCCCTTCTCCGAGACGTAGCGCCGGAGCTGGTTCGCGTTCTTGTAGTCGACTTCCTGGATCTTCTCGCGGCAGAAGTAGCAGTTGCGCTTGCGGATCGGCCCGCCGGGCGCGGGCCGGCCCTTGCGCTGCTGTCGCTGGTCTCGCTGCGCCATCAGAACGGGATGTCGTCGTCGCCGGTGGAGGCGCCGAAGTCGGCGTTCTCGGCCTGCGCGCCGCTCGGGACGAACTGCGGCTGGCCGCCTTCGGCGTCCTGCCGCCCGCCGAGGAACTGGACGGTGTCGGCGATGACCTCGACGGCCTGGCGCTTCGTGCCGTCCTGCGCCTCCCACTCGCGCCACTCGAGGCGCCCGTCGATCGCGACGGGACGGCCTTTCGACAGGTACTGCGCGCAGTTTTCGCCCTGGTTCCCCCAGACGGTGATGTCGAAGTAGTTCGGCTTCTCGGTCCACTCACCGGTCTGGTTGTCCTTGCGTCGGGTGTTCACGGCGAGGCGCAGGCTGCAGACGGCCATGCCGCTCGGCGTGTGTCGCAGCTCGGGGTCGCGGGTGAGGTTCCCGACCAGGACGACGCGGTTGATGTTGGCCATTACTCCCTCTCCTCTCGGGCGCTGCTCTCGGTCTCTCCATCCTGCCGCGCCGCGGCCGCCGCCGCTACTGGCTCTCCGGGCGCAGGCTCGGGCGGGCGCGTCGAGGCGCCCTGGACGCGGCGCACCGCCAGGTGGCGCATGACGCCGTCGGTGATCTTGAGGACGCGCGAGATCTCTTCGAGCGTCGCCGGCTCGGCGGCGAAGGTCAGCAGGTGGTAGGCGCCCTCGCCCTTGTGGTCGATCTCGTACGACAGGCGGCGCCGGCCCCACGGCTCGTGCCGGTCCCAGCTGCCGCCGTCGCGCTCGATCGCCTCGCGCGCGCGTGTGACGATCTCCGTCTGCCGCTCCTCGGGCAGCTCGGGATCGAGCATCAGCAGGATCTCGTAGTCGGTCACGCTCCCGATACCTCCCTTCCTTCGGTCTCAGGCGGCCTCGCCGGCAAGCGGCGCTCGGGAGCGAACGACGCGATGGCGTGGCAGGAAGGCGGCCAGTGTAGCATCGGCCCCGTGAAGGCCCGGACGGCGTGGCTGGCGGGCGCGGCGGGGGCCGCGATCGCCGCTTGGAAGCGCTTTCGCCATGCGCCCGAGGCCGAGGGCGAGCCGGTCGACGATCCGCGCGCGGAGGAGCTTCGCCGGCGCCTGGAGGAGTCACGCACGGTCGCCGAGGAGCAGCACGAGGAGGCCGAGTCGGCGGAGACGCCGGTGGACGAGGCGGATCTCGGGGTCGAGGACCGGCGGGCCGCGGTGCACGAGCGCGCCCGAACGGCGGCCGAGGAGATGCGCGGCTCCTCGGAGTGAAGGACGCCCTCCTCCTCGTCGACGTCGTCAACGACTTCGCGCACGAGGACGGGGACAGGCTGCTCGAGTCGTTTCGCTCGCGCCGTGACGGGTTCGTGGCGGCGCTGGAGCGGGCGCGGCGAGAGCGCTTGCCTGTCGTCTATGCGAACGACAACTTCGGCGTCTGGGACGGGGACGCGCCGCGGCTGGTGCGGCAGGCGCTCGCGGGGCGCGGCGGCGAGCTCGTCGAGACGATCGCGCCGCGGGAGGGCGAGACGTTCGTCGTCAAGCCGCGCTACTCGGCCTTCGACCACACGCCGCTCGACCTGATCCTGGCCGAGCTCGAGGTCGAGCGGCTGCTGCTCTGCGGGATGTCGACGGAGGGCTGCGTCGCCCAGACGACGATCGACGCCCGCGAGCTGGGCTTCAAGGCCACGGTGCTGGCGAACGCGTGTGCGACCGTCGACGAGCGCGTCGAGCAGGTCGCGCTGGAGTACCTGGAGAAGGTCGCCGGTGCCTTCGTTGACCGCGGCTGAGACCCGCGGTGCCGGCCGCGCCGTCCTCGCCTAGGTCCGTCACCGTGTCTGACACCGCGGCGTGAACTCGAACCCGCGGCGATGCACGGGTCCGTGGAACGTTCGTCACACGCCGGGCACGTGTCTGACACCGGATTGAGCGCTAGCGCGGCACGACGGCGCCGACGCCGAGGAGGATCCCAAGTGCGACCCGCTGCTGGTAGGCGCTGGTTTTCAGCCGCCGCGACTCGGTCGGGCTCGTCATGAAGCCGGTCTCGACCAGCACCGCCGGCACGTTCGCCCAGTTGAAGCCGGTCAGGTCGGAGCGCCGCACGACGCCGCGGTCCGCGGCGCCCGTCGAGCTGACGACCGCCTTCTGGACAGCCCGACCCGCGCGGAGGCTGCGCGCGTAGATGTCGTCCGTCCAGCCGCGGCGCCCGGCGGGGACGAGGGTCGAGACGCCGTCCAACGAGCGGACCGTCGACCCGTCCGCGTGGATTCGCACCATCAGCGCCGCGTGGCGGCGGTTGCAGAAGCGCGCCCGCGCGATGTTGCCGTCGCCGTCGCCGAGGTGGATCGTCGGCCCGGTCCGCGTCATCGCGACCCGGTAACCGCGCCCGAGCAGCAGCCCCCGCGCCCGCTTCGCGATCGCCAGCGCGACGGCCGCCTCGCCGGGCGCGCCGCCGCCGTCCTTGATCTTCAGCGTGCGCGAGCCCGGCCCGATCGGCTCCAGCTGGCGCCCGATCGCCGGCGGCGTCCCGTGCCCGGGATCGAGGCAGACGAGCGGCGGCGGCGCGGCGACCGCGATCACGACAGCCGCTCGGCCAGGTACTTCACCGCCAGCGGGTAGCGGTACTCGATCGCCGAGTGGGTCGCGTCGAAGAGCTCGAAGAAGTAGTCCGTCACGCCAGCCGCCTCCAGCTCCCGCTGGAACGCCTCGGCGCCGAGGTCGAGGAAGAACTGGTCGCGCTTCCCGCAGTCGATCCAGATCGCGCTCAGCGAGCGCAGCGCGTCCGCTCGCTGGCGCGCCATGCGTACCGGGTCCCACGCCAGCCAGCGCTCCCACACCTCCGGCCGGAGCTCGCCGGTCGCGGTGTCATAGGGGAGTTGCACCGTCCCGTCCTCGTCCGTCGAGTAGCAGGCGGCCATGCACCAGTCGTTGAGCAGGTGGTAATCGCTGTCCTTCGCCAACGGCGGCCGCGAGCGGAACTCCTCCCAGAACTTCTCGAACGACCCCTCGTACTGGTCGCGCAACACCCGCACCGACTTGCGGAACTCGGGCAGGTAGCACATCTCGAAGAGCGCGTCGCCCGCGTGCGTGGCCATCCCGCCGAACACGTCCGGGCGCAGCATCGGGTTGACCATCGCCCCGTAGCCGCCGCTCGACTTCCCCGCGATCCCGCGGTGCGCCGCCTCCGGCAGCGTCCGGTAGCGCGCGTCCACGAACGGCACGAGCTCCTCGACGATGTAAGTGTGGTAGCGGCCGGTTCCCGGCGAGTCGACGAACTGGCTGCCGCCGAGCGACGTCCACGCGTCGACCCAGACGAGGACCGCCGGCGGCGACTCGCCCTTCGCGAATAGCTCGTCCACGAGCTCCGGGAAGTTGCGCCGGAACGCGGTCCGGTTGCGCCACATGTCGAGCTGCCCGGTCAGCCCCTGGATGACGTAGATCGACGGGTAGCGCCGCTCCTCGTCCTCGTCGTAGCCAGGCGGCAGGTAGACCCAGAGCGGCCGCAGGTGCGGGTCGCCGAGCGGGTTCCCCTTCAGCACCTCGCTCTCGAAGGCGTGCTCCTCGAAGCGGCCGGCGAGCTCGTACGACCAGGGCTCCATCTGCCGGATGCTATGCAGCCGCGGGCGCGGGCGTGACCGGCAAGCCTTCGCGCTCCAACAGCTGCCGCAGCATCTGCGCGTTCACCGGCGCCTGCGCGACCTCCGTGCCCTCCTCGGCGGGGCTCTCGAGGCTCGGGAGCCCCGGCATCTGCGAGCGGCCGTTGTTGTTGAACATCGCGTAGACGTCCTCCGCCCGGCCGGTGAGCTCGGCCAGCGGTGAGACCCACTCGCCGAGCTCCTCCTCGGAGTAGAGGTAATCGAAGCGCTCGGCGGCGCTGCCGGTGCGCTTGTTCCAGGTGGCGGCGTTGCGTCCGTGGAAGCGGACGTAGGCCGTCGGCGACGTGGTCGCGACCACCGTCGGCGAGACGTTGCGCGCGCCGGTCCGCGGGGCGTCGACGATCACGTAGGTCATGTGGCGGCTCTCCAGGAAGGCGAGCGTCTCCGTCCGGTTCTCGTCGTCGAGCCAGCTCGCGTGACGGAACTCGACCAGCATCTCGTCGCCGCCGAGCTGGTCCTTCGCCCACTCGAGGTACTCGAGCGAGGACGGCTTGAAGACGACGTAGGGCGGCAGCTGCATCAGGATCCCGCCGAGCTTGTCGTTCTCGCGCAACGGCGTGAGGGCGTCGTGGAAGCGGCGGAAGATCTCCGCCCGGAACTCGCGCGACGGTCGCTCCACGCGGCCGCGCTTGTCGAGCGGCGCCTCGGCGCGCAGGTCCGTCGGCAGCTGCTCCACCTTGACCGGGTGGCGCGTCATCACGCCGAAGGCCTTCACGTGCATGACGAAGCCCTCCGGCGTCCGCTCGGTCCAGTGGCGCACCATGTGCTCGTCGGGGAGGCGGTAGTACGTCGAGTTCGCCTCGACGACGTCGAAGCGGTCGGCGTAGTAGCGCAGGCGCTCCTCGGCGCCCTTGATCTCCGGCGGGTAGAAGTACCTCGTCAGCGACTCGTCGGCCCAGGAGCACGTGCCGATGCGGATCGCCGCTGGCATGCGACGATCGTACCGGCCGCGCCTGCAACGGCTCCGTTGTCGAGTCAAGACCTTCGGCGGGCCGGACCTAGCCCGACCGGAGTAATCCCGGGCGAAGAACAGGCGCACGGTGCGTCGGCAAACAAGCACTCGCGGCGTCGCCCCGCGCAGCGTGCTGGGAAGGGGAGAGGGATGAAGGCGAAGAGGACGTGGTGGATCGCCGCCGCGGGCGTCGCTGTGCTGCTCGCGAGCTCGACCGCGCTCGGAAGCTCCGGGGCGGTCAACAAGCGTTTCCAGCGGACGTTCGTGTGCGTCAACAAACACAACGGCTTGATCAAGGTCATTTCCAGGCGGCAGCACAACAGATGCTCGCCGGGCTGGAAGCGTTACCGCGTGTCCGACATCTTCGGCACGGGCATGCGGGGAGCCAAAGGCGTTCCTGGTGCGCCGGGCGCTCAGGGTTCTGCCGGGCCTGCTGGGCCTGCGGGATCCGCAGGTCAGCGAGGCGAGCGCGGGCTGACAGGCGCCAATGGTGCGATCGGAGCGGCCGGTCCGGCGGGCGCGATCGGTCCCATGGGCCCGGCCGGGCCGATCGGCCTGACCGGCGCGACTGGAGCTACCGGCTCTCAGGGCCCGAAGGGCGAGCCCGGTTTGAGTGGGGGCAATGGTCTCAACGGCGCGATCGGCGCCGTCGGCCCAGCCGGTCCGATGGGCGCAACGGGGTCCCAGGGTCCAGCCGGCCAGGATGGCAGTCAGGGCCCCGCAGGGCCGACCGGGCCGATGGGCCTGCAGGGTCCGCAGGGGCTGCAAGGCCCCCAGGGCCCGCAGGGCCCGGCGGGAGCCGACGGGTTGAACGGCTCCGCGGTGGTGACCGCCGCGGACACCTCGACCATCGTCGACGCCAACGCGATCGTGACGGCGACGGCGACCTGCCCTGCCGGTCACATCGCGATCTCGGGTGGCTTCCTCGAGGCCGGCGCGACGTCGCCGAGCGTGATCGAGAGCCACGCGACGGCGGCGTTCGCCGGTTGGGTTGCGAAGGCGAAGACCCAGGGCAACTCGCAGCAGAGCGTCAGCCTGACCGTGTACGCCTACTGCGTGCCATCGGCTTGAACGACACACCGGGAGGCCGGGTACGCCCGGCCTCCCGGTCGACTCGGAAGCTGTCTGGGGCTTAGAAGACGTGCTGACGCGGATCGCCGGGCGGCGATCGTCAGCGGCCCTCGGCTAGCGCGCTAACGCGGAAAGTCGCCGAGCCGGTCGAGGTCGTCAGGCCTCTCGCCGATGCGGCCCGAGATGCGGTTGTCGGCGCCCTCGCCCATGCGGTCGGCATGGCCATGGGCGCGCTCCGCAGGCGTCTCGACGGCCTCTTCCTCGACGCGCTTGACGGCTTCTGCGTCCGCCTTGCGGCGGCGCTCTTCCCACCACGATCGAATGCTCATCGGTGCAGATCCTATCTGCCCCGTTTCGAAAACGAGGCGCGCGGTAGTTGGACCGGGTCGCGATCGGCGCCCGCCGACCGCGCGAATGCAACGACGAGGAGGAGACCTGAGCCGTCGGGTCACCAGATCGTTGCTGCGGCCGACGTACCCGGGGAGCCGCTCCGAGTCGGAGCCCCGCACCCGCCGGACGCCAACCCCACGAGAGGAGGACCGATGAGTCGTCTGTCCGCGGCCGTCGGCGTCCTGCTTGCCGCCTTCATCATCGCGACCCTCGCGGTGTCCGCGGCACCAGGCGCCGGCCGGCCGCTCTACCTCAACCCGCAGGCGGGGATCAACGCCCGTGTGAACGACCTGCTCCATCGCATGACCCTCGAGGAGAAGGTCGGCCAGATGGACCAGATCGTGATCGGAAAGCTCCGCGACACGACCCCGCCCGCGAACGGGGACTGCAACAACGCGGGCGGCAACAACGACCCGTTGCAGACGACCTGCCTCCAGCGGACCCTGATCGACTACAAGACCGGCTCGATCCTCTCCGGCGGCACCGACAACCCCATCGACAACACCGGGCGAGGCTGGGCCGAGCAGTACAACACGATCCAGCATTACGCGGTCGACCATTCGCGCCTGCACATCCCGGTGATCTACGGCGTCGACGCCGTGCACGGCTTCGGCCATCCGTACCAGGCGACGCTCTTCCCGCAGTCGCTCGGGATGGGCGCGACGTGGGACACCGACCTCGCGCGTGACGCGGGAGCCGCGACGAAGCAGCAGCTGCTCGCGACCGGCGGGAACTGGAACTTCGCGCCTGTGCAGGACCTCGCGCGTGACAACCGCTGGGGCCGCTACTACGAGACCTGGGCCGAAGCACCCGCGCTCGCGGCCGCGCTCGGCGCCGCGAACATCCGCGGGATCCAGGGCGGCGGCTTCGACTCGCCGCAGGTTGCCGCGACTGTGAAGCACTTCGCGGGCTACTCGCAGTCGATCAACGGCCGCGACCGCCTCGAGGCGCAGCTGCCGATCCGCTACCTGCAGGACATCTTCCTGCCCCCGTACGCGGGCGGGATCGACGCCGGCGCGGCAACCGTGATGGTCGACTCCGGCTCGATCAACAACGTGCCCGCCACGTCGTCGCACTTCCTGCTGACCGAGGAGCTGCGGCACCGACTCGGCTTCAGGGGCGTCGTGATCAGCGACTACGGCGACGTGCCGGCGCTGCAGACTGCTTACCACGTCGCGGCCGACTTCCCGACCGCGATCGCGAAGGCCGTGAACGCGGGGATCGACGTCAGCATGACGCCGTTCGACTACGTCGGCTGGAACAACGGCCTGAGCCAGGACGTCCACAACGGGCTCGTCTCGCAGCGCCGGATCGACCAGTCGGTGGAGCGGATCCTGCGGCTCAAGTTCGAGCTCGGCCTCTTCGACCACCCGTACGTCGACCCGAACGAGGCGGACGCGGCGGTCGCGGCGAACCGCGACCTCGCGAAGCGGGCGGCGGAAGAGTCGATCACCCTGTTGCGCAACGCCGGGACTCCTCCCACGCTGCCGCTGTCGGCGGGTGCGAAGGTCGTCGTGACGGGCCCGAGCATGAATCGCGTCAACAACCAGCTCGGAGGCTGGAGCGTGAGCTGGCAGGGCGTCTACGACCCGGGCAACCACGTCTGCTGCATGGGACCGCCTGACCAGATCCCGCCGGCGACGACGGTGCTGCAAGCGATGCAGGCGGCCGACCCCAACGTCATCTCGGTCCCGACCGACCAGACGGTCAGCGACGCGCAGATCCAGGCTGCCGTCGCCGCGACAGTGTCGGGCGACGCTGCGGTCGCGGTTGTCGGCGAGCGGGCCTACGCCGAGGGCCTCGGCGACCGGCCCGATCCGGTGCTGGCGCCAGACCAGCAGAAGCTGATCGCGGCGCTCGAGGCGACCGGCAAGCCGGTGATCGTCGTGGTGATCGCGGGTCGCCCGCTCGGGTTCGGCCCCGACTCGATCGTCAACGGCGCCGGGGCGATCCTGATGGCCTACCTGCCCGGCACCGAGGGCGGCTCGGCGATTGCGAACGTCCTCTTCGGCTCGGTGAACCCGAGCGGCCACCTCCCGGTCACGTGGCCGTCCGCCTCCGACCACATGGCGGGCGACTTCGACACCGGCGGGCCTTCGACGCCGGGTGACGAGCCGAAGTTCTTCGACCAGCTGCCCGGGACGAACTCCGGCCCCGGCTCGGGCTACAACCCGCGCTGGGCCTTCGGCTTCGGCCTGTCGTACACGACGTTCACCACGAGCGGGCTGTCGGTGACCGGCTCGGTCTCGAGGCACGGGACGGCGACGGCGACCTTCACCGTCGCCAACACCGGCTCGCGTGCCGGCGCGACCGTCGTGCCCGTCTACGTGAGCCAGCCGGTAAGCACGCTCGTCGTGCCGCCGCGGCGGCTCGTCGGCTGGGCGCGGGTCGAGCTCGGTGGGGGTGAGTCGCGAGCGGTGAACGTCAGATTCCCGGTCTCGCAGCTCGCCGTGACGACCGGCGACATCGACGCCTCGGGCCGTCGCGCGGTCGAGCCCGGCGCGTACCAGGTGCGCGTCGGCTCGCTGACCGCGAGCTTCACGATCCACTAGCGCCCTCACGGAGGAGGCGGGCCTTCGCGCCCGCCTCCTCTACGGCGCGATGTTGTGATTGAGGTGGAACACGTTTCTCGGGTCGTAGCACCGAATCCAGAGCGACGAGGAGGTCGACCATGGAGGTTACGAGGAACAGCGTCGAGACCGCGCCCGGGCCGGCCGAGTGGTTCACCGGCACCGTCTTCATCGACGCCGTCGCCACGCCCTCGGCCGGCTCGCGGCTGAGCGCGAGCAGCGTCCACTTCACGCCGGGCGCGCGGACGGCGTGGCACACGCACCCGAACGGCCAGACGATCTACGTGACCGAGGGCGTCGGCCTGGCACAGCGTCGAGGCGGCGCGATCGAGCTGATCCGCCCCGGCGACCGCGTCTTCTTCGAGCCGGGCGAGGAGCACTGGCACGGCGCCACACCGAACCGCTTCATGACGCACCTCGCGATGCTCGAGGTGGACGGCGACGGTAGCCCCGCGAACTGGGGCGACCACGTCACCGACGAGGAGTACGCGGCGGCGCCGCTCAGCGCTTCGGGCGCACACTGATGCCGAGTGGGCTGCTGGTCGCGATGGCGCCTGCGTTGTCGGTTGCGCGCGCGTGATCGTCGGCTTCCACGTGAACATCGCGACGTCGGCAGGATTCGGGTGACGTGAGCCTGACGCAGTACTACACGGCGACGAGCCTCGACGGCTTCATCGCCGACGCCGACCATTCGCTCGAGTGGCTCTTCACCCGGCAACAGGACCGTGACGGCCCGCTGAACTACGACGACTTCATCGCTCGCGTCGGCGCGCTGGCGATGGGAGCGACGACCTACGAGTGGATCCTCGACCACGAGTTCGCGGGCAAGGATCCGGAGGAGTGGACGTGGCCCTACGAGGTGCCGTGCTGGTCTTCACGCACCGGCAGCCGGCGGTCGTCCCGGGCGCGCCGATCGAGTTCACGAGCGCGGACGTCGCTGCGGTGCACGAGCAGATGCGCGCGGCCGCCGGCGAGCGGAATCGCTGGATCGTCGGCGGCGGCGATCTGGTGGGCCAGTTCGCCGACGCCGGCCTGCTGGACGAGGTGATCGTGTACGTCGCGCCGGTGACGCTCGGCGCAGGCGCTCCGCTGTTACCGCGCAACCTCGAGCTGAGGCTCGAGGAGGTCGAGCGGAACCGCGATTTCGTCTGCGCACGCTACTCCGTCGCGCAACCGGCGGACGGCTAAAGCCAGATGCGCGCTGTGAAGCCTCTTGCTGAGCGGAAGAACTCGATCCGCCAGGTGAGCTGTCGTGCGACCCAGAGGCCGGTACCGACTCCTTCTCGTGGCGCGAGGTAGCCGGCGGCGGGGTCGCCGAAGCCGTCGCCGCGGTCGACGATCTCGCAGACGAATCGACCTTCCGTGCGCCCGAGGCGGACTTCCTGCACGCCGCCGCCGTGCTGGGTCGCGTTCGTAGCGACTTCCGTGGCGGCGAGCAGCATGTCGAGCACCTTCGCCTCGCCGACCCCCTCGGCGACCATCTCGCGGGCGAGCCGCTCGCGGAACTCCTCGGTGTCCCGGCCGAACGGAACCGGTCGAAGTGCCGGCAGCGGCAGCGGGGCCGGCGTGAGTCGGCGCAACAACTGGTCCGGGTCCTCGTAGAGGTCACTTGCGTTCCCGGCGCCGTCGGCGACGACCTCCGGATGGGTTTGCCAGACGCCCGCGATGATCGGATCCGGTGTCCCCCTCGCGTCGTACGAGCAGAGGACCCAGGCCGGCAGGTGAGCGAACGAGCGGTTGAAGACGGCCTCGTAGCCCGTCCAGAGATCCCACTCGGCGGGGTCGGGACCGAACTGGACGTCGGCGACGGCTCGCAGCGTCGCGGTCACCTGGAGCTGTCGGACGAAGACCTCGTGGTATGCGCCCAGAGCCCGCGCCGGCCGGGTATAGGCCGAGCTGACGTCGACGAACCTGACCTGCTCGGCGTCGTGACCGAGCGCCTCGCGCATCATCGCGAGCCCCGGCTTCGTGTGCGCGACGACCGCTCCCTCGCCCGCCTCGATGCCCTCCTTCAGAAACGGCACCGCGCGGGCGAGGTACTCCTCCTGCGATTCGTAGACGAGAGCGTGGTGCCTGAGCTGTCCGTTAGTCCTCATCGGCTAGCGATGTAATAAGCCGCCGCAGCGCCCTTTTCAAATCGTGTCGTTTCGGCGCGGTGCGGGCTGCACGAGTCTGGCCCGAAGCTTGCTCAGCGCCCCCACTTCGATCTGGCGCGCGCGCTCGGCGGTCAGGCCGAGCCCAGCGCCGATCTCGCTGAGGGTCTGCGGCTGCTCGCCGAGCCCGTAGTGGGCGCGGACAACAACGCGTTCGCGCTCCTCCAGCTCGTCCGTCAGATCGCGCAGGTACCCGACCTCGAGCTCGTCGAGCACCTGCTGGTACGCCTGCTCGCCGGCGGGGTCGACGATCGTGTCTCCGAGCGTCCCCGTCGACTCGCCGTCTGCGGCCAGGCGCTCGTCCATCGCACGCGGTGTGCGCTCGGTCGCCTGCAGGCTCTCGAGCTGCGCGCGCGTGAGCCCGGTCGCTCCGCTCAGCTCCTCGGTCGTGGGCTCGGCGCGGTGCGACTGCTCGTGCTCGCGACGTGCACCGTTCACACGAGCAAGGTCTCGGACGGCGCGATCCGACAGCGAGACCGGTCGTGCCAACTCCGCTACGAACTCCTGCATCGCCTTGCGCACCCAGAAGGAGGCGTAGGCCCAGAAGGGGGTGTTCAACTCCGCGTCGTAACGGCGTGCCGCGAAGAGCAAGCCGGCCACGCCCTCCTGGACGAGCTCGCGGTGCTCGACCACCCGACCCCGGAAGCCGAGGGCGAGGCTGCCGATTGCCGGTAGGAACGCCTCGACGAGCTTTCGGGATGCATCCGAATCGCCACATTCGGCTGCAATCACCAGGTCCCGCTCCTGGCGTGCTGTGAGTCGTTCCTGAGTCACGAGGACTCTCCCGGTCGCGAAGTCTCGATTGTCGCACTCCCGCTTGGATTGCCACGGCCGCGGCTTATTGGAGTCGGCAGGGCACTTCGCGTCACGCGACCAAGGGGAGGCCGGCATGAGCAGCACCGTCGAGACCGCGACCGAGATTCGTTCGTTCCAGGTCGACATTCCAGAGGAGCAGATCGACGACCTGCGCCGGCGCATCGCGGCGACGCGCTGGCCCAGCAAGGAGCTCGTCGAAGATCGGTCGCAGGGCGTGCAGCTGGCGACGATCCAGGCGCTCGTTCGCTACTGGGCTACCGATCACGACTGGCGCGCGTGCGAGGCGCGGCTGAACGCGCTCCCGCAGTTCACGACCGAGATCGACGGGGTGGACATCCACTTCATCCACGTGAAGTCGCCGCACGAGAACGCGCTGCCGCTGATCATGACCCACGGCTGGCCCGGCTCGGTCATCGAGCTGCTCGAGACCGTCGGCCCGCTCACCGACCCGACCGCGCACGGTGGACGCGCCGAGGACGCGTTCGACCTCGTGCTGCCGTCCCTGCCCGGCTACGGCTTCTCCGGCGAGCCGACCGAGCTCGGCTGGGGTGTCGGTCGCGTCGGGCACGCCTGGGCGGAGCTGATGCGGCGCCTCGGCTACTCCCGGTACGTCGCCCAGGGCGGCGACGTGGGCGCCGGAGTCAGCGACGCGATGGGCCGCCAGGCGCCCGAGGGCCTGCTGGGCATCCACATGAACCTGCTCGTGACGGCGCTGGGCGGTCCCCAGCCGGCCGACACCGAGCAGGAACGCGCGGCGGCGGCTGCGCTCGCCGAGTTCCAGGCCACCGGCTTCGCCTACTTCCTGGAGCAGGCCACCCGGCCGCAGACGATCGGCTACGCCCTGCTGGACTCACCCGTCGCCCTGGCGGCCTGGATGCTCGACCACGACACGGACAGCTACTACAAGATGTCCCGCGCCTTCGTCGAGGGGCAGCCGACGGGCAATCTCACCCGGGACCACATCCTCGACAACATCACGCTGTACTGGCTGACCGGCACCGGGGCATCGGCGGCCCGGTCGTACTGGGAGAGCTACGGAGCCGCCGCTGTCGCGACCGCGGCCGCCCAGGCTCCTCCCGAGGTCTCGGTCCCGGTGGGCTTCACCACCTTCCCCGGCGAGATCTGGGCGGCCCCGCGCAGCTGGGTCGGGGGGTCGTACGGCACCCTCACCTACTTCAACGAGGTCGATAGGGGCGGCCACTTCGCCGCCTGGGAAGAGCCGGAGCTCTTCACTGAGGAGATGCGAGCCGCATTCACCTCACTGCGCTAGTTAGCGAGTTCTCGCTGCTACTCCTAGAGCGAGGATAAGGGCAGGCGGCAGGACCAGAGCTACTACGCCCCGGCCGCCTGCCCTTATTCACCGAAGTGCGTGGAAGGGAATTTCTGCGAACTTCGCCTGTAAGGTGTTCTCGGAAGCAGCAACTGTATTTGCCACCCCCCATGTGGGGGAAACATTACAGATACACGCCGCCGGACGGTACTCCTCAACACGAACTCCGTCC
>JBJMJY010000031.1:0-10941 GCA_045806105.1 Gaiellaceae bacterium | reverse complement strand
GCTCGTGATCGGCGACACGCCGCAGCGGCCGTTCCAGACGCATGAGCTGACTGCGGACTGGACGTTCGTCCGCTTCCACTACGGCCGGCGCGGCCGGGGCGGGAACTACTCCGACCGGGAGCTGGAGGAATGGGCGCAGCGCCTCGCGGCGTGGGCCGAGGAGCGCGAGGTGTTCGCGTACTTCAACAACGACTGGAACGGCTACGCCGTGCGAAACGGGCTCTGGTTGCGCCGGCGCCTGGGCGCCTAGCTACGCTCCGGATATGGAGCCTCAGCGCGAAGCGATCCTGAAGGCGCTCGAGCAGGTCATCGATCCCGAGCTGAAGCGCAACGTCGTCGAGCTCGACATGGTGCGCGACGTGCGGGTCGACGGCGGCGACGTCACCGTCGGCATCGCGCTCACGGTCGCCGGCTGTCCCCTGCGCTCGAGCTTCGAGCAGCAGGTCGCCCAGGCGCTCGCTCCCGTCGAGGGCGTGCAGCGCGTGTCGCTCGAGTTCGGCGTAATGACGCCGGAGGAGCGCAGCGCGCTGACCGCGCGGCTCCGCGGCGGCGTGACGGAGCGCACGAAGGGGATCCAGCTCGACCGCTCGACCCGCGTGATCGCCGTCGCCAGCGGCAAGGGCGGCGTCGGCAAGTCGACGCTCTCCGCCAACCTCGCGGCGGCCTTCGACGGGCTAGGCCAGCGGACCGGGATCCTCGACGCCGACGTCTACGGCCACTCGATTCCGCACCTGCTCGGCATCCACCAGAAGCCGGTCGCCGTCGACCGGATGATCGTGCCGCCGGTGCGCGGCGACCTGAAGCTGATGTCGATCGGCTTCTTCCTGGAGGAGAACGAGCCCGTGATGTGGCGCGGGCCGATGCTGCACCGCGCGCTCGAGCAGTTCCTCACCGACGTCCACTGGGGCGAGCTCGACACGCTCGTGGTCGACATGCCGCCGGGTACCGGTGACGTCTCGATCTCGCTCGGCCAGCTGCTGCCGCGCGCGGAGGCCGTGATCGTCACGACGCCTCAGCCGCTGGCGC
The DNA here is from genome assembly GCA_045806105.1 of Gaiellaceae bacterium. GTDB lineage: Bacteria > Actinomycetota > Thermoleophilia > Gaiellales > Gaiellaceae > AC-32. The sequence continues at coordinate 9,915 of JBJMJY010000031.1, read as the reverse complement.
AGGAGGTCGCCGCGCGCGCGGCCCTGATGGCGCGCAAGACGAACATGCGCCTGCTCGGGGTGATCGAGAACATGAGCGGCGAGGCTTTCGGAAGCGGCGGCGGCGAGCGGCTCGCCGACGAGCTCGAAGTCCCGCTGCTCGGGAGCATTCCGCTCGATTCGCAGCTGCGCGAGGCCGGCGACGACGGCGTGCCGCTGGTCGAGCGCGACCCCGACGCCGACTCGGCGCGGGCGATCGCGGCGGTCGCCGAGGCGATCGTCGCCACGAAGCGCGAGCAGGGCGTCGGGATCGTGAAGTCCCTACCGGTCGTCGGCTAGAGGTAGCCCGTCTGGCCCAGGAAGCGGCGCAGCCGCTTCTCGAACGGGAGCCGCTTTCGCTCGCCGTGGATGCGGCCGTTCCGGGAGAGGCGGTCGATCGTGCGAAACGCGGCCGGGCAGCGGTCGAGCATGCACTGGTCCGCCGCCCACGCGGCGACGATCGCCTGGTTGGGCGCCCGGCGGCGCGCCATCGCCTCGCGCCAGAGCGATACGGCGTCGTGGCGGATCTCGGTCGGGTACCTGCGCGTCACGAACGACACCCGCCCGGCGGTGTAGCCGAGGATGCGCACGGGCCAGCGGGACTCGGCAAAGCTCCCGAAGGCGTACGAGAAGCGGTCGTCGCGCGTCACCAGCTCCTGGTGCCCGTCATGGTCGAAGTCGGCGAGCACGTAGCCGAAGTTGCCCCAGACGTGGACCAGCGGCTCGTACCGCGTCACGTCATCCACGTAGCGGTAGATCTGCGTGTACCAGCAGCAGTGCGCGCCGCCCCAGTAGAGGTCGAGCAGCACCTCCGGCTCGCCGTCGCCGTCGAGATCGGTGATCGAGACCGAGCGGCGGTGGTCGAAATAGCGTGCCGGCTGGGCGTTGAAGCCGCCGCGCGGCGGGCGTCGCAGGAACGCCGAGAAGCGGTTCGCGCCGAGACGCTCGATCGTCAGGTGCTGCCGGTGGAACCGGAATTTCGCGCTGTCGTACGTGTACGAGAAGACCGCCTGGACGTCGCCCGACCGCACTCGCTCGACACGCGGTCTCGGAGCGGCGGCGGCGGTCGTCACGAGGACGGCGCCGAGCGCGACGGCAAGCGCGACGGCCGGTCTCACGAGGCCGTTATAGCCGTCAAAGGTGAAGGGCGCCACGTGGGCGCCCTCCAGGAGTTCCAGCGGACCCCGGGGACTCCGTGCTGGAGACCCCGCTGAAACCAGAGACTTAGACGACGAGGAAGCGACGCCGGCTGTTGGCCTCCGTAAGGATTTCGTGAACATGCGTGAGCACGAGGTGCTGGAAACGCTGCGCGAGCTCGGCTTCGCCGACGCCGACGCGCGCAAGCTGAGCGACCACTTCCTCGACGCGGAGCGGCGCGGCAAGACCGGCCACGGGCTCTCGCGCGTCGAGTGGCTGGCGACGCGGCCGTTCGAGCTCGACCCCTCGGCGCGGCCCGCCTGCCTGCTGGACGAGCCCGGCTACCAGCGCTGGGACGGCAACGGCGCGCTCGGCTACCTGACGCTGGCCGCGATCGTCGACGCACAGCTGGCGGAGCCGCCGGAGCACGCGCGCGTGGTCACGGCGCAGCGCTGCTTCCCGACCGGCATGCTCGGCTACTGGGGGCGCAAGCTGGCGGCCGGCGGCCTCGTCGCTGCGCTGACGGCGACCTCGCCAGCGCGCCTCGGCCATCCGGACGGTGGCCCCAAGCTGGCGGGCACGAACCCGCTCGCGATCGCGATCCCGAGCTCCGACGGCGAGCCGCTCGTCAGCGACGTCTCGATGGGCCGCGTCACCTACGGCGAGGTGCTGGTCGGAGAGGCTGGCGACGACGAGCTGGTGCCCTTCGGCGGGGAGCACGCACACAAGGCGTTCGCGCTCGCGGTCGGCTTGCAGCTGCTCGTGGACGCGCTCGTCGCCGAACCCGGCCACGGCGCGGTGGTGCTCGTCGCGCGGCCGGAGGCCGACCCGCTGCCCGCGCTACGAGCCCGTGCTGCTGGCGTCCGCCTGCCCGGTCAGCGCTAGAAAGCGCGGGTCGTCCATCACCGAGGCGAAGTCCGAGTCGTCCGGCGCGTACTTCGCGACCGCCTCGCTGTCGAGCTGCGCAGCGCGCTCGAGCTGATCGAGCGCCTCGTCGCGGTTGCCGAGCCGGGCCTCGATGCAGGCGAGGTTGAACGGCCCCTGCCACGCGCCGGGATTCGCCTCGATGCCTGCCTGGAGCTCCCTTCGTGCCCCTTCCTCGTCACCCTGGTCGAGCAGCGAGACGCCGGCGAAGACCCACTCCCAGCCGGACGGCTGGAAGACCTCGCCGGGCTTGGCACCGATCCCGAGGACCGTCGTTCCCGGCTCGGCCGCGACGGCGCCGCGCGGCGTCCCGGGCGGGCAGTGCACGAGCGTGCCGGCCGGCGCGTCGTGCTCCTCGCCGTCGACGGTGAAGGTCGCCCGGCCGCCGATCACGACGTAGAGCTCTTCGTGCCCGCCCTCCTCGCGGTGCTCCTCGACCACGCGCTGCCCCGCCTCCTCGGCGGTGTACGCGTTGACGCCGAAGGACCGGATGTCGAAATAGCGCCGCACGGGCCTCCAGGTGAGCCCGTCCTGGCCGGAGATCGGGTAGCGCTCGAGGTTCTCGATCCGGGCGATGCGTCCGCTCACGTCTGCCTCCTCAGCTCGTCGAGCACGACGGGATCGACGCGCTCGACGCCGTCAACGCGCTCCTCCAGGTTCTCCTTCCCGGCCCACGCGAAGAACGACTCCGCGAGGTCGCCGTCGTAGCCGAGCCGGCCCAGCCGCTCGCGCAGCTCGCCGCCCAGCTCCTCGTCGACGTCGAGCCACTCCTCGCGCGGCGTCTCGCCGAAGATCGCCTGGTGCATGACGTAGATGCGGCGCAGCTCCTCGAGCGGGCGGTCGTGCTCGTCGACGCGCAGGTCGACGACGCTGTCGGACAGGCCCGCGTAGCCGCCGTCGCGCTCGACGACCAGGAACGCTGCTGATTGCTGCCCCCGACGGTCGCCGCCCGCCGCCTGCGCTGCGTCGAGACAGTCGAGCAGCCGCTCCGCGAGCGGCTTGCCCGCGGTCGCCTCGAAGGTCTCGGCGATCGCGTCCACGGTCTCGGCCGAGACGAGGATGTTGCCCTGGGCCGCGTAGCAGGGGCCCGTGCGGCCGCCTGCCCAGTCCATGCACTCGGCGCCCGTGTAGGTCGCGCTACGGCCCGTGCCGTCGACGACGCCGAGCTGCCGGTGGTCGCGGCCCTCGTCGGCCGCAGTCAGCCGCTCGACGACCTCCTCCGCGCTCAACCCTTCGCGCAGCAGTGCAAGCCCGTCGGGGCCGTAACGCGGGTTCGCCCACGCCTGCGTGGCGATCGCGCCGCCCTCCGGCTCCGCCCACGGCACGACCGAGCCGACGCCGAGGAACTTCGACTGCGTCGCCACGCCCCACTGTCTCGACTCGGGATCGCAGGCTGCGATCGAGTAGGTCGCGACGATCGGCTCACCCATACGTGAGCTCCGTGAGGTCGAGCTCGAGCAGGTCGCGCTTCGACTCCGGCACGAGGACCGAGGCCACCTCGGGCCTGGCGAGCGCGGCCTTCACCGCCTCCGCGGAGCCCGCGCGCACCACCACCGGCCGCCCGTGCTCGTGCGCTTCTCGCAGCGCCGCCTCGTCGGCGACGCCGTCCAGCACGAGCGCGTCGCCGACGTCGAGCTCGCCCTCGACCGCGATCTCCGGCACGCGCCGCCCCGTCGCGCCGAACCAGCGCTCTCTCAAACGGTTGTCGTCTCCCCCGGCTGCAGCTCGATCACCTCGACCCCGGGTGCGTGCTGCCGGAGCTCCTCAGGCGTTCCCTTCAGGATCGGGAACGTGCCGAAGTGGGACGGGATGCAGCGCTTCACCCCGAGCAACTCGAGCGCGACGCCCGCCTCGCGCGGGTCCATCGTGAAGTGCCCGCCGATCGGCAGCACCGCCACGTCGGGCGAGTAGATCCGGCCGATCAGCTGCATGTCGCCGAAGACGCAGGTGTCGCCCGCGAAGTAGAGCTTCGTGCCGTTCTCGAGCTCGATCACGATCCCCGCCGGCTCGCCGAGGTATGCGCCGTCGTCGGAGGAGCTCGAATGGAACGCGTTCACGAAGGTGAACTTGACGCCCGCGGCCTCGACGGTGCCGCCCTTGTTCGGGCCCGGCACCTCGCCCACCTCGGCACCCTGCTCGCCGAGCCAGCCCTTGAGCTCGATCATCGCGACGATCTCAGGCTTGAACTTCTTGCTGAGCTCGACGGTCTCGCCCACGTGGTCGCTGTGCCCGTGTGTGATCGCGATCACGTCGATCCGCTCCGGCTCCTGCTCCGAGTCCGGGCACTTCGGGTTGGAGAGGAAGGGATCGACGTAGATCCGCTTCCCACCGGGCGAGTCGACGCGGAAGCTTGCGTGGCCGAGCCACGTCACCGACACATCGGGCATCAGCGCTCCTTTCTCACTGGTGCGCTGAGGGTAACGGAGGAGCCGCGACGCGGACGCAGAACCCCTCGGGATGGCGCGCCGGGCGATACCCGTAGGGCTCGTGATCGCGGCCGCGGCGGCGGACGGGGCAGGGGCGCACGGGCTCGCGTTCTACGCGCTCCTGCTGGCCGTGCCTGCCGCGGCGGTCACGGCGCTCGAGGCGTTCGGCCACGTGCTCGACGACGCGCGCGACCACCTCCACGCGCTCCTCTGGACAATCGTGCTCGCGCTGCTCGTGACCGGAGCCGCGGTGCGCGCCCCCGCGGTCACGGAAGGCTCCGTGCCGGCGCTGGGCCGCTCCGCCCTGGTCGCCTGCCTCGCCGTGTTCTGCGTACAGGCGGCGGTCTCGGCCGCTGCTGAGCTGCGCAGCCGCTAGAGCGCCTCCCCACAGCGACTCCCGCTGCCACGGCCGTCACGCCGACGATCGTGCTTGCCGCGGCGATCGCGGCGCCCGCGTTGACCGCGAACGTGCTCCACGGATCTAGAACGGCAGCGAGGCGGCGGCGTGCTTCGCGCCCTCGATCAGCGGCTCGACGGCGAAGAAGGAGCCCACGGTGACGACGAGCGCTGCGGTGACGGCCGCCTGCAGCGCGCGCTCCGGCGGCGGCGAGCCGCCGGCCACGGGCGCCAGCTGCAGCTCCTCCGAGGGCCGGAAGTACATCGCGCGGATGACGCCGAGGTAGTAGTAGAGACTGAGCGCGGTCGCCGCGACGCCGACGATCACGAGCCACGTCCAGCCGCGGTCGTACGCCGCCGAGAAGACGTAGAACTTGCCCACGAAGCCGCCGGTCAGCGGGAAGCCGGCGAAGCCAAGCATGAACGCGACCATCGAGACCCCGAGCAGCGGCCGCTCCCAGCCGAAGCCGGCGAGGTCGTCCAGCGTCACCGGCCGGTTCAGCTCCCGCTCGCGCGCGGCGACCACCGCAAACGAGCCGATCGACATCGCGCAGTAGGGGATCAGGTAGTAGAGGAGCGCTCGGCCGCCGAGCGCGTTGTTCGCCGCGATCGCGATCAGCATGAACCCCGCGTGCGAGATCGACGAGTACGCCAGCATCCGCTTCACGTTGCGCTGGACGAGCGCCGCGAGGTTGCCGACGGCCAGCGAGGCGCACGCGATCGCGGCGATCGTCACCGTCCAGAGGCGCGCCTCCTGCGGGAACGCCGTCACGAGCACGCGCAGCGCCAGGACCAGCGCGACCGCTTTCGTCGCGGCCGACATGAACGCGGTCACCGGCGTCGGCGCCCCCTGGTAGACGTCCGGCGTCCACATGTGGAACGGCGCCGCCGACGCCTTGAACCCGAGCCCGCCGATCACGAGCGCGAGCCCGGTCACGAGCAGCGCGTCGTGGCTGAGGCCCTGCTGCTGCACCGCCTCGGCGATCTCGTGGAGCTCGAGCCGGCCGGTTGCGCCGTAGACGAGGGCGGAGCCGAAGAGCAGCATCGCCGAGCCGAAGCCGCCGACGATCAGGTACTTCAGGCCGGCCTCGAGCGAGCCGACGAGCTCGCGGTCGATCGCGCAGAGGATGTAGAGGCTGATCGAGAACCACTCGAGCCCGAGGAAGATCGTCAGCAGCGTGCTCGCGGTCGCGAGGAACGTCATGCCGGCACCCGCCCAGGCGAGCAGCGCGTAGTACTCCGCGACGTGGTCGTCCGCCATCGGCTCGCGGTAGGAGGTGCCGATCGCCAGGATCCCGGAGCCCGCGACGAGCATCGACGTGAGCGCGCCAAGCCGGTCGCGCTGGATCGCGTCGGCGATCACGCCGTGGCCGGTCTCGCTCTGGCCGAAGAGCAGCGCCGATGCGACGAACGCCCCGGCGAAGCCTGCGACGGCGACGTACGCGCCGACGACGCGCCGGTCGCCGCGCGGCACGACGACGGCGACGAGCAGGTTCACGCCGCCCGCCGCCAGCAGCGCGAGCGGCGCCGCGAGCGCGAACCAGTCGATCTGCGGAGTCGCGAGCGCGAGGATCACTAGGGCTCGCCGGTCCGGCCGAGCTCCTTCGACAGCATCAGCAGCTGCCCGGCCTCCGTGGTCGCAATCACGCTGCCCTTCTTCGGGATCCGCGGAGCGGAGCCGAAGGAGCGCTCCGTGATCGCCGCCGGCCACGCCGAGAGCACGAGCAGCAGGCCCACGAGCGGGACGATCACGGTCAGCTCGGCAGCGCGCAGGTCGAGCGCCGCCTCGGTGACCGCGCGGCCGGGGCTCCGGTGGAGGACCGCGGAGATCAGCCGCAGCATGTACATCGCCGCGAGCACGATCGCGACCGCGCCGACAACCGCGTAGCCCCAGCCGGTGCGGAAGACGCCGGCGAGGATCGCGAACTCGCCCGCGAACGCCGCCGAGCCGGGCACCGCAAGCGCGATCACGCCTGTCGTCATCAGCACCGTCGCGAGCGCGGGCCGACCGCGCGCCATCCCGCCGAGGGCGCCGAGCTCACCGGTCGTGGTGCGGCGCTCGATCGCGCCGGCCAGCAGGAAGAGCGTCGCCGAAATCAGCCCGTGGTTCACCATCTGCAGCACGGCGCCGTTCAGCCCGAGGTCGTTGACGGCGAAGAGGCCGAGCGTGATCAGCCCCATCTGCGCGAGGCTGGAGTAGGCGATCACGCCGCGCAGGTCGGGGGCGCGGAAGGCGAGGATCGAACCGTAGAGGAGCCCGCAGGCGGCGAGCACGAGGATCGGCGTGCGCAGGTCGGCGGTCGGGCCGGGGAACTTGGCGATCGCGATGCGCAGGAACCCGAAGGCGGCGACCTTCGAGACCACGCCGCTGAGCACCGCCGAGACCTCGGCCGAGGACTCGCGGTAGGCGTCGGGCAGCCAGGCATGCAGCGGGAAGATCGGCGCCTTCACCGCAAACGCCGCGACGAAGCCGAGGAAGATCCAGTCGCTCCCGTTGGTGCCGCTGTCGACGAGGTCGAAGGTGCCCTGGGAGATGCCGAGCACGATGATCGACGCCAGCATCAGCAGCGAGCCGGCCATCGTGTAGATGACGAACAGCAGCGTCGCCCGCAGCCGCCCCGCGCCGCCCCAGATGCCGACCAGGAAGTAGAGCGGGACGAGCATCGCCTCCCAGAAGACGTAGAAGAGCAGCAGGTCCTGGGCGACGAAAACGCCGACGATCGCGCCGGTCAGCAGCAGCATCAGCCCGTAGTACGCGCGCGGGCGCTCGCGTCCGGCCCAGACCGCATAGCCGGTCGCAGCAGCCAGGACGACCACTGTCAGCCCGACGAGCCAGATCGAGAAGCCGTAGAAGCCGACGTGGTAGGAGACGTTGAGGTCGCTGAACCACGTCTGGCGCTGGGTCAGCTGCAGGCCCGTCTGGTCGAAGTCGAAGCGCGCGGCCGCGTCGATCCAGAGCGCGACCTCCGCGAGGGCGAAGAGCAGCGCCGTCGAGCCGACGGCGAACGGCCGCAACGGCAGGATCCAGACGACGAGCGCGCCCGCGACGGGGAGCAGGATCAGCGCGGTCGTCAGCCAGCTTGGATCCATCAGCGCACCGCGACGAAGACGACGGTGACCACGGCGAGGCTCGCCGCGATCGCGAGCGCGTAGGTGCGGACGAGCCCTGTCTGGAGGCGGCTGGTGTCGAGGCCGAGCCCGCGGATCCCCTCGGAGAGCTCGCGCACCGACCCGAAGACGAGCGGCCGCTCGACCCACCGCGCGAGCGCGTGCGCGAGGAAGACCGCGGGCCGGTAGAAGACCGCGTCATAGAGCTCGTCGAAGTAGAACTTGTGCTCGAGCACGCCCTGGACGCGGGCGAAGCGCGGGACCGGCGCGGTCCTGGCGCCGTAGAGCACCCACGCGACGCCGATTCCCGCGAGGCCGAGCAGCACCGCGAGCACCGACGAGACGGCCTCCTGGATGCCGCTCGCCTCGACGAGCGGCCGCGCGACCGGCTCGAGCCAGTCGGAGAGCGGCGTCCAAACTCCGGCGAACTGCAGGAAACCGCCGACCGCGGCCAGCACCGTCAGGATGCCGACGGTCGAGGTCATCGAGAACGGGCCCTCGCCCGAGTGCTCGTGCGTGTCGTGGTCGTCGTGCGTGAGGTGCCCCTCGCGCTCGGATGCGTGGGAGCCCACCATCAGGTGCTCGCGCACGAACGGCGTCGGCTCGCCCCAGAAGACGATGAACAGCATCCGAAAGGCGTAGAGGCCGGTCAGGAACGCCCCGACCATCCCGGCCACCCACAGGAGCTGCCCGTACCAGCCGTGGTCGAGCGCGGCCGCGAGGATCGAGTCCTTCGAGAAGAAGCCCGAGAACGGCGGGATCCCGGTGAGCGAGAGCGAGCCGACGACGAAGGCGACGAAGGTGAACGGCATCAGCCGGCGGAGGCCGCCCATCAGGCGCATGTCCTGCTCGCCCGCGAGCGCGTGGATCACGAGTCCCGCGGCCAGGAAGAGCAGCGCCTTGAAGAAGGCATGCGTCATCAGGTGGAACATCGCGTTCGGGTACGCGGCCAGCCCGGCGGCGAGGAACATGTAGCCGATCTGCGACATCGTCGAGTAGGCGATCACGCGCTTGATGTCCACCTGCACGAGCGCGATCAGCCCCGCCACGACGAGCGTGATCGCGCCGAGGCCGGCCGAGAGCTCGAGCACCTTCGGCGCCTGCTCGAAGAGCGGGTTGGCGCGGACGATCAGGTAGACGCCTGCGGTGACCATCGTCGCGGCGTGGATCAGGGCGCTGACCGGCGTCGGGCCCTCCATCGCGTCCGGAAGCCACGTGTGCAGCGGCAGCTGGGCCGACTTGGCGACCGCGCCGCCGAGCAGGCCGAGGGCGATCAGATTGATCGCCCAGCTGCCGCCGATCGACTGCGAGAAGACGACCTCGAAGTCGAGCGAGCCGGTGCGCTGGATCAGCAGGAAGAGCGCGAGCGCCATCGTCGCGTCGCCGATCGCATTCATCACGAATGCCTTCTTGGCCGCCGCGATCGCGCTCGGCCGCTCGTGCCAGAAGCCGATCAGGAGATAGGACGAGAGGCCGACGAGCCCCCAGCCTGCGAGCAGCATCAGCAGGTTCCCGCCCTGGACCAGGAGCAGCATCGAGAAGACGAACAGCGCCATGTAGGCGAAGTAGCGGCGCTCCTCGTCGTCGCCGTCCATGTAGCCGATCGAGTACCAGACGATCAGGAAGCCGACCCCGGCGACGACGAGCATCATGAAGACCGAGAGCGGGTCGACCGCGATCCGCAGGTCGAAGTGGAACGTCCCGGCCGTCAGCCAGCGCCAGAGCGTCGACGGGTGGTAGCGCTGGGACGGCGAGTCACCGAGCAGGCCGGCGAGGCTGACGAGCGCCGCGACAAACGACATCCCGACCGAGGTCGTCGCGAGGTAGCCCGCGCCGCGGCGGGTGAGGCGCTGGCCGGCGAGGGTGATCGCGATTGCCTCGCCGAGGGGCGCGAACAGGCAGATCCA
>JBJMJY010000030.1:0-9738 GCA_045806105.1 Gaiellaceae bacterium | reverse complement strand
TGTGACGAATGCGACCGGCTCGTCGGAGTCGAGGCGTTTGCGCACGTCCGCGGCCCACTTCTCGAGCGCCTCGTCTGTCGTGACCTTTTCGAGCGAGCCCATCGGCGTCAGGTGCTGGACCTTCTGGAAGCGCTCGCTCGGCGGCGCGCCCACGCGCTGGGTCGGCGAGTCGGGCGTGATCAGGTCCGGGTGCTCTTCCTCGAGGCCCTTCAGCTCGTCGAAGAGCCGGTCGTACTCGGCGTCCGAGATCTCGGGCTCGTCGAGCACGTGGTAGCGGTGGAGGTGATGGTCGACCTGCTCGCGCAGCTCGTCGAGCCGCTGCTGAAGGTCCTTTTGCGTCCTCGTCGCCACCGCTTCGATCCTAGCGAGCTAGTAGCGAACGGAGACCAGATAGAGGCCCCACGGCGGCGCGGTCGTGCCGGCTTCGCTGCGCGGGCGTCCTTCGAGCAGCTGAGCCAGCTCCCGAGGCGGGAGCTCGAGCATCGTGCCGACCAGCGTTCGCACCATGTGGCGGAGGAACGAGTCGGCGGTGAGCTCCAGCTCGAGTGCGTCCCCGCGACGGTGCCACACCGCCGAGTCGACGTTGCGGACGAAGACGCGGTGCTGGGTCTCGGTGGGCGTGAAGGCGCGAAAATCATGCTCACCGAGGACGAGCTCGGCCGACACGGCCAGCTGCTCCTCGTCCAGCGGATACGGGTACCACCATGACCGGCGCGCCTCGAACGGCGAGCGCTCCGCCCGCCGGTAGACCCGGTAGCGGTAGCTGCGCCCAAGAGCCGAGCGGCGCGCGTCGAAGGCGGCAGGAGCCTCCTCGGCGGCGATCACGGCGACGTCGTCGGGCAGGCTCGCGTTCAGCGCTGCGGCGGCGCGCTCGACCGGGGCACCGCCTTCGACGTCGACCGACGCGACCTGGCCGAGCGCGTGCACGCCGGTGTCGGTACGGCCGGCGACCCTGAGCTCCGACCAGCGCTCGTACGCGTCGGCCAGTGCCGCTTGCACCACGCTCTCGACCGTTCGCGCGCCGGGTTGGGCCGCCCAGCCGCGAAAGCCGGTGCCGTCGTACTCCAGCGTTAGCCTCAGCCGCACGTCAGGGCTCCCTGACTGCGTTTGTAATGCGTTCCTTATGCTCTACTGACTTGCGCTTTGTCTGATACACTCTAAGCATGACCGGCCAGCAAACGTTCCTGCTCCAGCGCGTCCAGCCGGCCCTGACCGGCCTGATCGACGGCTCCCTGTCGACGATCGCGCCGATCTTCTCGGTCGCCCTGTACACGCACGACCCCCACGCGGCCTTCATCGCCGGCACCGCCACGGCGATCGCCGCCGGCATCAGCATGGCGTACTCCGAGGGCCTCTCGGACACGGGCGAGCTCACCGGTCGCGGCAACCCGGTCAAGCGCGGGGCGATCACGGGCCTGGGCACGTTCACGGGCGGAATCCTGCACACCTTGCCGTTCCTGATCCCGCACTACCGGACCGCCCTGCTCTTCGCCGGGATCGTCGTGATCTTCGAGCTGATCACGCTCGCGTGGCTGCGCTGGCGTTTCTTCAAGACGAGCTTCGTCAGCTCGCTCGCCTACGTGACGCTCGCCGGGCTCGTGATCGGCGCGGTCAGCGCCACACTCGGCGCTGCCGGCTAGCTCGCTGCTTCGGCTTCGACCGGCTCTTCCACGCGGGCGGCGCGGGCCGGCCGCTCACGCGGGGGCTCCGGCAGGAAGTCGACGAGCTCGAGGTAGACCATCTCGGCTGCGTCGCCGGGCCGCGGGCCGATGCGGATGATCCGCGAGTAGCCGCCCGGCCGGTCGGCGAAGCGAGGGCCGACGTCGCTGAAGAGCTTGTGCACGACGTCCTGCGAACGCAGATAGGCGAGCGCCTGCCGCCGCGCGTGCACGCCCCCGCGCTTGCCGAGCGTGATCATCTGCTCGGCGATCGGCTTGACCTCCTTGGCCTTCGCAGCGGTGGTCTTGATGCGGCCGTGCTCGATCAGCGCGCTCGCGAGGTTCGCGTAGAGCGCCTTGCGGTGCGAGGCGTCGCGGCCCAGCTTCCTCCCCGACCGCCGGTGCCTCACGCCGCGGGACCGTCCTCGCCGCGGAGGTTGAGGCCGTGCGTGGCGAGCGTCTCCTTGACCTCCTCGATCGACTTCTTGCCGAAGTTCGGGATCGCGGCGAGCTCGTTCTCGCTCTTCGTGACCAGGTCGCCGATCGTCTCGATGCCGACGCGCTTGAGGCAGTTGTACGAGCGCACGCCCAGCTCGAGCTCCTCGATCGGGAAGTTCTCCATCCCGTGCGCGAGGGCCGGCTCGGCCTGCGCCTCCGCGGCGGCCTGCTCGCCGAAGCCCTCGATGCGGTCGATGTCGGTGAAGATCGCGAGCTGGCGGATCAGGATCTCGGCAGCATGGCCGATCGACTCGCGCGGGTCGATCGAGCCGTCGGTCGTGACGTCGATCCGCAGCTTGTCGTAGTCGGTGCGCTGGCCGACGCGCGCGGCCTCGACGTCGTACGAGACGCGCCGAACCGGCGAGAAGATCGAGTCGATCGGGATGACGCCGATGGTGTGCTCCGGTCCCCGGTTCAGCTCGGCGGGGACGTAGCCGCGGCCGCGGCCGATCGTCAGCGTCACCTCGAGCTTGCCCTTGTCGGAGAGGTTCGCGATCTCGAGGTCCGGGTTGAGGATCTCGAGCTCCGCCGGCGCCTCGATGTCGGACGCCTTAACGGGACCGGCGCCCTTCTTCGAGAGGCGCACCTCGATCTCGGGAGACTCGCCGTGCAGCCGGCAGATCAGGTTCTTGAAGTTGAGCAGGATGTCCGTCACGTCCTCGCGAACGCCCGGCAGCGTCGTGAACTCGTGCGCGACGCCCTCGATCTTCACCGAGGTCACGGCGGCGCCCTCCAGCGAGGAGAGCAGCACGCGGCGCAGCGAGTTGCCGAACGTGTAGCCGAAGCCGCGGTCGAGCGGCTCGATCACGAAGACGCCGCGGTTGTCGTCGACCTCTTCGTGGACGATTCGCGGGATCTGGAACTCCATCAAGCTTGTTCGTACTGCCATTCCGTCCTTTCGGTCGTTACTTGCTGTAAAGCTCGACGATCAGCGATTCCTGCACCGGCGTATCGATCTCCTCGCGCTCGGGCCACTTGAGGACTTTGCCGGTGAGCCCGTCGTGGTCGGCCTGCAGCCACGGGGTGACGGAGGCCGTCAGGTCGGTCGCGTCGCGCACGACCTGCTCCGCGCTGCTCCCCTGGCGCAGGTTGATCACGTCGTCCGGCTTCACCTGGTAGCTCGGGATGTTGACGCGGCGGCCGTTGACCTGGAAGTGCCCGTGGCGCACCAGTTGGCGGGCCTGCGCCCGGGAAGCGGCGAAGCCGAGCCGGTAGACGACGTTGTCGAGCCGGGTCTCGAGCATCCGCAGCAGCTCCTCGCCGGTGATGCCGGAGCCCTTGGCGGCCTTCGTGTAGTAGGTGCGGAACTGCTTCTCGAGCAGGCCGTAGTAACGCCGCGCCTTCTGCTTCTCGCGAAGCTGCAGCAGGTACTCGGACTGCTTGATGCGGCCGCGGCCGTGGTCGCCGGGCGGATAGCTGCGGCGTTCGACAGAGCACTTCTCCGTCAGGCAGCGCTCGCCCTTGAGGAAGAGCTTCATCCCCTCGCGGCGGCAGTTGCGGCACTTCGGGCCGAGCGACCTGGCCATCAGACCCTCCGCCTCTTCTTCGGGCGTACGCCGTTGTGCGCCTGCGGGGTCACGTCCTTCACGCCGAGGATCTCGAGGCCGGCAGCCTGGAGCGAGCGGATCGCGGTCTCGCGGCCGGAGCCCGGGCCCTTCACGAAGACCTCGACCTTCTGCAGGCCGTGCTCCATGCCCTTGCGCGCGCACGCGTCGGCGGTCACCTGCGCGGCGAACGGCGTCGACTTGCGCGAGCCCTTGAAGCCGGCCGAGCCGGCGGATTCCCACGCGATCACGTTCCCCTCGTTGTCGGTGAGGGAGACGATCGTGTTGTTGAACGAGGTCTTGATGTGCGCCTGGCCGATCGCGATGTTCTTCTTCACGCGGCGGCGCGCGCGACCTCGTGTCGCCTGTCGTCTCGGAGGTGCCATGCCTACCTCGCCGCGGCCTTCTTACCGCGGCCGACGGTCTTCTTCGGGCCCTTGCGGGTGCGGGCGTTGGTCTTCGTGCGCTGGCCGTTGACCGGCAGGCCGCGCCGGTGGCGAATCCCGCGGTACGCGCCGATCTCGCCGAGGCGCTTGATCGCCTGCGTCCGCTCACGGCGCAGGTCGCCCTCGACCTGCAGTTTGCCGTCGATGTACTCGCGGAGCTTCGTGATCTCCTCGTCCGTGAGGTCCTTGATCTTCTCGTCGCGCGAGAGGCCGGTGTCGGTGCAGATCTTCTGCGCGGTCGAGCGGCCGATGCCGTAGATGTAGGTCAGCCCGATCTCGAGCCGCTTCTGGTTCGGGAGGTTGACTCCGGCGATGCGCGCCATCGGCTAGCCCTGCCTCTGCTTGTGGCGGGGATTCGTGCAAATGACCATGGTCTTGCCGTGCCGCTTGATCACGCGGCAGCGCTCGCACATGGGCTTGACTGAAGCTCGGACTTTCATCGGTGTCGGTACGTGATCCTTCCTCGAGTGAGGTCGTAGGGGGAGAGCTCCACTTTCACGCGGTCGCCCGGAAGGATGCGGATGTAGTGCTTGCGCATCTTGCCGGCGATCGTGGCGAGGACGGTGCCGTCCATGCCGTCCACCTGCACCCTGAACATGGTGCTCGGGAGCGACTCGACGACCTCGCCCTCCACCTCGATCTTCTCTTCCTTCTGAGCCAAGCGACCTCGCTCCTAGACACGAAAAAACACGGCTTCCGCCGCGGCTGACCATGGTAGCAAACCGTTTATGCCAGCGGGATCGCCTCTCCGGTTGGTAATGCCGTGGCAACTCGGGGCGAGACGGGCGCACGGGCAAGCCCCTCCCGCCCTCCAGGCGGCATCGCAAGCGACGCCTCAGATTCGCCAGCGGCCGCTTTCCTGGACGACCTCGCCGTCGAGCTCGATGCGGCTCCCCTCGCGGCGCATCTCCTTGACGATGTCCCAGTGGATCTGGCTCTGGTTCTTCCCGCCCACGTCGGGCAGGCCGTTCCCGAGCGCGAGGTGGACGGTGCCGTCGATCTTCTCGTCGAAGAGTGTGTTCTTCATGTGGCGCGTGATGCCGGGGTTGCAGCCGATCCCCAGCTCCCCGAGCCGGCGCGCGCCCTCGTCGCGGTCGAGCATCTCGAGCAGGAACTCCTCGTTGACCTCGGCCGAGGCGTCGACGACCTTGCCGCCGTCGAAGCGCAGCCGGATTCCCTGCACCTCGCGGCCGGTGTAGACGGCGGGGAACTCGCCGAAGACGATCTCGCCCTCGGCCGAGTCCTCGATCGGCGAGGTGAAGAACTCGCCGCCGGGCATGTTGGCGCTGCCGGCGTCGATCTCCATCCTGCGGCCGGCGATCGAGAGCCGCAGGTCGGTCTCGCCCGCGACGAGACGCACCTCGTCGGCATTGTCGAAGGGTTCGGCGAAGCGGCGCATCCGTTCCCGTTCCGCGTCCCAGTTCAGGAGGCAGGCGCCGTAGAGGAACTCCTCGAACTCGGCCAGCGACATCCCGGCCTCCTGGGCGAGCGCGGGCGTCGGGTACTGGCAGCCCACCCACTTCAGCTCCATCGTCAGCACGCGTTCTAGGTGCGGGCGCATGCCGGCCTGGATCTTGGCGAGGCGCTCCTGCGGCAGGGCGCTCAGCTCACGCGTGTTCTCCGGCGCCTCAACGGCGACCAGCGCGTCGGCGTGCTTCAGCGTGTAGGCGTCGATGCCGGACGGCTCCGACAGCAGCTCATCGGGCGCTTCGAGCGCCCACGGGACGTTGATCCCCACTCCGGCGAAGGTCGCGCGCTGAATCACGTACGCCCCGCGCCGGGCGACCTCCCGGCTGACAGCCTCGAGCAGCGGCCGCGCGAGGACGCCGCCGGTGACGAGCACCTGCCAGCCCGGCTGAACGTCGACGCAGGTCTCCACGAGCAGCTTCGAGTACTGCTCGACGCGAGGGTCCGTCACGAACGAACCGCCGAGGTCGCGGCGGTGAGGATGCGCGGCCCGTCGGCGGTGATCGCGACGGTGTGCTCGAAGTGCGCGGCCAGCGAGTCGTCGGCGGTCGAGATCGACCACTCGTCGTCGTGGAGGACGACCTCGGGACCGCCGGCGGTGATCATCGGCTCGATCGCGAACGTCATGCCCTCGGCCAGCAGCGGCCCGCGACCCGGCTCCCCGTAGTTCGGGATCTGCGGCTCCTCGTGCATCGAGCGCCCGACGCCGTGGCCGACGAGGCTGCGGACGACGGAGAAGCCCTGCTCCTCGGTCGCGACCTGGATCGCGTGGGAGATGTCGGAGAGCCGCTTGCCGACGCGGCACTGCTCGATCCCGGCCGCGAGCGCGGCCTGGCAGCCGTCGAGCAGCCGCTCGGCCTCGGCCGTGATCTCGCCGATCGGGAAGGTGTAGGCGGAGTCGGCGACGAAGCCGTCGAGCGTCACGCCGACGTCGACGGAGAGGACGTCGCCGTCCCTGAGCGTGTACAGCCCCGGAATCCCGTGGACGACCATCGCGTTCGGCGACGTGCAGATCGACGCGGGGTAGCCGCGGTAGCCCTTGAAGGTCGGCGTCCCGCCGCGCGAGCGGACGTGCTCGTCCGCGAGCTCATCGAGCTCCTGCGTGGTCACGCCCGGCCGCGCATGCTCGCCGATCAAGGCAAGCGTGTCGGCCACGACCTCGCCCGCCCGGGCCATCCGCTCGATCTCACCGGAGGCCTTGCGGATGATCACCTGACGGCCACCTGCTCGAGTGCCTGCTGCAGCTCGGAGAAGACCTCATTCACGGGCCGGTCGGCGTGGATGCCGACGAGGTGGCCGCGCGAGCGGTAGTACTCGATCAGCGGCTCGGTCTCCTCGTGGTAGAGCCGCAGCCGCTCGTCGATCGCCTCAGGCGTGTCGTCCGTGCGGCCCTCCTCCGCGGCCCGCTTCAGCATCCGCTCGCGCCCGACCTGGTCGGGGAGCTGGAACTCGAAGACGACGTCGAGGTCGCGGCCGATCTCGCGCAACATCTCCTCGAGCGCCTCCGCCTGAGCCATCGTCCGCGGGAAGCCGTCGAGCACGAAGCCCTCGCGCGCGTCCTCCTCGCCGAGGCGCTCGCGGATAAGCGCGATCATCAGGTCGTCGGGCACCAAGCGGCCCGAGTCGTAGATGGGCTTCACCTGCCGGCCGAGCTCGGTCCCCGCCGCCATCGCGGCGCGCAGCATGTCGCCCGTCGCCACGTGCGGGATGCCGTACTCCGCCGAGATCAGCTTCCCCTGAGTTCCCTTGCCGGCCCCCTGCGGGCCGAGCAGCAGGATGTTCGCCACTACTAGAGCCGCCGGTCTGGCCGAGTCGTGCCCGCTGGCGTCACTTCAAGAAGCCTTCGTACGAGCGCATCATCATCTGCGACTCCATCTGGCGCATCGTGTCGAGGGCGACGCCGACCACGATCAGCACCGAGGTTCCGCCGAGGGCCCGCGAGGTCGCCTGCGAGAAGCCGCCGTACCGGATGAAGATGCTCGGCAGCACCGCGACCGCCGCGAGGTAGATCGAGCCGGGCAGCGTCAGCCGCGTCAGCACGCGGTCGAGGTACTGGGCCGTGGGCGGGCCTGGGCGGATTCCCGGGATGTAGCCGCCGTGCTTGCGCAGGTTGTCGGCCTGGTCGACCGGATTGAACTGGACAGCCGTGTAGAAGTAGGTGAAGACGATGATCAGGAACGCCTCGAGCCCGAGGTAGGTGAGGCTCGAGGGCTGGAAATGCCGGTTGACGAAGCCCTGCGTCTGCGGGAAGTACTGCCCGATCGTCGGGGGGAAGGCCATTACCGCGGCGGCGAAGATGATCGGGATGACGCCCGCCATGTTCACGCGCAGCGGCATGTAGGTCGACTCGCCGCTCGTCATCTTCCGGCCCACCATTCGCTTCGCGTACTGGATCGGAATCCGGCGCTGGCCTTCCTGGATGAAGACGACCGCCACGATGATCCCGATCGCGAGCAGCGGGAAGAACAGCTTCTCCATCGGCCCGCCGTTGTACCAGGCGGTCACGCCTGCGGGCGCCGAGACGAGGATCGACGCGAAGATCAGCAGCGAGATGCCGTTACCGATCCCGCGCTTCGTGATCAGCTCGCCCATGTACATCAGCAGCGTCGTGCCGGCCGTGAGCGTGATGATGATCAGGACAAGCCGCCCGGAGTTGTTCGTCAGCGCGCCCTGGCGTTGGAAGAGGTACGCGTAGCCAGTCGCCTGCGCGGCCGCGAGACCGACCGTGGAGTACCGCGTGTACTGGTTGATCTTGGCGTAGCCGGCCTCGCCCTCCTTCTGCAGCTGCTCCAGCTTCGGGATCACGACCGTCAGGAGCTGCAGGATGATCGAGGCGGTGACGTAGGGCATGATCCCGAGCGCGAACAGGGAGAACTGCGAGAGCGCGCCTCCCGAGAAGACGTTCAGCAGGCCGAGGATCGTGCCGCCCTGGTTGTTGAAGTAGTTCTTGATCTGGTCGGAGTCGACCCCCGGCGCAGGGATCCACGACCCCAGCCGGTAGAGGGCGAGGATGAGTGCCGTGAAGAGGACGCGGCGGCGCAGCTCGGGGACGCGCCAGGCGTTGCCGAGCCAGGAGAACACCTAGCTCTCCTCCTCCTCCGGAGCCTCGGCCTCCGGCTCCTGCTCCTGCGTCTCCTCCGGCTCGGGCGCAGCCTTGCCCGCGGGCGCGGCGGTGGGCGGCCGGCGCTTGGGCCTGCGCTCCTTCGGCTCGCGCAGCAACGTGAGCGAGCCGCCGGCAGCCTCGACCTTCTCTCGCGCGCTCGCCGATGCAGCGTGCACCGTGATGCTGAGCTTCTTCTTCAGCTCCCCCTGGCCGAGCAGCTTGACGTCGATCCGCGTGTTGCGGATCAGACCCTTCTCGACGAGCGTCTCGAGCGTCACCTCCGCGCCTGCTTCGAAGCGCTCCTCGAGCGCCGCGACGTTCACCGGCTGCGTCGACGTGCGGTGCGGGCCGACCGGCATGGCGTCCTTCGAGTACTGGCCTCGCTGCTTGCCGAGCCGCATGTAGAGCGGGTTCTGGCCGCCCTCGAAGCCAGGCCGCATCTTGTGCGAGCCCGAGCGTGACTTCTGGCCCTTCAGCCCCCGCCCGGAGTAGCGGCCCTTGCCCGAGCCCAACCCGCGGCCGATGCGCTTGCGGTCCCTGCGCGCCTGCGCGGGCTTCAGGTTCGAGAGGTTCAGGTCGTCAGGCATCGGAGTCCACTCGCACGAGATGACGGACCTTCCTCAGCATACCGGCGAGCTGCGGGCTCTCCGCGTGCTCCGCGCTGCGGCCGATCTTGCCCAGGCCAAGGGCGCGCAGCGTCCCGCGATGCCGCTTCGTCTGGCCGATTGCGCTACGCGTCTGCGTGATCTTCAGCTTCGCCATCGCTCGTCTCCGGCTCGGCGGCCGCCTGCACTGCCGGAGCCTCTTCCTCCTCGTCCTTCCTGGCCGCGACGGGCAACACCTGGCTGATCGTCAGCCCGCGTGTTGCGGCGACCTCGTCAGGGCGGCGCAGGCTCTGCAGGCCCTGCACCGTCGCCTTGAGCATGTTGATCGGGTTCGTCGTGCCGAGGCTCTTCGCGAGGATGTCGCGGATCCCGGCCAGCTCCAGCACGGCGCGGACGCCGCCGCCCGCGATCACGCCT
>JBJMJY010000029.1:0-11238 GCA_045806105.1 Gaiellaceae bacterium | reverse complement strand
GATCACCGGCAGGCCGTGGCTCGGCGCCTCGGCCACACGGACGCTGCGCGGCACGGCCGTCCGGAAGACGAGGTCGCCGAAGTGGCGGCGCACTTCGGAGGTGACCTCGGCGGACAGCCGGGTGCGGCCGTCGGCCATCGTGATCAGCACGCCGCCGATGCGGAGAGCGGGGTTGAGGGAGCGGCGTATGAGCTCGATCGACTCCACCAGCTGGGCGAGACCCTCGAGTGCGTAGTACTCGGCCTGCACCGGCACGAGCACGCGGTCGGCGGCGGCCAGAGCGTTCACCGTCAGCGGCCCGAGCGAGGGCGGGCAGTCGACGAAGACGAAGGCGTACTCGGTCGCGGCACCCGCCAGCGCCTCGGCCAGGAAGCGCTCGCCGTCGGAACGGCGCGCGAGCTCTATCGCCGCGCCGGCCAGCTCCGGCCTCGACGGGACCAGGTCGAGCCGGGCGAAACGCGTGGCCTTCGCGAGCTTGGGCAGCGGAATCCCATCGAGCAGGTCGAGCGAGGAGGTGCCGTTCGCCCGCTCGCCGAGCCCGGAGGTCGCATTCGCCTGCGGGTCGAGGTCGACGACGAGCGTCTTCTCGCCGGCCTCCGCGAGGCACGCGGCGAGGTTGATCGCGGTCGTCGTCTTGCCGACGCCACCCTTCTGATTGGCAAGCGCATAGACCCGGCCGGGCATGCGTCCACGCTAGCTACGCGAGCGGACGTTTCCTGGCCAGGCCCGGGCGTCTCGGGAAGCCCGGGGGTGTGAGCCCGAGCTTGCGCAGCACCAGCAGGCCCGGCGACGACTCGACGAGCTCCGCGGCGAGCCGTTCCGCCACGAGCGCCACGCGGTCGGCCTGCGCGGTCGGGCCGACATAGAGCACGGCGGCACCACCCGTCGCGACCAGCGGCAGGCACCACTCGGCAGCGACCGGCGGCGGTGCGAGTGCCTTCGCGACCGCCACTCCCCACGAATCCAGCGGCTGCTCCTCCGCGCGGCCACAGACCACCCGCGCGTTCGGCAGCTCGCGCGCCCAGCGCTCCAGGAACTCGCACTTCCGCCGCGTCGCCTCGAGCAGCGTTACGTCGCGCTCGGGCAAAGCATGCGCGAGCGGGATCCCGGGAGCGCCGCCGCCCGAGCCCACGTCGACGATCGGCCCCTCGAACCGCCTCACCGTCTCGAGCGCGGCGAGGCTCTCGTCGACGTGCACCCGGCGCGCCTCCTCGCCGGCGACTGCCGTCAGACCGGGTGTGGCGACGAGGTCGGCGAGCCAGCGCTCGATCACACGGGGTCGATCACGACGAAGCGATTGGGCTCGGTGCCCTCGCTGCGCGTGACCACGCCCTCGAGGTCCTTCAGGTAGACGTGGACGACCTTGCGCTCGACCGCCGTCATCGGCTCGAGCTCTACCGAGCGCGCGGACGAGATCGCCCGCTCCGCGCTCCGCTTCGCCAGCGCCTCGAGAGTCGCCTCCCGCCGCGCGCGGTAGCCCGCGGCGTCCACCACGACCGCCTTGCGCTCGTCGCCGCGGTGGCGCCAGACGATCGCGTTCGAGAGGTACTGGATCGCATCGATGGTCTGGCCGTGCTTGCCGATCGCGAGGCCGAGATCGCGCCCGACGAGGGTCGCCGTCAGCGTCTCGTCGGTCTCCGTGATCTCGATTCGCGCCTGCACGCCGATCCCGTTGAGGATCCGCTCGACCACCTCGCGCACCTCGGCGGCCTGCTCGCTCTCGTCGACGGGCTCGGCGGCGGGAGCCTCGACGACTGCGGCCGCCTCGACAGACGCGACCACGCGCGCCGGCGCGTAGCCGACCCCGAGCAGTCCGCGCTCGCCCTCGGAAACCACCTGGAACTTGACCGCCGCCTTGTCGACCCCGGGCTGGAGCTTCTCCAGCTCGCGCAGCGCAGCCCACTTCGCCTCGCCGACGGTCTCGCCGGTCGCCTCGACCTGGAGCGACTCCGTTTCGCTCATGACGCGTCCGACTGTTCGATCACATAGGTCTCCGGATGCGAGTCCGGGCAACCAAACCAGACGCGTAGCGGGTCACCGGCGGGGTCTCGCCTTCTTCTTCTTGCGCTTGACCCGGCGCGGCTGCGACGAGGAGGCCGGAGCCGCGGCCGGCTCGGACGTCTCCTCGGGCGCGACCGCGGGTGCGGGTGCGGCCTCCTTCGGCGGCGTGCGGGAGGAGCGGCGGTCGGGCACCGCCGTCCGCGGCATCAGCCGGCGCGTGATCAGGCCCTGGCCGACCGTCCACAGGTTGGTCGTCATCCAGTAGAGGATGAGGCCGATCTTGAAGTTGATGATGAACGGGATGAACGCGATCGGGAGGATCAGCAGCATGATCCGCTGCGCCCGCTCGGCCGTCGCGCTCATGAAGTAGCTCGACGCGAGCTGGCTGAGCGCATAGACGGCGACCAGCACCGGTCCCCAGCCCTCCGAGGCCTTGTCGGTGATCGTCCAGAGCCCGAGCCAGTCGAGGTTGTCGCCGGGCTCGTGCGGGAAGTGCTTCAGCACCAGGTAGAGGGCGATGAAGACCGGGAACTGCGCCAGCAGCGGCAGGCACGATGCGGCCGGGTTGATGTTGTTCTCGCGGTAGAACTTCATCAGCTCTTCCTGCTGCCGCTTCTTGTCGGCCTTGTACTTCTTCTGGATCTCCTTCATCTGCGGCGCGTGCCGCTGGAGGTTCTGCATCGAGTGGATCTGGCGGACGGTCAGCGGCACGAGCACGAGGCGAACGATCACCGTCAGCGCGACGATCGACCACGACCAGGGGAGGCCGATCGCACCGTGCGGGCCGAGCCATTCGAGAACGTTGCGAAGCAGGTCCTCGAGCGGCGTGAGGATGTGCGCGAGGATCACCGGAAGAGCCTCTGGTCGTACGCGTAGTCGACACCGCCGCGGCTCCACGGATTGCAGCGCAGCAGCCGCCAGCCGGCGAGGATCGCGCCGCGGACGAGCCCGTATTGCCGCAGCGCGTCGAGCGCGTACTGCGAGCAGGTCGGGTGGTACTTGCAAGAGCCGTGCGACAGCAGCCCGAAGCTCCAGCGCCACGCGTGGACGAGGCAGAGGCCGAGGTAGGACGGCGCGCGCAAGGCGACTCTCACAGCGTCACCTCACGGCGCAGCGTTCCCGGTCCGCTGCGCAGACGGACGAGCGGACAAACCCGCACGTCCTGAAACCGGCACCGCAAGCGGCGCCTCATGCCTCGGCCTTTCCGAGGATCTCGTCGACGCGCTCGCCGAGCCAGTCGAAGCCGCGTGCCTCGACGGCCTCGGCGAGCCCGGGCCGTACGACAAGCACGTAGTCCCGATCCTGTGGCAGCGTCTCGACGCGGGAGCGGAAGAGCTCGCGCAGCTGGCGCTTCATCTTGTTGCGCACCACCGCCGGGCCTACGGCCTTCGGCACGGCGAGGCCGAGCCTGGCCACCGCTTCCGGTTCGTCTTCGCGCGTGAACCAGTAGAGGGTCAGGTAGCGCGTCGAGACGGACCGGCCGTGCCGGTAGACCGCGTCGAAATCGCGCGAGCGCGAGAGGCGGTGGCGGCGTTGCACGCGCGCGTCCAGCGAGTCAGGCCGAGAGGCGCTTGCGGCCGCGGGCGCGGCGGCGCTTCAGGATCGCGCGGCCCGCGCGCGTGGACATCCTCGCGCGGAAACCGTGCCGGCGCTTCCGCCTGCGCACGTTGGGCTGGTAGGTCCGTTTCACAGTCGAAGGAGGGAAGAAGAACCGCCCGTTTCTCGGGCGGCGCGCAGCCAGTATAGACGAGGCGCGAGGGGTGGTTCTCCACAGATCCGGAGGCGCACAAGCGAGGTGCGATTCGTGGCGCAGGCGGCGCTCGGACCGATGCAAGCGTCGCCTCATCCGGCAGCATCGTCCACACCTGTGGACGCATGTGTGGAGGGCGTACTTTCCCCTGCAAATCTCCAACTTTTTCTCCACGAAGCGCCGTCCCCCGGACGCGTTGTAGCGGCGCCGACACGCTGCTATGCTCGGCCCTCGCTCGTCCCCCCAGCAAGGAGTGCGTCCGGCCGCGTGGAGCCCCAAATCGAGCTGACTGCGCAAGGCCTGTGGAGCGAGGTATCTGGTCGGCTCAGGGGCGCCCTCAACGAGACCACGTACCGCACGTGGTTCGACCACGTCGAGGGTCTCGAGCTGAACGACGACGAATTCACCCTCGCCGTTCCGAACGACTTCACCCGCGGCTGGATCGAGGGCCACTTCATCGGCCTGATCAGCGCCGCGGTCGGCGACGCGACCGGCCACGAGCGGCGGGTCCAGCTCGCGGTCGCCGAGTCGGAGCGCGAGCAGGCCGAGCCGGTCGACGTGCAGCGTCGCGAGCCGGCCGGCGTCGGGCTCAACCCCAAGTACACGTTCGACTCGTTCGTGATCGGCTCCTCGAACCGCTTCGCGCACGCCGCGGCGCTCGCGGTCGCCGAAGCGCCGGCGCAGGCATACAACCCGCTCTTCATCTACGGCGGCACCGGGCTCGGCAAGACGCACCTTCTGCAGGCGATCGCGCAGTACGTCAGCGAGCACCAGGGCGAGCTCTCGGTGCGCTACGTGACGAGCGAGACCTTCATGAACGACTTCATCAACGCGCTCCGCGACAAGCGCATCGAGGGTTTCAAGCAGCGCTACCGCGCCCACGACCTGCTCCTGATCGACGACATCCAGTTCTTCGAGCACAAGGAGCGGATCCAGGAGGAGTTCTTCCACACCTTCAACTCGATCTACGAGGCCGGCGGACAGATCGTGATCTCGTCCGACCGACCGCCGCGGGAGATCTCGACGCTCGAGGAGCGGCTGCGGTCGCGGTTCGAGTGGGGGCTGATCACGGACATCCAGCCCCCCGACCTCGAGACGCGCATCGCCATCCTCCGCAAGAAGGTGATGGCCGACCGGATCCACGTGCCCGAGCCGAAGGTGCTCGAGTTCATCGCCGGTCGCATCTCCTCGAACATCCGCGAGCTGGAGGGCGCGCTGACGCGCGTGGTCGCGTTCTCGTCCCTCACCGGCCGGCCGATGACCGAGGAGCTCGCGCAGGACGTGCTGAAGGACGTCTTCCCGCAGGGCGAGGTACGGCAGGTCTCGATCGAGCGGATCCAGGAGCTCGTCTCCGAGCGCTTCGGCCTCTCGCTGGACGAGCTTTGCGGCGACCGGCGCTCTCAGAACATCGTCTATCCACGCCAGGTCGCGATGTACCTCTCACGCGAGCTCACCGACTCGTCGCTCCCGAAGATCGGCAAGCAGTTCGGCGGGCGCGACCACACCACCGTGATCCACGCGACCTCGAAGATCGCGCGCATGATCCGCGAGGACCGGGATGTGTACAACCTGGTGCAAGAACTGACTGCGCGCGTCAAGCAGGCGCGGTGAAACTGTGGACGTTCCGGCGGCCCCGCGCGGCGCCTGTAGACAAGGCGGTTTCCTCCCCAGACTGCACCCACAGCGCAACCCCGCTCCGCAAGCGGGAACAAGGCATCATCCCCGTGCTCCACACTCCCTATTACTACGACAAAGGAATTTCATAAATGATGGAAGCAGAAGCTGTGGTTGCACAGGGCACCCTCAAGGCCACCTGCTCGCGAGACGAGTTGACCCGTGCACTGGGAATCGTCTCGCGCGGCGTCTCGACGCGCACCACCGTCCAGATCCTGGCTGGCATTCTGCTGCAGGCCTCGGGCGGCAAGCTCGATCTCGCCGCCACCGACATGGAGCTGTCGCTGCGCACGTCGCTCGAGGCGCAGGTCGAGACGGAGGGGTCGGTCGTCGTCCCCGGCAGGCTGCTGCTCGAGCTCGCGCGGCTGCTTCCAGACGCCGAGGTCTCGGTCGAGCACAAGCTGGAGGAGGCCGCGGTCGAGATTCGCTCGGGCTCGGCGACGTACCGTCTGCACACCTACAACGCCGAGGACTTCCCGCGCCTCCCGGACGCCCAGGCCGCCGATCGGCACGAGGTCGACCGTGCGACGCTGCTGGAGACCGTGGCGCGAGTCAGCCGCTCCGCCTCGCGCGACGAGTCACGGCCGGTGCTGACGGGCGTGCTGATGCGCTTCGAGCCGGGCAAGCTCGTCATGGCCGCGACCGACTCGTACCGGCTCTCGGTCAAGGAGACGCCGACCGAGGGCTCGGTGCCGGAGCTGGAGGCGATCGTGCCGGCGCGCGCGCTCGGCGAGCTGACGCGCATCGCGCAGGCCGGCGAGGGGATCGAGCTCGGCGTGCACGAGAACCAGGTCGTCTTCTCCACCGGCGACGCGCTGCTGACGACGCGCCGCATCGATGGGCAGTTCCCGAACTACCGGCAGCTCGTGCCGGAGACCTTCGACCATGAGCTCATGCTGCCGCGTGAGGAGCTGCTGGACGTCGTCCGCCGCGTGGCCGTGATGGCACAGCGCAACTCGCCGCTGCGGCTGCGGTTCGGAGACGGCGAGCTGACCGTGTCGGCGCAGACGCAGGACGTCGGCGAGGCGCGCGAGTCGCTGCCGGTGTCGTTCTCCGGCGAGTCGCTCGAGATCGGGTTCAACGCCGAGTTCCTGCGTGACGGGATCGAGTCGGTCGGCGGTGAGCAGCTGCGGCTGAAGCTGATCAGCCCATTGCGCCCGGCCGTCCTGCAAGGCGAGGCCGACGACTTCCTCTACCTGATCATGCCGATTCGTTTGGCGGGGTAAGCACATTCAGCCGGTCGACCGGTCATTTCAGACGGGCGTCCGGGCGGAGCCCGAACGCCCTGAGGGCGGCACCGCACCCGGTGCCTCGGCGGGCTGATCGTCGCCGCGGTCGCGCTCAGGGACTACCGCTCCTACGCGAAGCTCGACCTGGAGCTCTCGCCGGGGCTCGTGCTCGTGACGGGGCCGAACGGGGCCGGAAAGACGAACCTGCTCGAGTCGCTGCACGTCGGCACGCAGGGCTTCTCGCCGCGGACTCGAGCCGATGCGCAGCTCGTTCGCTTCGGCTGCGACGCGGCGCGCATCGCGCTGCGCGGCGACCGCGCCGGTGTCCCGCTCGATCTCGAGGTGACGCTCGAGCTCGGGAGCGGCAAGCGTGCGACGCTGAACGGCGCCAGGCTGCGCGCCGCCGAGCAGCTGCGCGGGGAGGTGGCCACGCTCGTCTTCACGCCCGACCGGCTGGTCGTCGTGAAGGGTGGGCCTGCCGCGAGGCGAGCGTACTTCGACCGCGTGCTCGGTCGCCTTTCCCCGGCCCGCGCCGGCCTCTCGGCCGAGTACGGCGCGGCGGTCGGGCAGCGGAACGCGGCACTGCGGCGGGTCGCGCAAGGGTTCTCGACGCGTGAGGCGCTGGCGCCCTGGAACGAGCAGGTCAGCCGCCTCGGGGCGGAGCTGGTGGCCGGACGGCACGAGACCGTCGCCGCGCTGCAGCCGCGGTTCGCCGAGCGGGCGGGTGAGCTCGGCCTGCCGGAAGCCGAGCTGTGCTACGAGGGCGAGGCGCCCAGCGCGGACGAGCTCGAGGCTCGCGTCGACCGCGATCTCGAGCGCGGCGCAACGGGTCTCGGCCCGCATCTCGACGACCTCGGCGTCCTCTCCGTGGGCCGCGACCTGCGTACGTTCGGCTCGCAGGGCGAGCAGCGGCTGGCGGTGCTCGCGCTCCTGCTCGGCGAGGCGGAGCTGTTCGAGGAGCAGCGCGGAACGAGGCCGCTGCTCCTGCTCGACGATGTGCTCTCGGAGCTCGACGGCGACCGCCGCCGCGTCCTCGTCGAGCGGCTTCGCGCGGGCGGGCAAGCCTTCGTCACGAGCGCGAGCCGCGGCGCGCTTCCGGGCGAGCCCTCGCAGCTGCTGGAGGTCGCGCAGCGCGACGACGGCACGAGCGAGGTGCGGGCGGCGTGATGGAGCGGATCGGGCGCGACGTCAAGCGCGAGCTCGGCCGTTTCGGCAGCGCGGGCAAGATGGCCGACGTCGTCGGGGCGTGGCCGGCGGCGGTGGGCGAGACGGTCGCCGCGAACGCCTGGCCAGCGCGGCTCGCGCGGGACGGGACGCTGCACGTGAACGCCGCGTCGTCCACCTGGGCGTTCGAGCTCCAGCAGCTGGAGGCCGACATCTCGGAGCGCTTGCGTGACGCTCTCGACGAGGCCGCTCCGCCGCGGTTGCGCTTCGCCCCGGGACCGCTCCCAGAGCTCGGCGTGGAGGCCTCGGAGGCGCCGCGGAAGCCGCCGCTGGAGCCCACAGCCGAGGACGCACGTGCGGCCCACGACCTGGCGGCGCCGATTGCGTCGGAAGAACTCCGCAAATCGGTAGAAAAAGCGGCGCGGATGAGCCTCGCGGCAGCCGCTGACGGCCGCTCGGTCTGGTAGACTTCCCTCAGCCCGGAAATGCGTAAGTTGCAGGGCTTTTTTCATGGCTAAAGCTTCCTATACCGCCAAGGACATCACCGTTCTCGAGGGCCTTGAGCCGGTCCGGCTGCGGCCGGGCATGTACATCGGCTCGACTGGCCCTCGCGGGCTCCACCAGCTCGCCTACGAGGTGATCGACAACGCCGTCGACGAGGCCATGGCGGGCCGCGCCAGCACGATCGAGATGACCATTCACCCCGACACGTCCGTGACGATCGCGGACAACGGCTCGGGCATTCCGGTCGACGTGATGGCCGACCAGGGCCTGCCGGCCGTGACGGTAGTGCTGACGAAGCTCCACGCCGGCGGCAAGTTCGGCGGCGAGGGCTACAAGGTCTCCGGCGGCCTCCACGGCGTCGGCGTCTCGGTCGTCAACGCGCTCTCGGAGTGGCTGACGGTCGAGGTCAGGCGCGACGGCAAGATCTACCGCCAGGAGTTCGCGCGCGGCGAGCCCACGACCGACCTGAAGAAGGCCGGCGTCGCCAAGGACACGGGTACGACGATCTCGTTCCTGCCCGACGGCGACGTCTTCGAGGAGCTCGAGTGGTCGACCGAGACGCTGGTCCAGCGCCTGCGCGAGACCGCGTTCCTGACGAAGGGCCTGCGCATCGTTCTTTACGACGAGCGCGAGGGTGACGAGAAGCACGAGTTCCACTACGAGGGCGGCATCCGCGACTTCGTCTCGCACGTGAACCGGTCGAAGGACCCGGTGCACAAGGGGATCGTCTACTTCGAGGGCGAGAACGACCAGGGCGACGTCGAGGTGGCGATGCAGTGGAACTCCTCGTACCAGGAGTCGGTCTTCACCTTCGCCAACAACATCAACACGACCGAGGGCGGATCGCACCTGTCCGGTTTCAAGAGCGCCCTGACGCGCACGCTCAACGACTACGCGCGAGCGAAGGGCCTGCTGAAGGACAAGGAGGACAACCTCGAGGGCGAGGACGTGCGGGAGGGACTCGCGGCGGTGCTCTCGGTGAAGCTGCGCGAGCCGCAGTTCGAGGGGCAGACGAAGACGAAGCTCGGCAACCCGTGGGTGCGCGGGCTCGTCGAGCAGACGGTCAACCAGCGGCTCGCCGAGTACTTCGAGGAGAACCCGAGCGACGCGAAACGGATCATCGACAAGGCGATCTCGGCGTCGCGCGCGCGCCAGGCTGCCCGCAAGGCCCGCGAGCTGACGCGCCGCAAGAGCGCGCTCGAGAGCTCGTCCCTGCCCGGCAAGCTCGCCGACTGCCAGATCACCGACCCGGCGTCGGCCGAGATCTTCCTCGTCGAGGGCAATTCGGCAGGCGGCTCTGCCGTGGACGCGCGCGACCGGACCTTTCAAGCGATCCTGCCGCTGCGCGGGAAGGTGATCAACTCCGAGAAGAACCGGATCAACAAGGTGCTCTCGAACGCGGAGATCCAGTCGATGATCACTGCGATCGGCACCGGCATCGGCGACGAGTTCGACATCGCCAAGCTCCGCTACCACCGCGTGATCGTCATGACCGACGCCGACGTGGACGGTTCGCACATCCGCACGCTGATCCTCACCTTCCTCTACCGGCAGATGCCCGAGCTCGTCGACGGCGGCTACGTCTACATCGCGGTGCCGCCGCTCTACGCGGTGAGGGTCGGTGGTCGCGAGCAGTACGTCGAGAAGGAGTCGCATTTCGAGGAGCTGCTCGTCCGCGAGCGGGTGAAGGACATCGACGTGACCGAGCGCGACGGCAGGACGCAGAAGCTGAGCGAGGCGCGCTACATGCGCTTCAGCCGCGCGCTGCACGAGTTCGAGGGCTGGGCCTCGCGGCTGCGCGCCGACTTCGGCAGCGGGCCGGCCAACTTCGTGATCGAGCATCGGCTCGTCGAGACGGAGGCCGCCATCGCGGGCGAGATCGAGGGCGCACTCTCGAGTCTTGACGGCAACGGCTACGAAGTGGCGGTCGTCGAGAGCGACGAGGACGGCGCTCGGATCAAGGTGACCGAGCGCGAGACCAGTGCGGCGACACACGTGGTCGTGCCGGCAGAGCTGCTCGCCTCCCCGGTCTACACGAACCTGCGGAAGACCTACGCGCGGCTGGTCGAGATCGTCGGCGCGCCGCCGTTCGACCTCGAGCTCGGCAAGAAGCGCCGGCACGCCGAGACCTTCGAGGAGCTGCGCGACTACGCGCTGGAGCTCGGCAAGGAGGGCATCCAGGTGCGGCGCTTCAAGGGCCTCGGCGAGATGGACCCGGAGGAGCTGGCGCAGACGACGATGGACCCGGCCCGACGGATGCTGATCCGGGTCGAGGTCGACGACGCGGCCGCCGCCGACCAGGTCTTCTCGATGCTGATGGGCGACCAGGTCGAGCCGCGCAGGCTGTTCATCGAGCAGAACGCGAAGGACGTTCGCTTCCTCGACGTCTAGCCGATGGCGACTGTCGAACCGCTAGGCCCAGGCCGCATCGAGCCGCGCGAGCTCGAGCAGGAGATGCGCTCGAGCTTCCTCGACTACGCGATGTCGGTCATCGTCTCGCGCGCGCTGCCGGACGTGCGCGACGGGCTGAAGCCGGTGCATCGCCGCGTCCTTTACGCGATGCATGAGCTCGGTGCGCACAGCAACAAGCCGTACTTCAAGTCGGCGCGTATCGTCGGTGACGTCATCGGTAAGTATCATCCGCACGGCGACACCGCGGTGTACGACACGCTGGTGCGCATGGCGCAGCCGTTCTCGCTGCGTTACATGCTCGTGGACGGGCAGGGCAACTTCGGTTCGATCGACGGCGACTCCGCCGCGGCGATGCGTTACACCGAGGCGCGCATGTCGCGCCTGGCGCACGAGCTGATGGCGGACATCGACAAGGAAACCGTCGACTTCCAGCCCAACTACGACGAAAAGGAACTCGAACCCACGGTCATGCCGACCCGGGTTCCTAACCTGCTCGTCAACGGT
>JBJMJY010000028.1:0-16035 GCA_045806105.1 Gaiellaceae bacterium | reverse complement strand
CGACCAGCCGCTCGAGCTCCGCGAGCTCGTCGTCGAGCCAGGCCGCGTCGACGATCGGCCCGCTCACGCGCAGGATCTTCGGGTGGGAGGTCGCGACGACGGTCTCCCCGTCCCCCCAGAGCTCCTCGTGCAGCTTCTCCCCCGGGCGGGAGCCGACAATCTCGACGTTCACGTCCCGCTCGGGGTCCTTGCCGGAGAGGCGGATCATCTGCATCGCGAGGTCGAGGATCCGGACCGGGTCGCCCATGTCGAGCACGAAGACGTCGCCGCGACCGCCGATCCCGCCGGCCTGGATAACGAGCGACGCGGCTTCCGGGATCGTCATGAAGTAGCGGGTCATCTCCGGGTGCGTGACGGTGACGGGTCCGCCGTTCGCGATCTGGCGGCGAAAGATCGGGATCACGCTGCCCGAGGAGCCGAGTACGTTCCCGAAGCGAACCGCGACGAAGCGGGTGGCGATGTCCTCGCGCGCGCCGTAGGCCTCGACGATCCACTCGCAGAGCGCCTTCGACTGGCCCATCACCGTCTTCGGGTTGACGGCCTTGTCGGTCGAGACGAGCACGAAGCGCTTCGCGCCGAACTCCACGGCGGCCTCGGCGACGACCCGCGTGCCGAGCGCGTTGTTACGCACCGACTCGAGCGGGTTCGCCTCCATCAGCGGCACGTGCTTATAGGCGGCCGCGTGGAAGACGATGCTCGGCCGGTAGCGGTCGAAGACCTGGCGCATCTTCGTCCGGCTCTTCACGTCTGCGAGCACCGGGATGCTCGGCGCGAAGCCGCGCTCGTCGACCAGCTCGCGCTCGATCTCGAACAGCGCCGTCTCGCCCTGGTCGACCAGGATCAGTCGCTGCGGCCCGACGCGCGCGATCTGGCGGCAGAGCTCGGAGCCGATCGAGCCGCCGGCGCCCGTAACGAGCACGGTCGCGTCCTTCAGGTACGCGGCCGTCGTCTCGAGGTCGACCTCGACCGGCTCGCGGCCGAGCACGTCCTCGACCTGTACCGGGCGGATCTGCGTCGCGAGGTCGCTCTCGCCCGAGATCAGCTCGTAGAGGCCAGGCAGCGTCTTGACGGGGACGTTCCCCTCGCGCGTCACGTTGACGATCCGCTGGCGCATCTCGCCCGAGGCGGACGGGATCGCCAGGATCACCTCGTCGGGCCGGTTGTCGCGCAGGATGTGGCGCAGGTCGTCGGTCGTGCCCAGCACCCGCACGCCGTGGATGCGGAGGTTCTTCTTGCGCGGGTCGTCGTCGACCAGCCCGATCGGCGTGTAGCCGAGCTGGCGGCTGCGCTGCATCTCGCGGATCACGAGCTGGCCCGCGTCGCCGGCCCCGACCACCAGCACCTCCTTGCCGCGGGCGACGATCCCGGAAGTCGGGCGCTCCATCAGCGTGCGCGCCAGGAGGCGCGAGCCCGCGATGAACGCCAACGTCAGCAGGAGGTCGAGCGCCGCGATCCCGCGCGGGAGCTTGATCGTCGACACCGGCGAGATCAGGTAGACGGCAACGTCGGCGAGCACCGTCGCGAGCGTCACCCCCCACGCGATCCGCCACATGTCGCGCGTCGAGACGTAGCGCCACCAGCGGTTGTAGAAGCCCAGCGCGACGAAGACGGCGAGCTTGATCCCGACGACGACGAGGATCGTCCGCTTGAAGAGCGTCTCGTAGTAGACGGGCGTCGGCGAGTCGAAGCGGAGCGTGAAGGCGAGCCACCACGCCAGCGCGACGAGCCCCGCGTCGGCGACGAGCTGCCAGATCCTGTGGCGGTTGACCAGGTTCACGCGCGCACCGCGGCGGCCTCGCGGATCACGCTGACGATGCGCTCCTGCGTCTCGGCCGGGATCCCCGCCCACATCGGCAGCGCGAGGTTCTCGGCCGCCGCCTTCTCGGTCTCCGGGAGCGAGCCTTCCTTCCAGCCGAGGTAGCGCAGCGCCGGCTGCAGGTGGAGCGGGACGACGTAGTACGAGGCGTTTCCGATTCCGGCCGCGGCGAGCGCCTCGCGGAAGCGGTCGCGCTCCGGCGTGCGGACGACGTACATGTGGTAGACGTGGCCAGGGTCGTCGGCAGGCAGCTCGCAGAGCTCGCCGAGGCCGAGCTCCTCGTACCGCGCCGCGGCCTCGCGCCGCGCCTCGTTCCAGCCAGAGATCTCGCCGAGGAAGAGGCGCAGCACGGCCGCCTGCAGCTCGTCGAGGCGCGAGTTGTAGCCGACGGCCTCGAAGTTCTTCTTCTCCTTGGAGCCGTGGAAGCGCAACAGCTTGACGCGGTCGGCGAGCCGGTCGTCGGTCGCAGCGATCAGGCCGCCGTCGCCGAGCGCGAACAGGTTCTTGGTCGGGAAGAAGCTGAAGGTCGAGAGCGCGCCGACCTCGGCGACGCCCTGGGCGCCGTAGGCCTGCGCGGCGTCCTCGACGATCGGAATCCCCAGCTCGGCCAGGCGGTCGAGCGGCATCACGCGGCCGAAGAGGTGCACCGGCATCAGCGCGCGCGTGCGGTCGGTGACGCGCGCGGCCACGTCCTCAGGGTCGAGGTTGAGCGTGAGTGGGTCGATGTCGGCGAAGACCGGAGTCGCGCCGCGGCGGGCGATCGACTCCGCGGTCGCGTAGAAGGTGAACGAGGGACAGATGACCTCGTCGCCGGGGCCGATGTCCATCGCGTCGAGCGCGAGCACGAGCGCGTCGGTGCCGTTGGCGACCCCGACGGTGCGCGGAACGCCAAGGTAGTCCGCGGCCTCCTCCTCGAACGCCGTCACGTTCGCGCCAAGGATGAAGATGCCCGAGTCGAGCACCTCCTGCATCCGCTCGAGAATCGCGGGGATGAGGCGCTCGTACTGGGCTTTGACGTCTACGAGCGGAATCTGGGCGTCAGACACGGGTTCGGAGTCTAGAGACTCGCCGGAGAACCAGATACAGCACCAGCAAGACGGCTCCTGCAACGAGCGCGATGTCGAAGAAGTGGTGGAAGCGCTCGTAGTTGCTGCCCACCGCGTAGCCGATGCCCGCGAAGGCGAATGCCCAAAGGGCCGAGCCGATGAGCGTGAAGAGCGTGTAGGGCGCGAGCGGCATCTCGAAGACGCCCGCCGGAATCGACACGAACGAGCGGACGACCGGAGTGATCCGACCGAGCAGCACGGCCCAACGATCGTGGCGGTCGAACCAGCCCTCCGCCCGCACCAAGCGGGCCGGCCCCAGGTGGAACAGACGCCCATGCTGCTCGACCAGCGGCCGTCCTCCGTAACAGCCGATCGCCCAGCCGCCGATCGAGCCGGCGAGGTACCCGAGCGTGCCGGCGAGCGACATCGTCACGTAGGCGCCGAGCCCAGGCGAGATCTCGTGCCCGAACAGGACGACGTGCTGGGACGCGAACGCGCCCGAGGCAAGCGCACCGGCGTAGACCATCACGAGCTCGCTCGCAGCCGGGAAGACGGCGTCGATCGCCATCAACAAAAAGACCGCGTAGACCCCGTGATCGCCGACGAAGGAGGTGACGGAGCCCGAGACCGACGCCACGAGCACCGCGCGAGTCTACGGTTGCCGCTTGATGGGAGCGCTTGACGAAACACCGACTGTGCCGCCGCAACGCGCTGCTCGCCCCGGCGACGAGCGCTGTTCCGCCAATCCCTCCGCTAGCGCCGGACGGCGAAGCGCTGGTTCAGGTCGACCGGACCGTAGGCGTTCTGCGCGAAGATCTTGAACACGTACGTGCCGCGGTAGACGAGGCGGCCGTTCTGGAAGCGGCCGCTCCAGGACACCGCCCGCGTGCCGGCGGCCAGGTTCCTCGCCGGGAGCCGACGGATCAGGATCCCCCGCGTCGTCCAGACCGACGGTGTGACGCGTGCGGGGTACGCGAGCCTGAAGCGCGCCACGACGGCCCTGCGCGACTTCTTCCGCAGCTTCACCGACCGCGGCGCCACGCGGATGAAGCCGAGCGTGTCGTTGAGCCAGAACGCGCGCTCGACCGACGACTCCTGCCCCGCGTTGTCCTCCGCCTTGACGACCCAGCGCCAGCGGCCGAGCGGGGTCTCCGCGGTGCGGCGCCGCGTCGCCGACGGCCAGGCGAACGTGTAGCTGCCGGGCGCGCGCATGCCGGTGTCGGTGAAGGCGGTCGCGCCGCCGGGGCCGACGAGGCTCGCGGTGACCGTCGAGGTGCGCACGACCTTGTAGGAGAGCTGCTGCCGCTCGGCGAAGCCGTCGCCGTTCGGGGAGACCACCGGGAGCGCGGGCGGCGGCGCGTAGATGCCGCTGTAGAGCACGGCGAGGGTCTCGGCGACGGGCCGCTCGCCGCCCGGGTCGGACGGCCGGTTGAGCAGCTTCCCGTCGAAGGCCATGGTGGTCGAGCCGCCGGCGTCGAGCGCGGACGCGGTCACGGCGCCGAGCCGCACCATCGCCTGGGCGAGCTCCCAGTTCGTCATGCCGACGCTGGAGCCGCGGCGGCGCCCGTCGACCGCGAGCAGGATGATCTTCCCGTCGCGGCGCTGGCCGACCGCCGTGCGCGGGTTGCGCGGGCCGAGCTGCGTCGGCAGGAAGTCTTCGCCCGCGGTCCACACGGCCTTGCCCTTGCGCACGATCACCGGGCCGCCGCCGAGCGCGTCGGTGACGCCGCTCGCGAGCCAGTCCGGCGAGAGGATCACCCTCGTCGTCACGGGCGTGCCCCCGGGCGCCTCCTGCTGGAGCTTCGGAACCTGCGAGCCACGCGCGAGCAGGACTGCGCCGTTCCGCGGGATCGGCGTTCCGCCGCCGCCGCGCTGGAACGCGACCGTGCCGGTCAGCTCCCCACCGGGCACGGCGGGCGGGAACTGCTGCAGGACCGCCTCGACGACTCCCGGGATCCGCGGGGTCGACGCACCCCAGGCCGGCGTGAAGAGCGAGGTGCCGTCGCCGCGCGGCGGCTGGTTCAGCCCCGTCAGCGGGCGGCGCTGGCCGAGGCCCTGCCAGTAGCCGAAGAACGAGACGCGCTGCACGCTCAGCTTGCCGTCGGCGCCGATCCCGACGCTCGAGCGGAAGCGGTACGGCGGGCTCTCGAGGACGCGGTTCTGCATCAGCATCCCGCTCGGGTGGCCGTCCTTGAAGTTGAACAGGTCGCCGTTGACGCCGACGACGGTCGCGGAGTCGGAGGCGTCCTTCTGCATGTCGGTGACGCGCTCCTTGCCGAGGATCGTCCCGTTCGAGAGCAGCGGCCTGAGCTGGTAGAGGCCGCCGGGGCGCGGGGCGGTGACGAGGTTCAGGACGACGGGCCCGTGCGCGGTGAACTGCACCGTGCGCGAGTAGCTCACGTTCGGCATCAGCACCTGCGTGGCCGCGCGTGCCGGCGCAGCGAAGACGGCGACGAGGCTTACCAGCAGGGCTCCGATGAGGACTCTGCGGAGCACGACCCGCCGGCCACGGTAGCTACGGACTCCGAAGAAGTCCAACCCTTCGCGGTGAGGATTTCGTAAAGGGTAGGTTCCGGTCGTGAGCGCAACCGTGGGCACCCGCACGGAGCTCGTCGAGGGCCTGATCGAGCGCTATCCGGAGATCCCGCCCGAGGCCGTGCTGAAGGAGGACCTGCTCCGGACCGGGATGGCATTCGACGAGTCCGCGCTGACGGAGAACCTCGACGGCGCGGTCAAGCCGAAGTCGTACTTCATCTTCTCGTTCGACCAGAAGCCGCTCACCGACCTGGGGGCCGCCGCGTTGCAGCGGCCGCCCGAGGAGCTCGCGCTCACCGGCGGCCCGTGGGAGCTGCGGCGGACGATCGTCTCCGTGCGCGTCAACCCGGGCTCGCCGTACCGCGTGGCGCGGGCCGAGGGCGGGCTGCGCCTGTCGCTCGAGGGCCGCGACCTCGCGGACGTGACGCTGCCGCCGATGCCCGAGTACTACCGCCATGCGCTCGCGAACGGCAAGACGGTGATGGAGACAGCGCCCACGATCGAGTGGGGGTACCTGATCTACCTCACCGTGCTGCGCCTCTGCCAGTACTTCGGCGCGCACGAGGAGTGCGGCTTCTGCGACATCAACCACAACTGGCGCCAGCACAAGAAGGCGGGCCGGCCCTACACCGGCGTGAAGCCGGTCGAGGACGTGCTCGAGGCGCTGGAGCTGATCGACCGCCACGACGACGGCGCGTCGCACGCGTACACGCTGACCGGCGGCTCCGTCACCTCCACCGTCGAGGGCCTGGCCGAGGCCGACTTCTACGGGCGTTACGCGCAGGCGATCGAGGAGCGCTTTCCAGGCCGGTGGATCGGCAAGGTCGTCGCGCAGGCGCTGCCGAAAGCCGACGCGCAGCGCTTCAAGGACTACGGCGTTTCGATCTACCACCCGAACTACGAGGTCTGGGACAAGCGGCTCTTCTCGCTGATCTCGCCCGGGAAGCAACGTTACGTCGGCCGCGAGGAGTGGCACCGGCGGATCCTGGACGCGGCCGAGGTCTTCGGGCCGAGCAACGTGATCCCGAACTTCGTCGCCGGCGTGGAGATGGCCAGGCCGTTCGGGTTCGAAGGCGTGGAGGATGCGATCGCCTCCACGGTCGAGGGGCTCGACTACTTCATGGGCCACGGCGTCACGCCCAGGTTCACGACGTGGTGCCCCGAGCCCACCACCCCGCTCGGACGCGACAACCCCGACGGCGCGCCGCTCGAGTACCACGTGCGGCTGCTCGGCGCCTACCGCGAGGCGCTCGCACGGAACGGCCTGCGGCCGCCGCCTGGATACGGCGAGCCGGGAGTGGGCAAGGCGGTCTTCTCGGTCAGCTCGTTCATGGACGTGCTCGCGTGAGCCGGATCTCGGTCGACGAGGCGCGGGAGCTCTGGCTGCGCGGGACCGACGAGGAGCTGCAGCGGCTGGCAGGCGAGGTGCGGGCGCGGTACCACGACCCGAGGCGCGCGACCTACATGGTCATGCGGATCATCAACTACACGAACGTCTGCGTCGCTCAGTGCGACTACTGCGCCTTCTACGTCCTGCCGAACCAGGAGGGCGGCTACGTGCTCTCGCGCGAGGACGTGTTCGCGAAGGTGGACGAGCTGCTCGAGCTCGGCGGCGACCTCGTCGGCTTCAACGGCGGCTTCAACCCGCGCCTACCGCTCGACTACTACTGCGACCTCTTCGCCTCGGTGCGCGAGCGCTACGGCGATCGGGTCGAGTTCTACGCGCTCACGGTCGCGGAGTTCGTGTTCCTCGCCGACCGGGCCGGCCTCTCGTACGCCGAGGCGGCGGGGCGGCTGCGAGAGGCCGGGGTGCACTGGGTCACCGGCGGCGGCAGCGAGATCCTCACCGAGGACTTCCGCGCGCGCCACGCCAAGTGGAAGTACACCGTCGCCGACTACTTCGCGGCGCAGCGCGCGCTCGTCGAGTCCGGCCTGCGCACGACGGCGACGATGGTGATCGGCTTTGACG
Source organism: Gaiellaceae bacterium (assembly GCA_045806105.1). Lineage (GTDB taxonomy): Bacteria > Actinomycetota > Thermoleophilia > Gaiellales > Gaiellaceae > AC-32. The sequence goes on along the minus strand of JBJMJY010000028.1, from coordinate 8,669 downwards.
AGACACTCGACGAGCGGCTCGAGCACCTGCAGCGGACACGCGACTTCCAGGACGAGGTGGGCGGCCTGTTCTCGTTCCTCTGCTGGACGTACAAGCCCTACGGCACGGCGTTCGGCGGCCGCGAGATCTCGCCCGGGGAGTACTGGCGCTGGATCGCCCTCAGCCGGATCTTCCTCGACAACGTCGAGCACATCCGCACCTCGGTCCTGACCCAGAACGAGGAGGCGTTCCGGGCCCTGGACTACGGCGCGGACGACTTCGACCTGCCGATCGAGGACGAGGTCACCCAGAAGGCCGGCGCGCGCATCGAGCTCGACCTCGAAGGCCTGCTTGCGATCCCGCGGCGCCTCGGCTACGAGGTCGAGTACCGCCGCGCCGAGCGGCCGGCGGCGCTGACGACGCCCTAGGGCCCGGCCGACTGTCCCAGGTCAGGTTGTCGTCGGGTCGGCCGTGGCAAGGTCCTGCGCGGCAGCCGCCAGCCAGCGACGCGCGCGGTTGATGTTCGGACCGTCGGGGGCCAGGGCGACCGTCTCTGCCTGGAGCTCGGTCAACACGAGCAGCGCCCGATGCGGGTCGGGCTCGGTGAGCGCCGCCTCGATCCGCTCCGCGAGACGGTCGGGCTTGATCGGAAGCGATGCGATGCGGCTCGCGAGGCGCTTATGGGTCGGTTGCCAGACGCGGTTGATCGCGAACACGATGCGAACCACTCGCGAGGCGTCGTCGACCATGCGCTCGACGAGTGCGAGCCGGTCACCAGCGCGGGCGAGCGTGAGGAGACCCGCGGGTGCGTAGCCGCCCCAGGTCAGGGCAGCCTCCTCGATGCGCGCCGCCGCGAGCTCTTCCGGATAGTCGCCGAGGCGCGCTTGCCAGGTCTCCAGGAGGCCCGATGTCCGGAGCGACACGCCGTAGGCGAGCGCGTCGGCCGTCGACGGCGCGTCACCGCGGAACAACGCGTCGACGGACGCCTCGGCATGCTCGCGCGACCACCAGACCAGCTCGACCGGCACGCCGTCGCGGTACCCGAACACCCGTCGCGTGGGCCCGTCCTGCGGTCCCCACGTGTCCAGCTCGGCCAGTCCGGCGGAGCTCGCGAGCTCGAAACACGTCGGTAGCGCGAGCTGCTCCTTCGTCACGACCAGCATCTCGATGTCCGAGACGTCATCCGCAGTGCCGCGAGAAACGCTGCCTGTGAGCACCACCTCCTCGGCGATCTCGGCCGGCAGGGCGTCCGCCACGCGTTGAGCGACGTCGCGTAGCTGGCCGCTGCGCATGCTCGCCATCGCCGCTAAGTATGAGTTTCGACCTGCCGGAAGAGCTTTTAGACTTGTCGTCGTGATCGCGAACGCCAACCGGGTGAAGCCGAAGCTGCGCGGGGTCTTTCACGAGCTCGGCTTCTACGCTGCGCTCGGGGCGGGCCTCGTGCTCGTCCTGTCGGCCCACGGTGGGCGTCCGCGCGCAGCCGCGATCGTGTTCGCCGCTTGCGTCGTGACCTGCTTCGGCGCGAGCGCGCTCTATCACCGGCCAACCTGGACACCGCCGGTGCGCGCCTGGCTCGCACGCCTCGACCATGCCGGCGTCTACTTGCTCATCGCGGGTGCCTACACGCCGTTCGCATTTCTGGTCATGTCGCCGGCATGGGCGGTGCCCGTCCTGGCGCTCGTCTGGGGCGGCGCGCTTGCGGGGATCCTGCTGAAGCTCTTCTGGGTGCGCGCGCCCAAGTGGCTGTCGGCCGTGATCGGCCTTGCGCTCGGATGGGTCGGCGCGGCCGCCTTCTCGCAGCTGCTGAAGCTGCAGCTCCCGGGCGTGCTGCTCGTCGTCGCCGGAGGCCTCCTCTACACGCTCGGCGCAATCGTGTACGTACGACGGCGGCCCGACCCGGTGCCGCGTGTCTTCGGGTACCACGAACTCTTCCATGTGCTGACGCTTGCGGCGACGGCCTGCCTCTACGTGTCGGTTGCGTTCTTCGTCCTCCCGCTCGGCTAGGCGCGAAGGGCGCAGCCTTAGACTTCGGCCGTGAGGGTGCTCGCCGCACTTGCCGTCGTCACCGGGGTGCCGTCGCGGCGTTCGCCGTCTATGGCTTCGCGTGGCACGACGGTGAACGTGATCAGATCACCCGGGCGTCGAGCAAGCGAGCGCTACTAGGCGACGCGCTGCGCGAACACCCAGACCTGCCCCTCGGGATCTGTAGCCGTGAACCGACGGTCGCCCACCGGCGCCATCTCCAGGTCGGTTACGTCGGCACCGGCAGCGCGAGCCTGCTTATACAGAGCATCGACGTCATCCACGTAGAAATGAATCAACACCGGCGGATAGGCGTCCAGCCGTCTCGGGCTCTTGAAGCTCTCTCCGGCCTGCCCGAGCATCACTAATCCGTCGTCGCCGAGCACGAGCTCGGTATGCGGCCGGCCAGCGGCGCCCGTCTGTGTCAGGCGCTGAGCGAAGCCGAACGTCGTCGTCAGATACTCGACGGCGCTCGCAGCGTCTTCGTACAGCAAGTAGGGGCAGACGCGCGTGTAACCCGGCGGCGGGTTCTTCACCTCAGCAGATGTTCCCGGCCGCACGGATGGGTAACCGTTGCGCCGCCGGGGGCAGCGTGCGGCAAGGTCACCAGAGCGCCTAATGCGGCCCGACTTCGCCCTTTCCTGGCCTCCGCTACGGCTGCGCGTACGCGGCACGCAGATCGATGCCGCTCACTGCTGCGTGCGCGAGCTCCTTCGCCTCCGCGCTGCGAACCGTCAGCTGCGTCGGCAGATGGCCGACTCGCCAATGCAACGGCGGGATCGAATAGACGAAGAAGCCGCCGCTTATCGGGCTGGAGACCCACACAAGAGGGATCACAGCCGCAGTTCCGTCCTGGAAGCGAAGCTCCAGGGAGTCTGCCTTCGGGAGACCGACCCAGCCGTCGAGGAGAACTGGCCCGCTGAGGATTTCGCCGGTCGGGGAGATGCGGCCGTTGAGGCTCGTCCCGACGCTCAGCCGATCCATGAGCGGCGTGCACTCGCCCCCGACGCCGTCGGGCCTTGCCCTGTCGGGCCGGTCGATCTCCAGCAAGCTGCAGAAGCCGCCGCGCTTCTCGGGCGCGAGCCAGACAATCGCGCGCGTGTTGAAGCCGACCGGCACGTCGATCACCTTCCGGGCCTGCCCGGCCAAGACGCCGGTTTGGAAGCGCGGCGGAGTGCCTGCGTCAAGGGCGGCAAACGACCTGCTGACGCGTTTGGGAGCCGGTGGCGCGTCGCTGAACAGGCGCACGATGTGGCCGCGCACCCCGACGGCAGGCGTTGCGAGGAGAACGCCAAACGCGAGCGCCGCGACAAGCGCGGATGCCACACGCACCGCCGGCCGCCGGCGCAGTAGCACGGGTTGCTGTGGCGCGCGTGTAGCGATCGCCGCATCGAAGGCGTCGCCTAGCCGTGCGAGGAAGGGAACGTCCGTCACGCGTTGACGCCCAACAGGTCGGTGAGACGTGCGAGCCCTCGATGAACACGCGTCCGAGCAGAACCTTCGGTGCAACCCAAACGGGCCGCGATCTCACGGTAGGCGAGTTCGTCGACCACGCGTAGCTCGACGGCCTCGAGCTCCCGCCCGCTCATTTCAGCCATGGCCGCGCTAAGGGCCGGGGCTCGACTCTCGGCCTCCGCTAACGCCTCCATGGCGGCAATCGACTCATCGTCAAGCGGCGGAACGACAACCCCGAGCCTGCGGAGCGCGCGCCGATCGACCGATCGTCGCCGGAAGTAGTGCGAAAGCTCATTGCGGGCGATGCCGTAGAGCCAGCCGGCTCCTGGCCGACCGGTGTTTTTGAACGAGTAGCGCCGCTCGTAGGCCACGGCAAACGTCTCTGCCAGGAGGTCGGCGGCCACCTCCGCGTCACGGACGCGCGAGTAGAGGTATCCGAGTAGTGGTGCTGCTTGGCGCTCGTAGAGTTCTTTGAAGGCGCTGGGATCCTCCCGCGAGGCGAGGATCAGCTGGGCATCATCCATGTTCCTGTGTGCCTCCGAAGAGCATCCGTCCCAGATACACCCTGACGACCCCGTCGCGTTACATCAGTTCGCCGGAGTTGTGGAGCGCGTCCATTGCACCGGATGTGACCATCGTATGAATGGAGCTCACGCCGCCCGGGCGGACGCCACGACTTCTGCGTACGGAACCCCTGCTGTGAGAGTGTTCGCGAATGACGCCTGAAGGAATCTACGCCCATGGCAGACGAGCCCAGTTCGGCGGCCGCTCTCGCCGGAACCGCTCGACCGTCGCGTACGCCTGCCTCCAGTCGGAGGTCTCCTCCGCCACGCTCGCGCCGTAGCGCGCCGCGACCTCCGACACCGGGTAGTGGACTCCCGGGCCGGAGCGCGAACCGACCATCAGGATCACACACGGCCCCTCGCCCGCGCCCACGAAGGCGTGCTCGGTCCACGGGGAAGAATGGAAGAAGTCCCAGGGCCGCAGGCGTCGCTCCTCGTCCTCGACGAGCAGCGCGCACTCCCCTGAAAGGACGAGGAACGCCTCCTGGTTCGACTCGGCGTGGTAGAGGCCGGTCTGCCCGGGCTCCAGGACGGTGACGTTGATCCCGAACTGGGCGAACTCGACCGGCGGGTCGCCGTACTCGCTCTCGAAGGCGCACCTCGCGCCCCTCCTCTCCGAGAACCACCATTCGGCCTCGCGCACGTTGACGACGAACCAGCCCTGGGTGACGGGCGTGAGCCCCGATCCGAAGTCCTCGAGCTGTGCTCCGGGCACCGACGCCAGTCTCGCACCTCGGGACGGGTCTCCGATAAATTGAGCCCAAGTCCTGGGGCGCAAAGTGCGGGGGGTCAGTGACGGGCACGAGACACTGAACGCCCTGCCAGAACCCGACGGGCAGAGCCTCGCCGACTTCGTTATGGCGCGCTGGCCAGAGACGAGGATCCAACTACGAAACGACTGAGCCTGAGCCTCGCTCGCCTGGGCCAGCGTTCGGGAATGTCACCCGAGGACGAACGGGTCTTCTGCCTCGATGCGCGAGTCCGCGCGGGCGCGAGGTGTTGTGAAAGGCCGAGGTGTGATGCTGTTTCTTGGCGCCAGCGTTCAAGCACCACGAGAGCATCCTGGGCGCTTACGTCGAGAGTGTCACAGAGCTGAGCAGTCCGTTCCCGCACGGTCAGGAGCGGATGCTCCTCGTTCTCAGCGTAGAGCCCCTCGTCGATGTCCCGGCGAATGGACGCGCCGGCAGTCTCCGCCGTGAGATCAAGCCAGCGTCCTGCGACCTCAGCTTGGCCGGCCAGCGGCCGCGAATAGGCCAACGCCTCGAGCGCGAAGGGATCCGGCCTGTGGCCTCGTTCCTCGCGCTCGAGCCAATCCGCAAAAGTCGGCGGGCGTCCTCAACTGCTCGAAGAATGTGCGCCCCGTGCCTGTCACAAACGATCGGATCTCCCCGAGAGCGTCGGTGGCCGGGAATCTCGGTGAGCGCTCGCTGAAGGTCGGTACGACCTCGTCGCCCGGTATGTAGAGGGGCTGGATAAAGGCGACCAGGTAGAAGGACGTCTGATCGTACGAGGAGCCCTGGAACGAAAGGCCCGGAGCAGATCAGCGATCGGCACCTCGAAGACCAGACCCGTCGCCAGCGTGAAATCCGGCAGCAGTGTTCGGAGTTGCTCGCGGCCTAGTTTGTCGAACTCGCTGGTTCGCATCGCAGACCGGCATTGTCATCCCAGTTGAACGGCGGCGAATCGGATTGATTCGAGAGGGCCGACCTTCGCTTGCCCCAGCGTTCAGGAATGTTCCCCGGAGATCGCGCCCTAAGATGGAGGGCGTGTCACTGCCCGTGACGCTTCCCCTCATCGACCACTTGGCCCTGCGAGTACGTGACGAGAGACGCAGCCGCACCTTCTACGAGCAGGCCCTCGAGCCGTTCGGAGTGAAGGTAGTGGAGAGCTCGCAGGGGCCTGGGTTCGCCATCGAGGGCGGTGGAGATTTCTGGATCGGGGAAGGGGAACCTCCGGGCGCTCCCGTTCATGTGGCCTTCTCCGCAGCCGACCGAGCCACCGTTGACAAGTTCCACCGCGCCGCTGTCGAAGCCGGCGGCCGCGACAACGGCGCGCCGGGTCTTCGCCCGCATTACCACGCCGGGTATTACGCAGCGTTCGTCATTGACCCGGACGGGAACAACGTCGAAGCGGTCTTCCACGGGGACCGCTAGCTGCCAGCCGCGTGACGCTCGCTTGGGCCAATGTTCGGGAGTGACCCCTGATGCCGTCCACTGCGTCGGCCCACCTCAGGATCGCAAGCGTCTACTCCAGAATGGCCACGTAGTAGCCGCTGTCGCTCTCTTGGAGCAGTCGGCGGATCCGCCACTGTGTTCCTTCGAGGATGGTGGCCATTTCGTCCGGTGAGACGATTAGGTAGTCGAACCAAGGCCCGATGAGGTCGCGGTAGCGAACACGCAGCCGTAGCTGGCCCGGCATTCGGCCCCGCTTGCGGTTGCGCTCCTGATAGGCGAGATGGGCCGGGTCCTCCGTGGCATAAGGATCATTCGAGCCTGCCACGATTCTGTCGGCCAGCGGGCGGAGCCGTCGGAGCAAGCGCCGGGCCTTGCTCGGCGAGCCAAAGAGCCCGAAGTTGTTACCGAACATGACGACCGTGTCGAAATGGCCAACCGAGTCGTCAAGGTCTTCGAAGGCGAGCAGCCGCACGTCGCGGACTCCGCGTCCACGTGCCACCTCGACCGCGCCCGACGAAACATCGATCCCGACGACGCTCCTTCCACGGCGTTGCAGTTCCAGAGCCGCTCGCCCCGCGCCCACACCGGCGTCAAGCACCCTGCCGTGCACCCAGCGGAGTGCGCGACGCTCCACCGCGGGCCACTGAGCGACGGGTGCGAAGTAGACCATCCTCACGGCGTCGAGGAACCCGTCGTCGCGCTCGATGATCTCCGGGCCTGTCCCGTCGAGGAGCATCTGTCCGAAGGCGTCCGCCATGCTCCGAACCTATACCCGACGCCCCACAGGAGACGGGACGCCGCCCTGCGCCAGTGTTCCGGAATGACGCCTGAGCGGCCGGGCGCGAATGGCAATTCTCTGCCCGCCTCGCTGCGTTCGCGAATGACACCTAGGCGGAACTTCCATCGGAGCTGCCGGGGTCGACGCGCGACACGCGGGGAGCCTCGACTCCCCCCGCGCTCACCGGCCGACGCGGTAGCGGACGTGCGTCGCGAGCGGCGAGTGGATAACCTCGACCGGCTCGAGGCGGGGATCGGCGACGCCGTCGAAGAGCCGCTCACCGGAGCCGAGCAGGACGGGGACGAAGTCGAGGACGAGCTCGTCGATCACGCCTGCCGCAAGCGCCTGGCGCACGGTCGACGCGCCGCCGGCAATGTCGACTCCGCGATCACCTGCGGCCTCCGAGGCGCGCGCGAACGCCGCGTCGAAGCCGTCGCCGACGAAGTAGAACGTCGTCCCGCCCGCGAGCTCGATCGGCTCGTGCTCATAGTGCGTGAGGACGAAGACCGGAGCGTGGTACGGCGGCTCGTCGCCCCACCAGCCGCGCCAGTCGTCCGACCACTCGCCGCGGATCGGTCCGAACATGTTGCGCCCCATCACGTACGCGCCCTTCGGCGCGAGCAGTTCGCCGCGCATCGCCCAATCGGCCTCGGTTGCCACTTCGTCGCTTATGTGCCAGCGATGCAGCTCCATTCCGCCGACGCCGATCGGGTTGTCGGCGCTCTGGTCGGGCCCGGCGACGAAGCCGTCGAGCGAGATCGACATGTGGCAGGTGACGCGGCTCATGGCTTCGAAGACGTCGTGAGCGCGGGGAACTCATCGGTCGATGCCCAGTCCACCCCGGTCATCTCGCGGTAGGCCGCGATCGCGCCGTCCAGCGTCGGGAAGAAGTGCGCGGGGTCCAGTGGCCCGATCAGCTCATAGCGCTCGAGCTTCGCGCGGACCCGATCCTTGAGCTCGGCGAAGACGAGGTAGCTGCCGGCGGCGTTGAGCTCCTCGTCGAGCTGGACGAGCATGTCGGCGGCCGTCGTATCGACGTCGGTGATCGGCTCGGCCGCGATGACGATCCAACGCGGCTTCGGCTCGCCAGCGGCCAGGCGCCGGATCTGGTCGCGGAACGTCCGTGCGTTCGCAAAGAGAAGTGGCGCGTCGAAGCGGAAGATGACGAGCCCCGCGAGCTCCTCGGCGTCCGGGTGCAGCTCACGGTCGTGCACGCCCGGCATGCCTGGGACGCGGCCGAGCGTTGCCTGGTAGGGCCACCACGCGTGCCGGAAGACATTGAGGATCGACAGCGCGACGGCGACGGCGATGCCGGCCAGCACACCCAGGACGGCGACGCCGAGAAAAGCGGCGACCGAGAGCACGAACTCGGTCCGGCGCTGATGCCACAGGCGAACGGTTCCCGGGATGTCGGCCAGAGAGAGCGACGCGGCGATCACAACCGCGGCGAGCGTCGGCTGCGGCAGGCTGCGCAGCAGGCCGGGCACCAGTACCAGCATCAACACGATCGCGCCAGCTCCGACAACCCCGGTGAGCTGGGTCTTGGCGCCCGCCTGCTCGGCGACGGCAGTGCGCGAGCCGCTTGTGCTGACCGGAAAGCCCTGGAAGAAGCCGGCGGCCATGTTCGCGGTGCCGATGCCGACCATCTCGCCATTGCCGTCGACCTCCTGGCCCGAGCGCGCGGCGAACGCCGATGCC
>JBJMJY010000027.1:0-27474 GCA_045806105.1 Gaiellaceae bacterium | reverse complement strand
CCAGCTCGGCCAGCGGCAGCGCGCCGCCGCCGACCCGCGCGACCGTCGGCTCGACCTCGCCGCCGACGAGGCTCGCGAGCCGCTCGGCGCGGGCGCGGACCTCCGGCGCGGGCTCGTTCAGCATGTGGAGCACAGGGACCTCGAGCCGCGCGCGCTCTGGGTCGAGATAGAGCGCGAGCGTGCCCTCGAGCGCAGCCAATCCGAGCTTGTCCGGTCGCAGCGCGCGCTGGAGCGGGTGGCGGCGCAGGCGCTCGACCAGCTCGACTCGCCCTAGCACGATCCCGGCCTGCGGGCCGCCGAGCAGCTTGTCGCCCGAGAAGCAGACGAGGTCGGCGCCGGCGGCCAGGCTCTCCTTCGCCGACGGCTCGCCTTCGAGATGCACGAGCACGCCCGAGCCGAGGTCGTCCACGAGCGGCAGCTCGTGCCGCTGCGCGACCGCGGCGAGCTGCTCGACCCTCGGCTGCTCGGTGAAGCCGACGACGCGGAAGTTCGACTGGTGCACGCGGAGCAGCACGGCGGTCTCGGGGCCGACCGCGCGCTCGTAGTCGGCCGCGCGGGTGCGGTTCGTCGTCCCGACCTCGCGCAGCGTGGCGCCCGAGCGCGTGAGCACGTCCGGGATCCGGAAGCCGTCGCCGATCTCGATCAGCTCTCCACGTGAGACGAGCACCTCGCGCCCCTCCGCCAGCGCCGCGAGTGCGAGCATCACCGCGGCTGCGTTGTTGTTCACGACGAGCGCCGCCTCGGCGCCGGTCAGCCGGCTCAGAATCGTCGCGACGTGGTCCTGGCGCGACCCGCGCCCGCCCGCGCTCAGGTCGTACTCGAGGTTCGAGTAGCCGCGGCCGACCTCGAGCGCGCGTGCCAGCGCGGCCTCCGGCAGCGGCGCCCGCCCGAGGTTCGTGTGCACGATCACGCCCGTCGCGTTCAGGGCGCGGCGCAGCCGCGGGGCCCGGGCCGTCCCGAGCTCGGCCAGGGTCCACTCGACCAGGTCGCCCGGCTCGTGCCCCGCCGCGATCTCGTCACGCGCGCGCGCGAGCACCGTTCGGGCCGCCGCGACCGCGAGCGGGGGTGGCTCGTGCGCCAGCCGCTCGTCCCGCGCGAGCTCGTCGACCGAGGGCAGATCGCGCAGCTTCATCCGGCAAAGAGTCTAAGTCGCGCCACCGGGGAGCCTCGTTCGGTCCTCCGAGTACACTCGGCCGGGGTCCGATGGCGGTGCAACGGGTCAGGCGGCTGAGGGGGGCGGTGCTCTGCGCCGGTCTCGGCGTGCTCGTCCTTGCGGCCACGGGTGGGGCCGCGACGCGCGTCGGCATCGGGAAGATGACGGTCACCCCGAGCCGCATCACCGCGGGGACGACCGCCAACGAGCTGAGCTTCGTCTTCCTCGCCGACACCGCGCCGGTACGCGGGACGACGCTGGTCGACGTGCCCCGCGGATGGTCGAAGGCGCAGCAGAGCAATCCCGCGGCGCCGGGCTACGTCGAGCTGCAGCCGGGCGGTTGCCCCGGCTCGCGCATCACGGGTATCGCGGGCCGCCGCGTCGTGGTCGCGACGAAGTGCCCGCGGCGCCGCAGCTTCCAGCTGCTCTACCACCGTGCGGCTGCTCCCTTGCTCGCGGCCGACGGCTACGTCTTCCTGACGCAGACGCGCCTGGCCGGCGCGCCGAGGAAGAGCCCGTACAAGCCGCTCGGCCCGCGGAAGCAGCCGGTCGTGAAGGTCCGCGGCGCCGCGGCCTCGGGCCTTTTCATCACCGTCACGAGCGTCGCGACGGTAGGGGTCCCGTTCAACGCGACCGTGCGCGTGGTCGACGCCTTCGGCAACAACGCGGCCGACTACACCGGCACGGTCACCCTGAAGACCGGCGACGCGGCGGGGACGATGCCCACGCCCTACGCGTACGGCCCGACCGACGTGGCCCAGCACACGTTCACCGGGCTCGTCCTGCGCACGACGGGCACGCAGCGGCTGACGGCGACCGACTCGCACGGCTTCACGGTGCAGAGCGGCCCGATCACGGTCTCGCCCTTCTCGGGCTAGACGCGCCGCTTACTGCGCGTCGGCCTTCTCGGGCTCGGCCGGGATCTCCGCGCAGCGGCGGGCATAGCACTCGACGAGGATCCGGACCGCCTCGTCGCCGTCGCTCGTGACCATCAGCAGCTCGAGATCCTCCGGCGAGATCATCCCGTCGGTGAGCAGCCGGTCGCGGATCCAGCCGAGCAGCGGCGCCCAGTAGCCCTCGTCGAAGAGCACGACCGGAAAGTGCAAGACCTTGCCGGTCTGGATCAGCGTCAGCGACTCGAAGAGCTCGTCGAGCGTGCCGAACCCGCCGGGGAAGATGACGAACCCTTCCGCCGCCTTCACGAACATCGTCTTCCGCGCGTAGAAGTGATCGAACGTGTAGCTGATGTCGAGGTAGCGGTTCTCGTGCTGCTCGTGCGGCAGCTCGATGTTGAAGCCGACGGACACGCCGCCCGCGTCGCGCGCCCCGCGGTTGGCCGCCTCCATCACGCCGGGCCCGCCGCCGGTGATGACGGCGAAGCCCGCCTCGGCGATCCGGCGCCCGACCTCGCGCGCCTCGGCGTAGACGGGATCGTCCTCGTTCACGCGCGCCGAGCCGAAGACGCTGATCGCCGGCCCGCCGATCCGCTCGACGGTTAGGAAGCCCTCCAGGAACTCGCGTCCGATGCGCTCCGCGTTCCCCGCGAGGTCGCCGTCGTGGCCTTCGAGGATCTGCCGGTCCTGCATCTAGAGCCTGCTCTGCGGCACGTGGGTGCCCCACATGCCGAGGACGAGCAGGAACGCCAGCCCCAGGTACATCACCAGGATCAGCGTCGCGCGGTCGCGGCCGGCGCCCGGAAGGAGCGTCGCGGCGCCGCCTTCGGAGAGCGGCACCATCGGCTCGGCCCTAGCGAGCCGGTACGCATGCCACGTCGCGCCTCCGTCGAGGATTCCGATCGGGATCAGGTTCACGAGGTTCAGGAAGAAGCCCGCGTAGGCGAGCGCGTGGAGGAGCGACGACTGCTCGAGCGAGCCGAGCCCCCAGCAGAACGCCGCCGCCAGCCCGCCGGCGAAGGGCCCGGCCAGCGCGAGGAGTGCGTTGCGCGTCGGGTTCAGCGGCGAGTTCTTGATCGCGACGTAGGCGCCGATGAACGGGATGAAGCGGGGGATCGAGACGTCGAGCCGCTGCCGCTTCGCCTCGACGTAATGGCCGAGCTCGTGGATGAGGATCAGCGCGACGAAGCCGACGCCGAACGACCAGCCCCAGATCAGCGCGTAGGCGGCGACCGAGACGAAGAGGCCGAGGAACTTGAACGCGAACGCGCCGAACTTCACGGCGATCCCGATCACCGCGATGATCGGCGCCCACAACTTCTTGAGCAGGCTCTTCCAGCCCGGTTCCGGGTGGATCGGCTCGTAGTCGCGGAAATCGGGCTCGAGCTCAGGCCTGGGCGTGAGCTGGCTCACTTGCTCGGAGGATAGCGGCGGAAGAAGGCGTGACCAGATGCCGTCCTGTGGCGGGGACAGAATCCCCCGGAGGCCCGTCAGGGCTTCATCACGGAGAGAAAGGGGACGGGTTACATGACTAGAGGGTTCCTGCGCTTCCTGCGCGGAAACACGATCGCGCTGCTCGCGCTGTTCATCGCGCTCGGCGGCACGACCTACGCTGCCACCGCGCTGCCCAAGAACAGCGTCGGTACCAAGCAGCTGAAGAACGGTGCCGTCATCAAGGCCAAGATCAACAAGAAGACGATCAAGGCGCTGAAGGGGAACCGCGGTCCTCAGGGCCCGCAGGGCACCCAAGGGGCGCAGGGTCCGCGTGGAGCAACCGGGCCGCAGGGTCCGGCAACCGGCCCAGCCGGCGGCGATCTGACGGGGAACTACCCGAATCCGACGATCGCTGCGGGGCACGTGACGTCGAGCGAGCTCGGCACGATCACTGAGCGTTCCGTGACCAGCGCTCCGATTGCCCCGGGCGCGAGCGGGAGCGCTACCGTGAACTGTCTTGCCGGTGAGAAGGTCCTGAGCGGTGGTAACGATGGTTTCACGGACTACACGGCCGTCGTCGCCTCGAGGCGCAGCGGAACAAATGGCTGGTCCGTCTTCGCTCGCAACAACGCCGCCGTCGACCGCACGATCACGGTTCGCGCTTACTGCCTGGCGCCGTAGGCGACGAGGCCGGTCAGGCATGACGTTCATACGACGGAGCGAGGGGCGCCGAGCGCGCCCCTCGCTCCTTCTGCTGCCGCTTGGGGTCGCCGTCTTGCTCGGCAGCGGCTTCGGAGATACGGCGACCACGACAAAGCTGGCAGCGACGGTCCGGCCGTGCGGAGTCTTGAGGTCGGACGGAAGCACACAACAGATCCGTCACGGCCGCTTCGTCGTCGTCGTTCGCGACTCCTCGCAAACGCGCTACTTCGCGCTCCGGGGTCCGGGAGTCGCCAAGGCCACCGGCGCAAAATACGTCGGCACAGTTCGCTGGACGCTCCGGCTCCAGCGAGGGATCTATCGGTACAGGTGTGGCACGACCCGCGCCCTGCGGGGCACGCTCGTGGTGGCATAGGAGTAGACCGGTAGCCGGGAGCGCGACCGCAACGCTCCCGGCTACCGCATCACGATCCGCGGCCGATCCACTCCTCGCCGCCCTCATAGACCTCCTTCTTCCAGAGCGGCACGGTCTCCTTGAGGCGGTCGATGGCGTCCCTGCATGCCGCGAGCGCGTCTTGGCGGTGGGGGGCCGAGACCGCGATCACGACGCTCGCCTCCCCGATCCCGAGCGTGCCGACGCGGTGGTGGATCGCGATCGCGCAGAGGTCGTAGCTCTCGTCGAGGTCGCGGGCGATCTTCGCCATCACGTCCTCGGCCATCTCGGCGTACGCCTCGTACTCGAGCCGCGTGACCTCGCGCCCGCGTGACTGCCGCCGCACGGTCCCGGTGAAAGTGGCGAGCCCACCGGCGCGCTCGTCGGCCACCTCCGCGGCGACGGCCTCCAGCGAGAGCGGCTCCTCGGTCACGCGGAACGCGCCGCCCGAGACGGGCGGGATCACCGCGACCTCGTCGCCGTCGCGGAGCTCGCGCCCTGGCTCCGCGTACTCGCGGTTGACGGCGTAGAGCAGGCCCGCGGGCTCCTCGCCGAGCCCGAGCGCCGGCCACACGTCCGCGACCGTGGCGGCGACGAGCTCTCGCTGCGACCAGCCGGCTTGCTCGCGCAGGCCGGCGAACAGGCGGACGACGACCGTCACCAGATGTTCCCCGCGCCCGGCGTGTAGCTCGACGAGACGACGCTGTTGGTGATCAGCGAGTCGCACTTGACGACGCCGCTGAAGGTCGACATGCCCGCGTTCACCTCGAGCACCCCCGCGTTCACATCGACCTGGCTCGCCGAGACCGTCACCCTCGCGGCGCAGGTGATGGTGATGCCCGCCGGGGTCAGCTCGACGGAGTTGCCGTTCGCGTCGGAGACCGCGACCGCGCCGGTGCCGTCGTCGAGGACGATCGTCGCCCCGTGCTTCGTCCGGAGGAGCGTCCGGTCGGGGTTGTTCTCGGGCGGGCGTTGCGACTGGCTCCAGAGGGCGCCGACGACGATCGGCCGCCGCGCATCGCCGCCCTCGAAGGCGACGAGTACTTCGTCGCCCGGGTCGGGCTGGAACCAGCTCCCGCGGCGATCGCCGGCCGCGAGCGTCGCGCGCCGTGCCCACACGTCCTCGCCGAAGGCCGGAACCGAGACCTGCAGCCGGCCGAGCCCCCTGGAGTCCCGCGCCTTGACGACCGTTCCCGTGTAGACGCCGTTCCTCTGGCTCATCTCAGCCTCCTGACCTGGATGGTCGTGAAGCGACACCTTAGGATGTGCGCAGTCTCCGCTTGCGCGCTCGGGCGCGCGACAGGAGGTGGTGTGTATGTCCGACAACCGCACGTCGTCGTAACACCCACCTAGGCAGGAGGACATCACATGCACGCTTCCGAGCTGTCGCAGCTCGTGATCGAGCCCGTGGAGACCGACGCGGATCTCGAGGGGATGATCCACGTCAGGAGCCTCGTCACACCCGAAGCGCACCCGACGGTCGAGATTCTCCGCTTCAACCTCGAGTCGAGGCGCGAGCTCGTCTACCTCGTCGCGCGGCTGGACGGCAAGCCCGTCGCGTGCGGGTTCGTCGAGCCGTGGACGCTTCACGCCGTCGGCGACATCGCGGTCATTCCGGATCGGCGAAGGCTGGGGATCGGCTCGGCCATGCTCGCGGAGCTCTCGGCGCGGGCCCGCGGCTTCGGCAAGGACGAGATCCAGGGAGAGGTGAAGGAGAGCGACGTCGAGTCGCGCGCGTTCCTGGAGCACCGCGGCTTCGTCCGCGCGGGCGGCGAGCAGGCGCTCGTCCTCGACCTCGACTCGATCGACGCGCCGGCCGTCGAGCCACCGTCCGGTGTTCGGATCGTCACGCGCGTTGAAGAGCCCGACCGGCTCGAGGAGATGTACGCGGTTGCCGTCCAGGCCGACGAGGACATCCCCGGCTCTTCGGGCGTGCAGACCTTCGAGGAGTGGCGCGCCCAGGAGATCGACAAGCCGGTCCGGCGGCCGGAGCTGTGCTTCCTCGCGCTCGCGGGGGACGAGGTCGTCGGCTACGCCGGGCTGCAGGTGTACGCGGAGGACATCTTCCACGGGCTGACGGCCACACGGCGGGACTGGCGCCGTCGCGGCGTCGCGACGGCGCTCAAACGCGCCGAGATCGCGGCCGCCAAGCGCGCGGGCTTCCGGCGCATGCTCACCGAGAGCGAGGAGCGGAACGAGCCGATGCGGCGCCTGAACGAGAAGCTCGGTTTCGTCCCCGCGCCCGAGTACAGCACGGTCGTCATGCAGGGGCCGGTTTAGCGCGGCGTACGATTCGACCATGGCGACGACCGACCGGCGGGAGACCGACTCCGGGATAGAGGTGAAACCGGTCTACGAGGCGGGCGACGCCGAGCGCGAGCTCGAGCCGCCCGGTGAGTTCCCGTTCACGCGAGGGCCCTACCGCAACATGTACCGCGGCAGGCCGTGGACGATCCGCCAGTACGCGGGCTTCGCCTCGGCGGAGGAGACGAACCAGCGTTTCCGGTACCTGCTCGAGCGCGGCCAGACGGGGCTCTCGGTCGCGTTCGACCTGCCGACGCAGCTTGGCTACGACTCCGACGACCCGCGCGCGGCCGGCGAGGTCGGGCGCACCGGCGTCTCGATCGACTCCCTGGCCGACATGGAGCTGCTCCTCGATGGGATCCCGCTCGACGAGGTCTCGTCCTCGATGACGATCAACGCGCCCGCGGCGCTGCTGCTCCTCCTCTACGAGCTCGTCGCCGAGGGCCAAGGCGTGCCGCCGGAGAAGCTGCGGGGAACCGTCCAGAACGACATCCTCAAGGAGTACATCGCGCGGGGGAACTACATCTTCCCGCCGCGGCCGTCGATGCGGCTGACGACCGACCTCTTCGCCTATTGCGCGGAGCGGCTGCCGAGCTGGAACACGATCTCGATCTCTGGCTACCACATCCGCGAGGCCGGCTCGACGGCGGTTCAGGAGCTCGCGTTCACGCTCTCGAACGGCATCGCCTATGCGCAGGCGGCCGTCGACGCGGGGCTGTCGCCGGACGAGTTCGGCGCGCGGCTCTCCTTCTTCTTCAACGCGCACAACCACTTCTTCCAGGAGGTGGCGAAGTTCCGCGCGGCGCGGCGGCTGTGGGCGGAGATCATGCGCGACCGCTTCGGCGCGACGAACCCGAAGGCGCAGGCGCTGCGCTTCCACGCCCAGACCGGCGGCTCGACGCTGACCGCGCAGCAGCCCGAGAACAACGTCGTGCGCGTGGCGGTGCAGGCGCTGTCCGCGGTTTGCGGCGGCGCGCAGTCGGTCCACACGAACTCCTTCGACGAGGCGCTCGCGCTGCCGACCGAGCGCGCGGCGCGGATCGCGTTGCGCACGCAGCAGCTGCTCGCGCACGAGGCCGGCGGCACCGACACCGCCGATCCCTTTGGTGGCTCGTTCTTCATCGAGTCGCTGACGGACGAGCTCGAGGCGCGCGCCCGCGAGCTGATCGCGCGCGTCGACGAGGTCGGCGGCGCGGTGGCGGCGGTCGAGCAGGGCTTCGTGCAGGGCGAGATCGACGACGCGGCCTACCGCTACGCGCGGGAGGTCGAGTCGGGCGAGCGCGTGATCGTCGGCGTCAACCGCTACGAGGAGGCGGAGCGGGAGGAGATCGAGCTGCACCGGATCGACCCCGAGGCCGAGCGGCGCCAGCACGAGCGGACCGCGCGCGTGCGTGCGGAGCGGGATGCGGCGGCCGCAGAGGCGGCGCTGGCGCGGGTTCGCGAGGCGGCGCGCGGGACGGAGAACCTGCTCCCGCCACTGCGCGAGGCGCTGGGCGCGCGCTGCACGATCGGCGAGATCTGCAACGTCCTCCGCGACGAGTTCGGCATGTACGACGCGCAGCGCTCGCCCTAGCGGCTGACGGTCAGACCGCGCGTGCCCAGCAGGTTTCCGCGTCCGTCGTAGGCACGAAGGGTGACGAACACGCCGTCGCCTCCGACGAAGCGGTGGGGGACGGCGTAGACCAGGAAGCCGCTGATCGGCTCGACCGTCACCGTCTCGCCGGGTGCGAAGGTCAGCGAGAGCGAGGCGACCGACGGCGTCAGCGCGCCCGTCAGGAAGAAGTCGCCGTGGGTCGACGCGCCTTCCACGGTCAGTAGCGGCCGCCCCGTCTGCGGCCACCGCGTGCAGCCGCCGCCTCCGCCGCGGTTGCTGACCTCGATGTTCCAGCAGCGGTAGCCGCCGACCGGGCGCCCGGCCCGCAGGGTCGCGGTCTGGCCGTTCTCGCCGGCCACGCGCGCGAGCGTGCGGACACTCGTCTGCGCCGCGCGGGGCGCAGGTGAGGTCATACCGTCGCTCTGCTCGACGTGGACGCCGATCACACGCCCGTCGCCGTCGTAGGCGACGAGTCGGATCGGGAAGTCGCTGCGTCCGACCCGTACGAGCCAGACGTTGTCGCGCAGCGGAACCTCGAGCGGCGCGCGGTCGACGCCGAAGAGTGCGAGACGCGCGACGTCGTCGCTCGCGAGGCCGGACAGGAGCGAGTACTGCGCGGAGCCGCTGTTCGACACCGAGAGCGTGAACGGCCACCGCGGGAAGAGCCGCGGAGGCTGGCTGCAGCCGCCGCCACCGCCGGTCCGGTCGATGGTCATCGTGCAGACGAGCGATGGGGACGCCGACTCGCCCCGGATGACCACGACCGCCACTCGAACGTAATCGGCAGGGTCCGGCTCGAGCACGCGTGCGAACGCGATGTGACCGCCCTTCGTCGAGTGAGCCAGCGGCAGCAACGACTTCAGGTGCGCGGGCGGGAGCGGCTCGCCCCGAGGCTCGCGTCGCTCGATCCAGCCGATCGAGCCGCCGTCCGCCTTCCGATCCAGGTGCGTCGGCCCCTGCGGCCGACCCGTCGGCGGAGCCGGCAGGTCGAACTCGCCGTACGGCGCCGACTGCAGGCCGAGCGCCGCCCGCGAGCCGTTCGCGGCCACCGCCTCGGCGCTCCGCACCCGGGTTCCGGCCTTCGGGTGGTCGTCGACGTAAAGGAACCCGTTGCCGCCCAGGAGCGCCTCGTGCGTCCCGTCGTCGCCACGCAGGAGCACCTGGGAGACGCCGTCGGAGGCGATTCCGAAGCTCGCGCTGTAGGCGTCGGGCACGAACCCGTCGGCGTTCGGGCGGACGTGCATCGGCCCGATCCCCTCGTCCGTCGCGACGACGACGACGGGCGCCCGCGCCGTCTGCAGCGCGTGCAACGGCGCGCAGTGCGTCGACGTGGCAGAGGCGGCACCGCGCGCTACCAGGCGGAGGCAGAGGTCGTCCCCACTGCGGAAGCCGTAGAGAGTGAACGCGGTGCCCGACACCTCGGTCTCGAGCAGTCGGCGCAGCTTCGTGCCGGGCGCGAACTTCACCCACGTACGCTCGTTCGCCTGCTCGAAGGCCTGCTGCTCGGCGGAGCTCGCCGGCGTTCCCGGCTCGCCGCTGATCCAGGCCGCGAAGCCGTCCACACCATCGGCGATCGCCGTCCCGACGGGGCTCACGGCAAGCCCGGTGAGCGCGAGGACGGCGAGCGCGAGCACGAGGGGCCGCCGCGCGCCGCGCTTGCGCCCGGCTCCTGCGCGCCGCAGGACGTCGTCCCACTCGGCGGCCTCGGTCCGAGCCGGCACGAGGCTGCCGAGCACCTCCTGGACGGCCAGGTCGCTCTCCGTCATCGAGGCACCTCCTCGAGCGCGCCCCTCAGCGAGCTCCTCGCATTGCTGAGCGTGGCGGCGACCGTGCCGGGGCTGATCTCCAGCGACTCGGCGATCGTCGCGTAGTCGAGGTCTGCGAAATAGCGCAGGAAGAGGACGAGCCGCTGGCGCTCGGGCAGGGCGGCGACGGCCGCTCGAACCCGCGGGTCGGGCTGCGCGTGTCCGTTGGCGGCGGGCTCTTCGACGCCCGGCGCCCCGGAGCGGCCGGGCTCCGCCCGCCGCGACATGCGCGCTGCGTTCACGACCATCCGCCAGACCCACCCTTCGAGCGACCCGTCTCCTCGAAAGGTCTTGCGGTGGCGGACTGCGCTTGCGAACGCCTCTTGCACAGCATCGCGGGCCGCGTCGTCATCCCCGACGATGCCGCGCGCAACGCGCCTGAACGCGCCGAGCCGCGCCCGGTAGAGGGCCTCGATCTTGTCCAGCGGGACGCCTTCATCTCGGCTCACTGAGGAGACGATGCGCCGGCTCATGCGTTTCTTTATCGCACGGAAACCGTCAAGCTGAGCGGCCGTGCGGATCCTGCTCGTCTCGCAGATGTACCCGGGGCCGGAGGCGCCCGACCTGGGTGTCTTCGTCGCGCAGGTCGAGCGCGCGCTCGCGGAGCGCGGGCACGAGGTGGAACGGGCAGTGCTCGACTCCCGCGGCGGCGGGAAGCGGCGCTACGCGACGCTCGCGGTGAGCACGCTCCGGGCGGCCCGGCGCTTCCGGCCGGACGTCGTCTACGCGCACTTCCTCGTGCCGACGGGCCTGATCGGCACGCTCGTGCCGGGTGCGCCGCTGGTCGTGACCGCGCACGGACGCGACGTGCGCAACGTGGGCGCGGTTCCGGGCATCGCCGGGCTGACGCGGCGCACGATCCGCCGCGCGGCCGCCGTGATCGCCGTCTCGGACTACCTGCGCCGCGAGCTCGAGACCAAGGTTCCCGAGGCTGCGGGCAAGACCGAGGTGATCGACTCCGGCGTCGACCTCGAGCGGTTCGCCGTCGAGCCGGCACCGGAGGGCGGCCCGGGCTTTCTCTGCATCGGCGCGCTGACGGAGCGGAAGAACGTTGTGCGGCTCGCCGACGCGTTCGAGCGGCTGGGGGAGGGGACGCTCACGTTTCTCGGCGACGGCCCGCTGCGCCCGCGCCTCGAGGGCCGGCCCAACGTCGAGCTCGCCGGCGCGGTGAGCCACGACGAGATCCCCGCGCGGATCACGCAGTCCCACGTCGTCTGCCAACCGAGCCTGATCGAGCCCTTCGGCCAGGCGGTGCTGGAGGGGATGGCCTGCGGCAGGTCGGTTGTGGCGACGCGGATCGGCGGTCCTCCGGAGTTCGTGCCGCTCGAAGCGGGAATGCTGGTCGACCCGCTCGACGTCGACGCGCTCGCGCATGCCCTGCGCTCCGCCGCCGCGCTCCCGTGCCCGAATCCCGCCGCGCGGGCGGCTGCCGAGGGGCACGACGTCCGCGAGCAGGCGCGCCGGGTAGAGGAAGTCCTCGAGCGCGCCGCGTCCGAATCGCGCTGAATTCCGTTTCAAAGAGCACACGGTTCGCTACCCGATGCCGAGTAAGCAGATCACTGTTCTCATAGCCGACGACCACCGCCTGTTCGCGGAGGCGTTGGAGGCGATCCTTGCCGCGGAGCCGGAGATCGAGGTCGTCGGCCGGGCGCGTAACGGCGAGGAGGCGGTCGAGCTCGCGCTCGCGCTGGAGCCGGACGTGATCCTGATGGACATCGCGATGCCGGGCCTCGACGGGGTGGAGGCCACGAAGCGGATCCGGAAGAAGCAGCGCCGCGCCTGCGTACTGATGCTCACCGGCTCGAACGCCCGCACGGACGTCGCGCGGGCGCGTGAGGCGGGCGCTTCCGCCTACGTCACCAAGGACCGCATCGCAGCGCAGCTGATCGAGGCGATCCGCGAGCTCGCGGCCTGAAAGCCGCTACCCTTCCCCGCGCGATGCTCCAGCTCGACGCCATCTTCCACGTGCTCCTCTCGGCCGCGCTGATCGCGCTGATTCTGATGCACTCGGGCCGCGACACCGGCTTTGGCGGGATGGGCTTCACGCCCGCCTCGCAGGGCGGGACGCACATCGTCGAGCGGAACCTGACGCGCCTGACGATCGCCGTCGCGATCGCGTTCACGGCGAACACCGTCGTCCTCTTCCACCTGCTCAAGTAGCCGGTGCCGAGTCGGTGCCGGGCCGCGGCGCTCGCCGTGCTCGCTCTGGCGGCCGCGGGCTGTGCATCCTCGTCGCCGAAACGCGCCGTGCCGCTGCCGGCTACGGGGCCGCCTGGAGTCGTGCGAGTCGCGCTCGCCGACCTGCTCTGGCCGCTCGAGCCCGAGCGTGCCCGCACGCGTGACGAGATCGTCCTCGCGCGGATGCTGTTCTCGACGCCGTTGCGCACCGACGCGAACGGCGCGCTGCGCCCGGGCCTCTGCACGAGCTGGCGCGCGAGCGGCGCGGTCTGGCGCCTGCGCTGCGGCCACGCGGGTGCGATCGCCGCGCAGCTGCGGCGGGCCAGGCTCTTCCAGGCGCGGCGGATCGAGGCGCCGGACGAGCACACGCTGGTCGTCGTCCCGCGGAGCCGCGATCCTGAGCTTCCGTACCGCCTGACCCAGGTCGCGGCTGCCCCGCCGGGCGTGCCGGGGCCGTTCCGGCTCATCTCGGCGAGCCCGACGCGGGTCGTGGGGGAGCGAAATGGGCTGCGCGTGGAGGTGCGCAAGCTCGAGCCGTTCGCCGCGCTGCGCGCGTTCCGCGCCGGACGGCTCGACGAGGCCCCGGTCCCGCTCGGCGACATCCGCGCGGCGCAACTCGACCGGCAGCTCGCGCCGGCCGTTCGCATACGGCGGCTCCTGGCCGCGGACGTGGCCGCGTTCTCGCCGGCAGTTCCCGCGGACGTCCGCAGGGTCTACGACGACACCGCCGACCGCGCCGACTACCAGGCGCTGGTGCCGGAGTTCCAGGCGCCACCGGCCGAGTCGTTGACCGAGCGCGGCCGTCCGAGCGCCGCCGACGCCGCGATCGCCCTCCGCGAGGCTCGCAAGCGGATCCCGTCGTTGCCGCGGATCGCCGTGCACTTCGCGCAGCCGACGGACCCCAGGCTCGCCTACGGGACGAACCTGCTCGTCGCGGCGTGGCGCGACCTCGGCCTCGGCGCCGTCGCGGGCGGCGGTTCCGACGCACGGCTCGAGCGCCTCGCCGCGCCCTATCCGAAGCCGCGCGCCCTGACCGAGCTCGCGCGCGGACAGGCCGTCGTCCCGATCGCGTGGGTCGCCGACGCCCGCCTCGTCTCCCCGCGCCTGCGCGCCTGGCGCGAGGACGAGCTCGGCTCGGTCGACTACGCGGTCGTCAGACTCCGGGGCCGGAGCCCACGCCGGTGACGTCGAAGCGCGCTGTCGCGACGGCGGGCGAGAGCAGCCCGGTCGGATAGCGCTCGTCGTAGTACGCGTTCTGGTTGATCAAGACCGGCTCGCGCGTCAGGCCGGGCAGCTCGGCGAGCAGGTGTGGCACGGAAACCGTGAAGCGCAGGTTGACGAGCGGGTCGGCGACGTGGCCACCTCGGATGCGGAAGGTGCCGTCACGGGTCATCCCGGTGACGATGCCCTCGCGCGGATCGACGATGCTCAGGTAGTGGAGCCGCGTCACGTAGATGCCGTCGCCGAGCGTCTCCGCCAGCTGCGCGGGCGAGTCGGCCTCGCCGCCGGCGACCGAGAGCGCGAACGTGAGCGGGCCCCAGTGCCGCAGCGAGCTGGGCGGCGCGTGGCCGGTGCTCTCGCGGCCTGCACGCTTCGCGGTCGGCCGGTCCCAGACGACGCCGCTGAGCACCCCGTGCTCGACGAGCTCCACGCGCTGCTTCGGCGTGCCCTCGAAGTCGAAGGCCTTCGGCAGCCCGCGGGGATCGAGCGCGTCGTCCGCGAGTGACAACCGCTCGTCGAAGACCTTCGTGCCGACCTTGTCGAACGCGTAGCTGCGCTCCTCGAGCAGGCCCTGCGCGCTGAAGGCGTCGTAGGAGAAGTACGCCAAGAGCTCGGCGAAGGCCGCCGGCTCCAGCACCGCAGGGTACGAGCCCGGCTCGAGAGCGACCGCGCCGCGGGTGAGCTTCGCCTTCTCCACCGCGGCCGCAGCCGCGGCCGCAGGCTCCACGTCGCCGGCGCGCCAGCCTGTCTGCTCCGCGTAGCCCGAGGCGCCGTCGACGGCCGCGAGCGCGAGCACGGCGACGTCGGTCATCTCCTGCGAGGCCGAGAGGCCGGTAGTCGACGCGAGCGCGAAGCCGGTGATGCCGCTCGTGAAGAAGCCGTAGAGATCGAGCTCGGAGGCCTCGATCGCGGCCGCCGCGAGCCGGGCCTGGTCCTCGGCGCCGAGCGACGCGGCCTCCTCGTCGTAGCTGTCGACCGCCGAAGGATCGATCGGCGGGGCGAGGCCCGCGAAGTCGGGGTCGGCGGGCGCGGAGTCCGCGGCCTCGGCCGCCCGTGCCGCCAGCGAGCGCAGGCCGTCGTCGTCGGTGCGGTTTGCGGAGGCGATTCCGAGCCGCCCGTCGCGCACGACCTGCAGTTCGACGACGACGTTCTCGATCAGCGTCGGTTGGTGAACCTCCGAGCGCGCGAACCGCGCCATGCCGGACCGCTCGCTCTGGACGAGGGCGAGCGCTTCGTCGCCCTCGGCCGCCCGCAGCGCCCGCTCCGCGAGGTCGAGCGCGCTCACTGCTTGAAGCCGACCTGCACGTTGCGGAACCGGGCCGGCGAGGCGCCGTGGGAGACGTGCGCATGCTGGCCCGGCTGGCCCTTGCCGCAGTTCGTCAGCCCGTGCAGCCTCCACTCCTCCGGCCCCGCGACGCCGTCGAGCGAGCCCCAGAAGACCGGCGTCTGCCCGGTATAGGTCGCGTCGCGCAGCATCCGGCCGAGCTCGCCGCCTTTGATCTCCCACGCGATCTGCGTGCCGAACTGGAAGTTGAGCCGCTTGTCGTCGATCGACCAGCTCTTGTTCGTCTGCAGGAAGACGCCCTCGTCGACGCCGGCGATCAGCTCGTCCACCGAGCCCTCCCCGGGCTCGAGGTGGAGGTTCGTCATTCGCACGAGCGGCATGCGGTTCCAGCTGTCCGCCCGCATCGAGCCGCCCGAGCCGCTGCCGATCCGCGCGGCGGTCTCCCGCGAGGCGAGAAAGCCGTTCAGGATCCCCTCGCGCACGACCGGCTCGCGGCCCGCGGGCACGCCCTCGTCGTCGAACGCGAACGCCCCCAGCCCACCGGGCGTGGTCGAGTCGGCGGTGATGTTCATGTGCTCTGACCCGTAGCGCAGCGAGCCGAGATCCTCTGGCTTGAGGAAGCTCGTGCCGGCGTAGGCGGCCTCAGTGCCATAGACGCGGTCGAGCTCGGTCGGGTGGCCGACGGACTCGTGCACCTGCAGCGCGGTCTGCTCCGCGTCGATCACGACCGTCGTGATCCGCGACGGGCAGGTGTCGGCGCGCACGAGCGCGGCAGCCTGCTCGCCGACCCGTGGCGCCTCGCGGACCAGCCCGAGCCCGTCGACGAACTCCCAGCCTGCCTGCGCGCTCGAGCCGCCGTGCGCGCTCGGGTAGCTGCGGATCTGCGTGACGCCGTCGCGCGACGCCATCGCGTCGACGCCGCCGCCGCACTCGACCAGCTCCTGCTCGGTCGAGGCGCCGTCGGACGAGACGAAAACCTTGTGCTCGTGCTGCGCGCGGACGGACGCGGAGGTGACCTTCACGTCCTCGTGCTGCAGCGCCTCCTCGGCGCGCAGGCAGAGCTCGACCTTGTCGGCGACCGGAACCGAGAACGGATCGCGCTCGACGGTCGTGCGGAACTCGCCCCGCGCCGCCTCGACGGGCGCGAGCGCACGAACGTGGCCGCCCGGCGCGGCCTTCGCGAACGCGACCGCCCTGCGCGCCGCTTCCTCGGCGCCGCCGTCGTCGAGCTGCCGGTCGCAGGCGAAGCCCCAGGCGCCGTCGACGAGCACGCGCACGCCGATGCCTTGCGTCTCGTTGTCCTCGAGCCGCTCGACCCGCCCGTTGCGGGTGCCCACCACCTGGGAGCGGCGCACGACCACGCGCGCGTCCGCGTAGGACGCGCCCGCGCCGAGAGCCGCGGCGACCGCATGCTCGCAGAGCTCCCGCACAGCGCCGTACATTAGTGCGCAGCCGACGCCGGGGCCAGGTGTCCGTTTCTGCCGAGGGCCGCGAGAGGTCGAGCGTCGAACGCGTGGCTACAATGGCCCGCGCGCGCTGGTGGCGGAATTGGTAGACGCGCAAGGTTGAGGGCCTTGTGGGGTTAACACCCCGTGGAGGTTCAAGTCCTCTCCAGCGCACTTTCCCCAGAAGTCCGGCCCGCTTCGCGGGCCATGACGACTTCCGGGGATTCGACCTCTCCATGAGCGTCTGCGAGCGGAGCCGGGCGAAGCCCGGTTCCGCGGCGAGCTCGGCCCGGTGTCAGACACGTGACGAGGGTGTGACTCCTCCGTCGCCGATTTGTGACTTTCCGGTCAGCGCCGCTGCTCGGGTTCTTGACGAACGTATCGTCGTGATATATCGTCACGCTATATGAAGCCGACGGCAGTTACCCCGGTCGTGCTCGGGCTTCTGGCGCTGAAGCCGCGCTCCGGCTACGACATCAAGGCCGTCGTCGACCGCTCGACGCGCTTCTTCTGGGCCGCGAGCTACGGTCAGATCTACCCTGAGCTGAGGCGGCTCGAGGATGAAGGTCTCGTCGAGGGCGAGGATCGCCCGAACGGCGGCCGCAGCCGGCGCGTCTACAGCCTGACCCCCGCCGGACGCGACGCGCTCGTCGAGTGGCTGTTCGGCGACACCGTCACGATCGAGCTCCGCGACGAGTCGCTCTTGCGGCTCTTCTTCGCCGACGCGCTGCCGCACGAGCAGGCGCTGCTGCTGCTCGAGGGCCGCAAGCGCGGCCACGAGGAATACCTCGAGATCCTGCGCGCGATCGACGCGAGGCCCGGGACGGATCCGCCCTTCGTCGACCTGGTGCTGCGCTGGGGTCTCGACTTCAACGCCTGGGGAGCGAAATGGTGCGAGGAACAGCTCGAACGGCTGCGCACCGAGAAGGCGGCCTGACCGAGCCGACGTTCGGCGGGATCCTGCGCACCGGGCTGCCCGGGTTCCTGCGCGAGGGATTCCTCCCGGTCGGCGCCTTCTACCTCGGGCTGCGGCTCGGCGGGCTGCCCGTCGGCATCGCCGCGTCAACCGCCGCGTCGGTGGTCGTCTACCTCCTCGAGCGTCGAGCAGGACGCGACGCGCTGCTCGTGCGCCTCTCGCTCGCCTTCGTCCTCATCCAGGCCGCGGTCGGGCTCGCCGCCGACAGCACGACGGTGTACCTGGCGCAGCCGGTGCTGCTGACGGCCGCCTGGGGTCTCGCCTTCGTCGCCTCGGTGCCGCTCGGGCGGCCGCTCGCGGGCACGCTCGCCTGCGCGTGGTACCCGTTCCCGCCCTCGTTCCGCGAGACGGAGCAGTTCAAGCGCGTCTTCGGCGTCGAGTCGCTCGTCTGGGGCGCGTACTTCTTCGCGCGCAGCGGCATCCGCCTCACGGCGCTGTTGCAGGGAAGCCTCGAGAGCTTCCTCCTGATCGTCTTCGTCACCGGCTTTCCGGCGATGTTCGCGCTGATGATCTGGTCGATCCGCTACGCGCTGCGCGAGCTCGCCGAGCCGGACCCGTCTGAGACACTGCCGGGGTGGAGCAGCGCGTCAGCCTCGTAACGCTGGGGGTCCGCGACCTCGCGCGCGCGAGAAGCTTCTACGAGGCGCTCGGCTGGAAGACCGGCGCTCAGCCCGCCGACGACGTCGTCTTCTTCCAGGCGGGTTGCATGGTGTTAGCGCTCTGGGGGCGGGAGCAGCTGGCCGAGGACACGCGCGCGGCCGACACCGGCGGCTGGGGCGGCGTCACGCTCGCGTACAACACCCGCTCGCCTGCCGAGGTCGACGAGGTCATGCGCGAGGTCGAAGCGGCGGGCGGCACGATCGCCCGCCCGGCCGCCGAGGCCTTCTGGGGCGGCTACACCGGCGTCTTCCTCGATCCGGAGGGCCATGCGTGGGAGGTCGCGCACAACCCGCACTGGACGATCGACGACGACGGCTCCGTTCGGCTCGCTTGACGCCGTCCGGCAGGAGCTCTACCCTTCATGTCGAACGTATGTTCGTCCACGTCACCAACCCAGAGAGGGCTCGATGCTGACCGGCAGACAGCAGGAGATCTGGAACTTCCTCACCGACTACGTCGACGAGCACGGCTACCCGCCGACGGTGCGCGAGATCGGGGAGGCGGTGGGCCTCGCCTCACCCTCGACGGTGCACGCCCATCTCGCGAACCTGGAGCGCGTCGGGCTAATCAAGCGCGACCCGACAAAGCCGCGCGCGCTCGAGCTGCGCCGCGACCCGAAGCCGCAGGCCGCGCCTGCCGAGGACGTGCATCGCCTGCCGCTGGTCGGCGAGATCGCCGCGGGCGGCCCGCTGCTGGCCGACCAAAACGTCGAGGACTACGTGGCCGTGCCCGAACCGCTCGCGCGCGGGGGGGAGGAGTTCCTGCTCCGCGTCAAGGGCGACTCGATGGTCAACGCCGGCATCCTCGACGGCGACATCGTCGTCGTGCGGCGCGAGCAGACCGCGCGCGACGGCGAGATCGTCGTCGCGCTCGCGGGTCAGGACGACACGGCCGACGAGGCGACGGTGAAGCGCTTCTTCCGCGAGAACGGCCGCATCCGGCTGCAGCCGGAGAACGACGCGCTGGAGCCGATCTTCGCCGACCACGTCCAGATCCTAGGAGTCGTGACAGGGGTCTTCCGCTCGCTATGAAGGCAGCCCTCTGGTGAACGTCGCGCCGCTCAACCGCACGCTCGAGCAGGAGCTGCATGCGCTCCTGCGCGGCGCGAGCATGGAGTGCCTGGTGTGCGGCGAGTTCGTGCTGCAGCTGCCGCACGGCGGCGTCTTCTGCCCGGAGTGCGGCAGCGGGCTCGGCAGCGAGGGCGCCGCCGAGCCCGCGCAGCCGCTCAGCCGATCAGGTGGAAGATGAAGGCAAACTCGGTGCCGCCGGCACGCGACTTCAGCTCCATCGAGCCGCGTGCGTTGGCGTAGGCGCCGGTCCCGCCGGTAATCGCCAGGACACTGTCGCGCGTGTCGTAGAACGGTCCCTCGACCGTCAGCTGGCCGCGCGAGAGCAGGGTCGTCCAGACGCACTCCCACGACGCGCCGACGACCATGCGGACGCAGTAGCCCTGGTCGCTGCCGACCTTGTTCGAGTTCGACTTGTCGAAGACGTCGTTCGTGAAGGTCAAGATGTCGCCGATCGCGTCGTCGGCACCGTTGCCCTCGTTCGTGACCGCGTCGGTCGTCGCGTGCTCGATCACGTAGACGACCTTGCCGTGATGCCTGCCGCCGTGCCCGCGGCCGCCGTGGTCTGCGAACGCGACACCAGCCGCGACCGCACCTGCGACGAGGAAGGCGGCGAGCGCAACTAGCCGCTTCATGGATCCTCCTTCGGTCGGGTGCGCCAGTCTCACACGAACCTGGCCGACGGGTCGCGGCTACAATTTGGCTGCAGGCCGGGTGACTGCGGGCCTTCGTGGCTCGAGGAAAGTCCGGACACCGAAGGGCAGGACGCTGGGGCGACCCAGGCGGCGAAAGCCGACGGAAAGTGGCACAGAAAGGAGACCGCCTGCGACGGATCTCGCGAGACGTCGAAGGTAAGGGTGAAACGGTGGGGTAAGAGCCCACCAGCGTCGTGGCGACACGGCGGCTAGCCAAACCCCGTCCGGTGCAAGGCGAACAGGCTCCGCTCGAGGCGGCCCGCCGAGGAGCCGGGTCAGCTGCAAAGACGGATGGTCACCCTCGACAGAATCCGGCTTACAGGCCTGCTACGGAAGAAGCCCTGGTGACAGGGCTTCTTCTATGGTCCGGCGCGTCGGCGCGCCGCAGCTCAACCTTGACGCTCACGTGCGCCGACATCGAGCAGCTGGCGAGCTTTCCGCTCGCGCTCGGGTGGGTGGAGGCACCGGGGAGCGAGCGCGTTCACCGGGTCTTCCAACTCTCGAACCGCCTCGTCGTGGCGCTGTACGCGGCGGCGAATTACGAGCCGCACCTCGGGCCGCCGGCCGACGGTTTCCGCGGCTTCACGCTCGGCCTCAACGTGGCGTCGCCCGACGAGGTCGGCGCCGACGGCAACCTCACCTGGGCTTGAGCCGATAGCCCGTCCGCAGTCGCGAGATATCGTCGGCGCATGCCTGGAATCTCGCCCATCCTCGTGACCGGAGCGCATCGCTCGGGCACGACGTGGGTGGGAAAGATGCTCGCGCTCGCGCCGGGGGTCGGCTACGTCCACGAGCCGTTCAACCCCAGGTTCAGCGCGGGGAGCTTCGACCGGTATTTCATCGTCGTCACGAGCGAGAACGAAGAGCGGTATGCGCCCGAGCTCCAGCGTGTCCTCGAGCTTCGCTACGACCTCGCCGCACGGCTCCGCACGCGGCGTAGACCGCGCGATCTCGCGCGCGCGCTTCGCGACTACCTGCGCGTCGAGCGCATGCGGCGCTCGGCTGCGCGCGCGCTGGTGAAGGATCCGATCGCCCTCCTGTCGGCGGAGTGGCTCGCGGCACGGTTCGAGATGGACGTCCTCGTGCTGATTCGGCACCCGGCCGCGTTCGCCGCGAGTCTCAAGCGGCTCGGCTGGAAGCACAGCTTCGCGACCTTCTTCGAAGACGGCCGGCTGCCGGAGGCTCTCGGCCCCTATGAGGACGAGATCCGCGAGCAGGCAGACCGGCCCGGCGACAGCCTCACGCAGGCCGCGCTGCTCTGGCGGCTGCTCTATGCCGTGGTCGATGGCTACCGCGAACGGCACCCCGACTGGATCTTCCTACGGCACGAGGACGCGTCAGTGGATCCCGCGGCGACCTTCGCGCGGCTGTACGAGCAGCTCGAGCTCGAGCTGACGCCCGAGGCGCGGCAGACGATCGAGCGCGCGAGCGCGCCGGAGAACCCGGCGAACCTGCGGACGCCGCATGCCGTGGAGCTCGACAGCGCCGCGAGCCTCGGCCGCTGGCGCGAGGAGCTGACGCCCGAGGAGGTCGAGACGCTGCGCGAGCGCACACGCGACGTGTGGCCGCGCTTCTATTCCGACGCGGAGTGGTGACTAGGGAAGGGGAGCCACGAGCGAGCGGCGCCCGAACTGCGCCACCCAGAGGCTGACGTTCGGCCTCCCGAAAAGCGTTCCGCGGACGCGCGCGATGCCAAGGTCGCGCCACTTGGCGGTGTAGAGGATCGTCCGGTGCTCGGGCGACGCCAGCCACGATGCCAGCGCCGTGCGAGCCGTGCCGAGGCGCCCCTGGCCCCAGGCGAGGTTCTCCCCCACGGCAGCCGCGCCGGTGAAGTAGTGGACGAGCGTGAAGACGGTGAGGAACGACTGGCCGCACGGCGTGTGCGAGAAGTCCTGACAGCGCTTGATGTCGCGGGCGCGCAGCGCGGCCGAACGGTCGAGCTCGGCGCTGTCACGTAGCCCCGCCTCGCCGGCATGCCGGCGCGTCCAGTTGATCAGGCAGCGCATCGCCCGGAGCTGAACGGCGGCAGGAGCCCGGACGGCCGACTGGCCGCGGCACGCGGTGCGCGGCGGCAGCGCGCCGGTGCCTGCTGCCTGGGCGGGAGGCGCTCCGGTGAGAGCGAGGGCGGACGCCGCAAGGGCGACGATTACCACGCAAGATTAGGTACCACTGTCTCGCTAAACGAGCGATCCGCCTACGGGATTTTTACAAAGAGGGTTTGCAAGTCGTATTCGATGTACCTTTGCGGCCCAGTAATCCGATTTGAAAACACTATTCAGGCCCGAAGCACGACCTCGAGGGCGGTTCCGCGCCCGGGCCTCGAGACGACGCGAAAGCCGCCGCCGATCGAGGCGGCGCGGGCCCGCATGTTTTTCAGGCCCTGTCCAGGGGCGATGCCGTCCTCGTCGAAGCCGGCGCCGTCGTCGATGACCGTCACGAAGCGCTCGCCGGAGCGTTCCTCGATCCGCACGTCGGCGCGTCGCGCATGTGCGTGCTTGCGCGCGTTGGCGAGGCCCTCCTGGACGATCCGGAAGACCTCGATCTGCTCGTCCGGGGCGAGCCGGATCCCGTCCTGGATCTCGAGGTCGACCTCGAGGGCTCCGTCTGCGGTGAGGAAGTCGACATATCGCCGGAGGGCGGAGTCGAACGGCGCCGAGCCGCCGGCGGACGAGAGTGCGAGCACCGCGAAGCGTGCCTCCTGCTGGGCGGCCGCGGCGGCCTCCTTCAGCTGGGCGAGCGTGGTCTTCGGGTCGGCGCCGCTCTCGAGCATGGACGCGTGGGTGGAGACCGCGAACAGGTACTGCGCGAGCCCGTCGTGGATCTCGCGCGCGACGCGGGCGCGCTCCTCAGCGACGGCGCGGCCGAACTCGGCGTGGCGGATCGCCCGCCATACACCCACGAGTAGCACGCCGTAAGAGATCAGGCGCAGAAAGTCGCCCTGCGAGACGTAGCCGTTCGAGAGCATGGGCGTGAAGACGTAGTTCAGCTCGGCGAACAGCGCGAGCGTCGCGCCGAGACAGAGCCAGCGGTCGAGGTCGTTGCCGCGGGAGCGGAAGCGGAGCCCGAAGCCGACCATCGCCACCAGCGAGAGCAGCGCCCGCACCGCGAGTGCGCCCGTCAGGAGGAGCGGCTGGTCGTGGCTGTCGGCGCTGTAGAGAGACGGGAGCGCGCCTCCGGCCTTGCTCGCGATTCCCCAGCAGAGCGCGAGCACGATCGCGACGCCGAACAGCATCTCGCCGAGCGCGCGCCCGCGGGCGCTCGAGCGCCGGGTCGAGAACGGCGCCGCGGCGATCAGCACCCACGCGAAGAGGCGCCCGCCGATTCCGGCCCACGCCTCCACTGGATGGAGCGGGTGGCCCCCGACGACCGGCGCGATCGAGAAGAAGAGCGTCGAGGCCGCGGCGGCGCTGAACCCGCCGCACAGGAGCAGGTCGAGCCGTCGCCCGTCGACCGAGAACCGGATCCCGGCGAGCACCGCCACAATCGCGGCCGCGAGCATCACGACGGTGTCGAGCACGAGCCGCGCCTGGGGAAGCGCGTAGCTGTTGCGGAGGCTGGGATAGGCGACGAAGAGCGCGAGCGCAGCGCCCAGCAGCCCGATCAGGAGCACCGTGCTCCAGAGCCAGGCCTGGTAGTCGTCCCGCGTTTCCTGCCGCACAGAGCCCTTGTCGGCAGACGCGCGGCTGCCGATAAGGGCCGCATGCGGATCCTGATCGTCGACGACCACCCGATCACTCGGGCGGCCCTGTCCTCGCTGCTTGAGGGCCACGGCTTCTCCGTCGCCGGCGAGGCGGCCGACGGCGGGGAGGCGATCGAGCTCGCGCGCCGGCTGCGCCCGGACCTGGTGCTGCTCGACCTCTCGATGCCCGGGCTCGACGGCCTGCAGGCGCTGCCGCGGATCCGGCAGGCGGCGCCCGAGACGGAGGTCGTCGTCCTGACGGCCTCGGGCACGGAGGAGAACCTGCTCGCCGCGATCCGCGGAGGGGCCGCCGGCTATCTGCTGAAGAGCGAGCCGCCCGAGCGGATCGCGGCGTTCCTGCGCGGGGTCGCTCAGGGCCAGGCGGCGCTCTCGGGCGAGGTCGCGAGGCGCCTGCTCGAGCAGGTGCGCGAGGGCGGCGCCGGCCGCGGCGTCCCGGAGGAGATCGCCCGCTCGCTGAGCGCCCGCGAGCTCGAGGTGCTGCTGCTGCTGGACGAGCACCTCGCGACCGACGAGATCGCGGCCCGGCTCTTCATCTCGGAGCACACGGTCCGTTCGCACGTGAAGAGCCTGCTGCGCAAGCTGAACGTCTCCTCGCGGCGCGAGGCCCTGGACGCGCTCTCGACGGCCCGCGCGGCCTAGTCAAATCACTCATCGTGGGGGATACGAATCACCCACGCTCCCGGCTTTCCAGGTCGATATTCAGGGCGACACCGGTTTCCTGAGGTGTCGGAGCGCGGTGGCTCTGTGCTTCCTCGGCGTTACGGCCGGCCCCGAACGGGCCGGCCGTTCTCATTCCGTGAAGCCTTCCAGCGCCGCCTCGACGAGCGACGGCAGCGTGAGCGGGTCGTAGCCGCCCTCCAGCACCGCCGCGACGCGCGGCCCCAGCGCGGCCGAGCGCCGGGCCAGCTCCCGGAAGCCGTCCGCCGTGACGCGCATGCCGGCGAGGGGGTCCTCGACGTGCGCGTCGAAGCCGGCCGAGACGAGCACGAGCTCGGGCTCGAAGGCACGAACCGCCGGCTCGACGCGCTCCCCGAATGCCTCGAGGTAGTCGTCGTCCCCCGAGCCTGCGGGCAGCGGTACGTTCACCGTCGTCTCGTTCTCCTCGCCGGGCCCGCCCGTGCCCGGGTAGAACGGCCACTGGTGCAGCGAGGCGAACAGCACGGAGGGGTCGTCCCAGAAGACGTCCTGCGTGCCGTTGCCGTGGTGCACGTCCCAGTCGACGATCGCCACCCGCGCGAGGCCCAGTTCGGCTTGTGCGTAGCGCGCGGCGACGGCTACGTTGTTGACGAGGCAGAAGCCCATCGCGCGGCCGGCCGTGGCGTGGTGCCCGGGCGGGCGCACGAGCGCGAAGCCGCCGCGGTCGACCGCGGCGAGTGCGCAGCCGGCGGCGAGCAGTGCGGCCTCGTAGCTCGTCGCCGAGGCGATCGTGTCGGGGTCGAGCAGCGTCGGCACCTCGATCGCCTCCAGCCGGTCGAGGTAGGCCGCGGTGTGAACGCGCTCTATCTGTTCACGCGCGGCGGGAGCACCGTCGACGACCTCGAACGCCTCCAGCAGCACGAGCAGCCGCTCGCGAACCTCCACGTGCGGCTCCGTCGGATGAAGCTCGGCGAGCGCGGGGTGGCCTATGACTTCCGTCGGACCGCGTCCGCCAGCGTGTCGAGGTCGGCGCCGCGCGCGACGGCGCGGCCGACGAGGTAGCAGAGCAGTGGCGCGTTCGTGCGCTCGCCGGACTCGTGCGCCGCGATCCGTGCGAGGTCGAGCAGCGTCGCGACGTCCTCGTCCGAGAGCTCGAGCTCCTCGGGCGAGACGGCCGCCGCGGCGGCGACCGCGTCGCGTGCGTCTCTCAGCCAGGCGTCCATCAGCCCAACTTTGCCAGCCGGTCGGCGAGGGCGTTCAGGCCCCACTCGCGCGCGAGAACGGACGCCTCCGCCCACGTGGGGGTTTGGTCTTCGAGGGGAGGGAGTGGGGCAGAGGCGTCCACCGTCGCAATTCGCCGGTAGAGCAGCAGATCCTCCGCCTCCGCCGAGAACCGTCCCGCCTCGAGGGCGGCCTCGAGCGACCCGTACTGGCGCAGCAGGTCGGCGGCCTTCTTCGGCCCGACACCGGCTGCGCCCGGGAGCTTGTCCGAGGGGTCGCCGCGGAGCGCGATGAAGTCCGGCACCTGCGCCGGCTCGACGCCGTACCGCTCGACGACCTCGGGCGGGCCGATGCGCGCGAGCTCCGAGACCCCGCGGACCGGCTGGAGGATCGTCGTCCGCCCGCTCGCGAGCTGGAAGAGGTCGCGGTCGGAGGTCGCGACGAGCGCGGTGCCGCCACGGCCCTCCTCGAAGCCGACCGCCGCGCCGAGGAAGTCATCCGCCTCGTAGCCGCCCTCCTTCGCGTTCGCGAAGCCCAGCGCCGAGACGAGCTGCGGCATCAGCTTCAGCTGCTCCAGCAAGGAGTCCTCGAAGACGCGCCCGCTCTGGTAGGGCTCGAACTCGCGGTGGCGGTACGTCGGGATCTCGTAGGTGTCCCAGCCGACGAGCACGGCCCGCGGCTCCTCGGCCTCCCACAGCCGCAGCAGCATGTTCGCGAAGCCGAGTACGCCGTTCAGGCGGATCGACTTCGGCATCGCGTGGTAGGCGCGGTGCGCGAGGGAATCGCCGTCGACGACGAGCAGCGGTCTCACAACGTCGCCTTCAGCTCGTCGATCTTCGTCATCAGCCGTTCGGTTGCGACCTTCGCGGCAGCCTTCTGCTCCTGCCCTTCGAGGTCGGAGAGGTCGAGCGGCGGACCGTACGCGACCTGCAGCGGCCCCAGCCGCAGGATGCGATCCGTGCCGGCGATGGCGGCGGGCACGAGGGGAGCGTCCGCCGCGAGCGCGATGCGGGCCGCGCCGGTGTGCGGGCGGGCGGCGTGCTTCTTCACCAGCCCCTTCTTCTGCCGCGTGCCCTCCGGGAACATGACCACGATCTCACCGTCGCCCACGAGCTCGACGGCGGTCCGCATCGCTTCCACGTCGCCTTCTCCGCGGCGCACCTTGAAGGCACCGCCCGCGTGCAGGATCGGGGTGAAGACGGGGTTGAAGAGCTCCGCCTTCGCCATGAAGCGCAGCTGCCGCCCGGGAAGGAGTGGGATCCCCAACGGCCAAGGATCGAAGTTCGACGTGT
Organism: Gaiellaceae bacterium; assembly: GCA_045806105.1. GTDB lineage: Bacteria > Actinomycetota > Thermoleophilia > Gaiellales > Gaiellaceae > AC-32. Next base: position 822 of record JBJMJY010000027.1, on the reverse strand, counting down.
GGTTCGCGGCGAGCACGAAGCCACCCTCGGGGAGGTGCTCCAGACCCCGCACGCGAAGCCGATACAGGCCCTTCACAATCGGGATGCTGAGAGTCCCGACGACGCGATAGAGAGGCGAGACCATGGGCACGCAATCGTCACATTTCCGTAGGAGTCATGCGCGTTTTCGGCCACTAGAGTGGCGCGCAGGGCGTTCGCTAAGGTGGACCGCGTGAAGACCCTCATCATCGCGGAGAAGCCTTCGGTCGCCCGTGACCTGACCGATGCGCTGCCCGGAAACTTCGAGAACCACGAGAGCTACTACGAATCCGAGGACACGGTGATCACGTTCGCCGTCGGCCACCTCGTCGAGCTCACCGACCCCGAGGACTACGACGAGCGGTTCAAGAAGTGGCGCATGGCCGACCTGCCGATCGTGCCCGAGGAGTTCCGCCTCCGCCCGCGCGACAAGAAGGCCGAGAAGCAGCTGAAGGTGATCCACAAGCTGCTGAAGCGCGACGACGTCGACCGGGTGGTCAACGCCTGCGACGCCGGCCGCGAGGGCGAGCTGATCTTCGCGTACATCTACGAGACCTCGGGCGTCGACAAGCCGGTCGAGCGCCTCTGGATCAGCTCGCTGACGAAGACGGCGATCAAGGAGGGCTTCGAGCAGCTCCGTCCCGGCGAGCAGCTGCGCCAGCTCGAGGCGGCCGCACGCTCGCGCTCCGAGGCGGACTGGCTGGTCGGCATGAACGCCACCCGCGCCGCCACCATCCGCGGCCGCGCGTGGGTCGGAGGGGTCGTCTCACTCGGCCGCGTGCAGACGCCGACGCTGGCGCTGCT
>JBJMJY010000026.1:0-30499 GCA_045806105.1 Gaiellaceae bacterium | reverse complement strand
GGGCAGCTCGACCGCGCTCGGGATCACCCGCACCTCGCCCGCGCCGAGCTCGCGGGCGGACTCGGCGAGCGCGTTCGAGGCGCAGATCGTGAGCCGCGCCCGCGAGAGCACGCGGCGAGCGACGCCGCGCATCCGCCGCGCCAGCTCGACGTCGGTCCCCCAGAGCTGGACCACGAACGGCCTGCCGGTCGCCAGCGCCACCGCGCCCGAAGGCAGCCAGTGCGCGTGCACGAGGTCGGCGTCGCGGGCGGCTCGCCGGGCCGCCTGCGCGAACGAGCCGAGCATCGCCGGCATGAGTGCGGCCTTCCACGGCGCTTGCTTCAGGTTGCCGATCACGCCTGAGCCGTAGGCGATCCCGAAGTGCCGGAACGATGTCGGCGAGACCACGTCGACCGCGATCCCCCGCCCGCGCAGCTGCTCGACCGCGTCGGCGACGAAGTTCCCGGCCGGGTCGCCCTCGTAGCGCGGGTACGAGGTCGTCAGCACGACGACCTTCATCGCTGGGAGAACACGGCAGGAGTCGCCAACACGAGCATCACGAAGACGTAGAAGTAGAGGAACGGGATCGTCAGGTAGAAGGCGTTCGACGCGAGCGTCCCGGCGAGCGCGGCCGTCATTCCCCACGCCAGGGGCCGGAGCCGCGCCGCGAGCGGGTCGCCGGCCGCGGCGAGCGCCTGGCCGAGCTTCCGCGCGGCGCCGAGGCGCACGAACAGCCACCAGAGGAAGACCGCGAAGAGCGCCGCACCGACGAGGCCTCCCTCGACGATCAGCATCACGTAGTACGAGTGCGGCCCCCAGTTCGTCTTCCCGGTGACGAACTCGTAGTAGACCGAGAAGTTGTTGAAGCCGAGCCCGAACAACGGGTGCTGGTGCAGCACCTGCGGGATGAAGTCGTAGACGCCGAGGTGCGCTGAGGTCGAGCTGCCGCCGGTCTGCAGGCGCGAGCGGATCACGACGTCGAAGAAGTGCCGCCGACGGTAGACCTCGAAGGCCACCGGCAGCGCGACCAGGGCGAGCGGCAGGATGGCGAGACGCGAGAAGAGCAGGTGCCGGTAGGGGACGAGGAGCACGATCGCGCCGACCACGAGCCCGAGCACGCCGCTGCGCGACAGCGTCGCGAGCTCGACCAGCAGCAGAAACCCGATCAGTACCGCAAGCGGGGTCCGCAGCCGGTGGCCGCGCTCGAGGCGGAGATAGATCGGCGAGAGGATCAGGATCGGGAGCAGCAGCTCGATGCCGAGGTGGTTCGGGTCGCCGGTGAGCGCGTTCGGCCGGTAGACGCTGGCCCCGTTGACCGCGCCATAGATGTTGATCTGGCTCGCCCCGCGCGTGAGCGGCTCGAGCACGAGCGCGTCGAGGTTGCGCCCGGCCTGCGCGGAGAGCAGCTGCAGGATCCCGTACGCGCCGTTCGCGGCGATCCCGCCGAGGAACCAGGCAAGCGTGCGCCAGTAGAAGGCCAGCGGCTTGCGCGCGAGGTAGATCACGCCGACGACGAGGAACCCGAAGTGCAGCAGCCACTTGACGAGGCCCTTGCCGAACTGGTCGAGCGCCTGCCCGGTCTCCAGGTTGAAGAAGCCGACGAGGTAGACGAGCAGGAAGGCGCCGAGGAAGACGATCAGCACCGCCGCCGTCCGCGGCACCGGGCCGGCGCGCCGGCCGAGCCGGTCGAGCGCGTAGAAGAGCAGGAAGCCGCCGGCGGCGAGGTCGGCGAGGAACACGGATCCCGCCACGTTCCACTGCACCTTTGCGAACGTGCAGCAGAACGCGGTGGCCAGGAAGAAGAACGGGACGAGGCGGCTCTCGCGCGTCACGCGACGCTCCACAGCAGCTCGGCCAGCTCCTCGACCCGCGTCGTGCGCGAGAGGCGGCGCCGGTCCTCGTCGGTGAGGTAGGCGTCGCCCAGGCGCCCCGCCTTCCAGCGCGCGTGCAGGCCGACGAGCGCCTCGCGGATCGACTTCTCGTCATCCGGCGCCACGACGACGCCCGCGCCGGTCTCTCGCACGAGCTTCGCGGCCGCGCCGTCGGTGGGCACCGCGGCGAGAATCGGCCGCTCGGCGGCGAGGTACTCGAAGATCTTCCCGCTCGGCACGACCTTTCCGCGCCCGGCCGCGTCGGGCAGGAGCAGCAGGTTCGCCTCCGAGTCGCGCTGCAGCTCGAGCGCGCGCTGGTGTGGCAGGTAGTCGAGCAGCTCGAGCCGGTCGCCGAGGTCGAGCTCCTGCACCCACTCGCGGTCGACGGAGCGGAAGTCGCCGACGAAGCGCGCGACGACGTCGTCGAGCCCCGAAGCGGCAAGCGCCGAGAGGAACGCGCGCGGGTTGCGCTTCCCGAAGAAGCTGCCGGTGTGCGTGATGCGGAAGCGGTCGCCCGGCCGGTACTCGAGGCCGGCAAAGTCGTCGAAGTCGCAGCCGTTCGGGATCACGCGCACGGGACCGGACGGCTCGAACGCCCGCAGCTCGTCCGCGATCGACTCCGACACCGCCACGATGCCGTCGGCGCGGTTGGCGACGAGGCGGACGACCCGCTCGAGCGCCTTCTCCTTCGCCTGCACCGCCTTGCGATCGAAGCGGCGGTCGGCGTTCTGCACGAGCGAGTCGCGCTGGTCGGCGATCCACGGCACCCCCGTGAGCTTCTGCACGCCGGCGCCGATCAGGTTCATCGACAGCGGCGGGCTCGTCGTGACGATCGCGTCGATGCCCTCGCTGCGGACGATGCGCGCGGCCGCCGGGATGGCCGTCGGCGCCCAGGTGACGCTCGCGTCCGGGAGCAGCAGCCGCCTGCCCGCCAGCCGCGCCTGTGCCAGCACGAGGTCGAGCCCCGTCAGCCCGCGCAGCTCCTCGGACGGGAGGCGCGCCTTCGGCCCGAGGTAGCGGGCGCGGTGGACGAACGCCTGCGTCGGGGGGCGCAGCTCGTCGTCGCGATGCAGCCATTTCGGGTCGTCGGGCGCGAGCACGTGCGTCTCGACCCCGAGCGAGGGCAGGTGCGTCGCCAGCTTCAGCGGCCGCTGGACGCCGCCTCCGCCGGCGGGCGGGAAATACATCGTCACGAGCAGGACTTTCATGGCAGGCGATAGAGAACGTAACGCGAGCCGGCGTAGACGCGCGGCAGGCGGAAGCGAACAGTGCCGACGCGCGTGCGGTCGACGAGCAGCCAGTGCGCGCCGTAGCGCCGCGGAATCGAGAGCGGGCCGCCGTCGCGGAAGAAGCGCCGCGCGTCCTTCAGGCGTGCGGTCGGGCGGTTGGCCCTGGTGTCGGCGACGTGCGACGTCGGCGCCGCGTTCACGTACACCGGGGCGAACGCACCGACCTCGTAGGCCGTGAGGGCGTCCGAGAAGACGACGTCTCCGGCCGGGACGTGCGCGCGCACCGCGGCAACGAGCTTCTGCGGCAGGCCGAGGCGCGCTGTCGGCGAGCGGGTCCAGTGGGAGTACCCGTGGACGGCGACCGGGAGCAGGAAGACGACGACCGACGCGGCGGCGAGCGCCGGCGAGCCCTGGATCTCCGGGATCCTCCGCCCCAGGACTGCCGCCGCGAGGAGCGCGGCGATCGTGGCACCGAAGACGAGCCACACGAGCAGTCGCGGCCCCCCGTGCTCGAAGTGGTAGGGAGCGCCGAAGTCGCCCGGGTAGGCCAGCTGCAGCGCGATCCCGGCCGCGAGCGCGACCGGCAGCAGCGCCAGGCGCAGCAGCCCGGCGAGCACGAGCGCCCCGCCGACGAGCACGAACGGCCGCGGCGAGAAGGCGATGATGCGACGGGCCTGCGAGATCGAGATCGCGTCCGCGAAGTGCGGGAAGACGAAGGGCAGCAGCGCGATCGCGAGGGTCGCCAGCATCGAGCCGAGGACGAACGCCCCCCACAACCGCCGGTGCGCGAAGACCGCGAGCGGTAGGAGCACGAGCGACGCGACCGCGATCGAGCCGGCGCGCCCGAACAGCTCGGGGCTGAGACGGTAGCTGTGCAGCCCGAAGACGTCGAGCTCCTGCCCGTAGACGGCGAAGGCGCGCCGCAGCTCGACGCGCGAGGGGCTGTGCGAGGCGGTCTCGCGCACGACCGGCAGCAGCCAGAGGACGACCAGTGCCGCGGGGACGACGATCGCGGCCAGCGCGGCCGCAACATGCGCGACGTCGTGCCGCACGTCGAGCACGGCCCGCACGACCAGGAACCCGGCGAGGCCGATCGCGAGCAGGACGGAGTAGCTCGGGTGGACCAGCGTCATCACGAGCGAGGCGCCCGCAACCGACGCGAGCAAGGCGCGCGAGGGCTCCCGGACGTACGCGAACACCAGCGCCAGCAGGGCAGGCAGGAGGAGGACGCGCGAGGCTGTCGCCGGGAGGCCGAGCGAGCTGTACGAGCCGCCGTGGCCCGGCGCGAGCCCGATCAGCGCGAACTCGGCCAGTGCCGCCGCGACCCCTGCCCAGCGCGAGCGGAAGAGAATCGCGCCCGCCTCGTAGACGAGCGCGAACGAGATCGGCAGCAGCAGCGTGGGGACGTGCAGGATCGTCGAAGGCGCGCCGACGCCGGCGAGCCGCGCGACCATCGCCATCACTGCGTGCCAGAGCGGGAACGCGTAGCCGGGGTGCAGGCCGCCGTCGCGGAACTCGTCCATCGAGCGCAGCGAGAGCGAGTCGAGCGCGAGTAGCTTCTGGACGCGCGCGAGGTGGAAGAACGCGTCGCCGTCGTAGCGCGAGACCCACCAGAGCGAGATGCCGGCCGCGAGCCCGAGCAGGAGCACCCCGGCCCGCCACAGCGACGGCTCGGCCGGCTGTCCCAGCGCGAACGGCAGCGCCGCCAGCGCGAGCACCGCGAGCAGGATCAGCGCGAGCCAGAGCGACCCGTGCACCGCGAACATCACGGCCGTCGCGCCGAAGATCGCGGTCGTCGCCCACACGAAGGCGCCCGCCAGCCCGCTCACGCCGAGCGCGCGCGAAACGAGCGCGCCCGGGAGCAGCAGGCAGGCGATCGCCGCGCCCAGCCGCAGCCCGAGCCCGAGGCCGTCCGCGGGCAGCAGCCGCGAGAGCGCCAGCACGACCGGCGCGAGCAGCCAGGGAAGCAGGCTCACCGGCGCAGCAGCCGTGCGACTTGGACGAGAGCCGGCTTCAGGTCGTCTCGTGCGAAGACCGCATCGACGTACGGCGGCCGCTGGAGGGCCGGCGACTCGCCGGCCTGCAGCGTGATCGCCCAGCGCTTGCGCGTGCCGTTCGCGGAGGCCGGCTCGACTTGCGCGCCGGTGAGGTCGCGGTACGCGATCAGCGGCAGGTCGACGCCGCAGGCCGCCGCCAGCCCGTGCCACTGGAAGAGCCGCGGGTTGACCTCCATCAGCTTGTAGGCGCCGTCGCGCGGATCGCGCTTGAACTCGACCTGCGAGAGGCCGTGGAACTCGAGCGCCCGTAGGAGCCGCAGGCCCTGCTCGACGACCTCCTCGACCCAGAGGGCCTCGCCGACGCGGCAAGTGCCGACGCCCGGAGGCGTCTGCCGCAGCTTCCGTCCGCAGAAGAGCCCGAGCGCCGCGCCGTCGCGCGCGAGGTACGAGCCGAGGGTGTAGAGCTCGTCGTCCCCGCCGGGGATCACCTCCTGCACCATCGGCTCGTACGGCTGGGCTCCGGCGTACACCCGCTCCACCTCGGCGGCGGTCTCGCAGCGGAACGCCTGCCTGCCGAAGCGGCGCTTGAACCCTTCGGTCGACGACGGCTTGACGAGCACGGGGAAGCCGAGTCGCTCCGCCGCGGCGCGCGCCTCCGCCGCCGAGCCGGGGTAGGCGGTACGCGGCGTGGGGACACCGGCGCGCTCGGCTGCATCGAGCTGCCCGCGCTTGGTCTGGATCCGCGCGAGCACCTCCCACGGGGGAAACGGGTAGAGGAACCGGCCGCCGAGCCTCTCCGCACCGCGCGCGATCGCGTTCAGCGGCTCGTCATGCGTCGCGAAGACCGGCGCCGCTTCGACGTCGAGCCCGGCGAGGAAGGAGATGAACACCTCCTCGTCCTGCGGGTCCGGCGTCACGACCGGCTCCGCGTAGCGCGAGCGGAACCCGAGCGCGCTGCGGCGGTGGTCGAGCGCGAGCACGCGGATCCCGGCGCGTCCGAGCGAGCGGATCGCGGCGAGCCCGTTCACCCAGCCGACGTCGACGACAACCGCTGGGCTCACCGCGCGAGCAGCTCCTCGAGCGACGAGCCCGCGAGCCAGCGTCCGGTCTCGGCGTAGGTGTGGCCGCGGTCGCCGGGGAAGAGGATACCGCGCACGCGCAGCGAGGCTTGCAACAGCTTCCGCGCCCGCTCGGCCTCGCGCCGGCCGCGGTGCTTGGCGAGGAAGCGCAGGTGCCCGCGCACCTGCTCGCGGAACATGGGATTCCAGTTCTGCCGCGTGGAGGCGCCGCCGACGTGCACGAACTCCGCGTCGGGGGTGAAGACGACCTTCCAGCCCGCCTGCCGGAAGCGAAAGCACCAGTCCGTCTCCTCGCTGAACATGAAGAAGTCCTCGTCGAAGAGGCCAACCGTATCGGCGGCCTCGCGGCGGACGAGCAGCACCGAGCCCATCAGGAACTCGGCCTCCAGCGGCCGCTCGTAGTCGAAGCCGCCGCCGTAGAACGCGTTCAGCGCGTGCGTCCTGGGCGCGAGCTTGCGCAGGAAGAGGTACTCGGTCGCCAGCCGCCAGAGCGTCGGGAACCCGCGCACCGAGCGCTGCAAGCGCCCGTCGGGGAAGCGGAGCCTCGGCCCGACGACGGCGGCCTCGGGGTGCGCCTCTGCGAAGGCGACGAGCCGCTCCAGCGCGCCGCCGGTCGCCCAGGCGTCGGAGTTCAGCAGCAGGAACCAGTCGCCGGTCGCGATGCGCATGCCGGCGTTCGAGCCCCCGCCGAGGCCCTTGTTCTCCTGCTGGATCAGCCGCGCCTCGGCGAACTTCTCGCGGACGAGCTCGACCGTGCCGTCGGTCGAGCCGTGGTCGACGACGATCGTCTCGTTCCCGCGCACGCTCTCGAGCGCGCGCTCCACCCAGGGCAGCGCGTCGAACGTGACAACGATGACCGAGACGTTCTCGCTAGCGATCGTCGTGTCTCCCGAGCGAAGCGACGGGACAAACCAGCTCCGTGGAACGTGCGCAGCACGTTTCGCGGTACTCAGCCATCTGCTGCCGGCGCGCGCGTGAAGCCGCGCAGGCTCTGCCAGCCGAGCAGCAGCGCGCCCGGCAGCGAGAGGCAGAGCGTCACGACGAAGAACAGGAAGCCGGTCGCGAAGGCCTGGTCGGCGTCCACGCCGAGGTTCCCGAGGAAGCTGACGAAGAACGACTCGCGCACGGCGATCCCGTTCACCGAGATCGGCAGGAGCAGGACGAGGAAGAGGAGCGGCCCCATCACGTAGTACGGCCGCGGGGAGAGGTCGACCCCGACCGACTTCCCGGCGAACCAGATGGCGAGCACGCGCACGGTCTGAACGGCGAGCGTGAGGCCGAAAACCCCCACGAGCAGGCCGGGGTGGTCGCGATATGCATGGATGCCCTCGTACGCGGCGCGGATCGGCCGCTCGACCCGGATCATGCGCAGGAGCGGCACCGTCTTGGCGAGCAGCGGCCGCACCCGCCGCGAGAAGAGCGCCACCGCGAGCACGATCGTCCCCGCCACGAAGGCGCCCTCGATCCAGAGGTACGCGCCGACGTCGTAGTGACCGAGCGCGAGCACGAAGCCGACCCCGGCGAGCGTGAGCGTGGCCGCCCCGCCGAGCGCCCGCTCGAGCAGAACGGAGCCAGCGACGTCGCCGCCACGCCCGGTGTGGCGGCGGGCGGTCTCGTAGATGCGGACCGCGTCGCCGCCGACCGCCGTCGGCAGCAGCTGTCCGGCCGTGTAGGCGACGAAGTAGGCGCGCGTCAGCCACGAGAGGCGGTCGTGGATCCCGCGGGCGCGCAGGAGCTGCTGCCAGCGCCAGGCCATGGGCCAGACCGAGCCGACCATGATCGCGACCGCGGCGACGAAGTACCCGAGCTCGGCGTGCGCGAGCAGGTGCAGCGTCTGTGAGAGGTCGATCTTCCAGACGAGGTACGCCGTGCACAGGCCCGTGACGACCAGCGTCGCAACGAGCCGCAGGGTCCGGTTTCTCACCTAGCACCCCTGAAGGCGCTGTTAGGCCACTTGCGCATCGGCAGTGCCGAAGCGTATGTACTCGGCCCCGCCGAGAGCAGCGTCCAGCGCGAGGCCGTGGGCGTCCACGCCATGCAGGAGGCGGCACAGCTCCGCCTCACGGTCGCCGACCTGCGCCCGGACGTCGACCACCCTCGGGCCGTCCACGCCAAGGCGCACCCGCGTGGACGTGAGCCCATCGGTTACGCCCAGGGCGACGGCTGCGCGCCGGGCGAGCGCGGCGGCGGGGCCGGCTCCGAGCAGCGGATAGAGCTCCCCGGAGGCCGAGAACGCGGTCACGGTGACCTCGGCGGCACCGGGCGCCTCCTCGGCGAGCCGCCTGCCCTTGCGGTCGCTTGGCGTCACGACGCAGGGGAAGCCGGCGTCGCCCGCGTTCGCGACGAGCGCCCAGCGCACCTGCGACACACCCGCGTCGCGCAACCGCTCGCGCTGGCGCAGCCGCGAGCCGAGCAGCACCGCGGTCTCGGGCGAGTGCGGGTGCGGGAGGCGGAAGCGGGCGGCGAGGCGGGCCGCTGCTCCCGTCTCGCGCCCGGTCGAGATCACAGCCTCGATGTGAGCAGCCTCGACGAGGCGCTCCAGCGCCGGCTCGTCGTCGACGTCGAGGATCGCGCGGCGGTGGGCGAGCGAGAAGCCGGGGGCGCTGGGGTCGCGATCGACGGCGACGACGAAGAGGTCGCGGGCGCGGGCCGCCGCGATCAGGCCGGTCGAACGGGCGCCGAGGACGAGGAGCCTCATCGAGACTCCCGGTTTGCAGGCAAAGCTCGATGCAGCGACAATGAGGACGTGGCCACCGTCCTGGCCGACCGCCTCGAGGAGCTGAGAGCCGACCGCCGGCACGGCGCCAGCTGGATGGCCCGCCGCGCGGTCGAAGCGCTGGCGGCGGTCGCGGAGCAGGAGGCGTCCACGGCGGAGGCGCTGCTCGACGAGCTCGTCGTCGCGGGCCGGCAGCTCGCCGACAGCAGGCCGGGCGTCGGAGCCGTGGCCGGAGCCGTCGGCCGCGTTCTGGCCGCGGCGGCCGCAAACGCGCAGCTCGAGACCGACCAGCTGCGCCAACTCGTGCGCGAGGAGGCGGCGGCGCTCGTCGACGGACGGCGGCGCGCGGCGGCCTCGATTGCGATCCAGCTGCGCGACCGCCTCGAGAACGCCGTGGTGCTCACGCATTCCGCTTCGGCGACGGTACGGGAAGCCCTGCTTCGCACACCGCCGGAGCGCGTGATCTGCACCGCCTCCGATCCACTCGGGGAAGGCCGGCCCTTCGCGCAGGACCTACGCGAGAACGGGCTCGACGTCGAGCTGGTCGAGGACGCGCAGGCGCCGCGGCAGCTCGAGTGGGCGACGCTGCTGCTCCTCGGCGCCGATACCGTCTTCCGCTGCGGCACCCTCTGCAACAAGGTCGGGACGCGCGACCTGGCCGAGGGGGCCCACGACGAGGGCGTGCCCGTGGTCGTCGCCTGCGAGGTGATCAAGCTGGCGCCGGTCACGGAGGCCGCCGCGCCGCCGCTGACCGAGCCCGTGTTCGAGCTCACGCCTCCGGAGCTGCTCGACTGCGTGATGACCGAAGAGGGCGGCTACCCTCCGGAGGAGATAGCCGCCCTGGTCGACCGGACGCCGTTCCTGCGCGCCGGTTACGCGCTTCTAGGGCGCTAGACGGGCGCGCCGGCAAAGCCGGCACGCCCTCTAGGTCGGCATCGCAAGCGACGCCTAGGCCGCCTCGAGCACCGGCTCGAAGGCCTCCTGCTCCTGCGACGGGCGCTGCTTGCGCGAGATGCCCAGCGCGGCGACGGCACCCGCGGCGACGAGCGCCGCGCCGACGTAGATCGCCGGCGTGAGGCCGTCGACGAAGCTCTGCCCGCTCGCGTAGCCGCCGTAGTGCGCGAACACGGAGGCCAGCACGGCTATCCCGAAGACGCCGCCGAGCTCGCGGATCGCGTTGTTCGCCCCCGACGCCTGGCCCTCCTCGATCGGCTGCACCGACGACAGGACGACGTTCGCGACCGGCGCGAAGTAGAGCGCCATGCCCACGCCGGAGAGGACGAACGGGATCACGAGCTCGGAGTACGCCACCGTCGGCGTCGAGACGAACGCGATCCAGGCGAGCCCCGCCGACTGCAGCGCCAGCCCGGTCGCCATCAGCGGCCGGCCGCCGATGCGGTCGGAGAGGGCGCCGGCGATCGGCGCGACGAAGATCGGCATCGCCGTCCACGGCAGCACGCGCAGCCCGGCCTGCAGCGGCGAGTACCCCTGCACGGTCTGGAAGAACTGCGCGAGCAGGAAGATCGAGCCGAACATCCCGAAGAACATCAGGAAGGACGCCGCGTTCGCGGCCGTGAAGGTGCGGTTGCGGAAGAACCGCAGCGGCAGCATCGGCTCCGGTGCCCGCAGCTCCCAGACCACGAATAGTGCGAGCACGACGATGCCGGTCACGAACGCCGTCGTGATCTCGAGGCTCCCCCAGCCGACGCCGTTGCCGCGCACCAGGCCCCAGACGATCCCGAACAGGCCGGCGCTCGCCAGCGCCACGCCCGGCAGGTCGAGCGCGTCGTTCGGCCCGCGGCTCTCGCGCAGACGCCGCAGCGCCAGCGGGATCAGGACAATCCCGATCGGCACGTTCAGCCAGAAGATCCACTGCCACGAGAGGCCTTCGACGACCGCGCCGCCGACGAGCGGGCCGATCGCGACGGCGAGACCGCTGATCCCGCCCCACGCGCCGAGCACGAGGCCGCGCCGCTCGGCGGGAACCGACGCGCTCAGGATGGTCAGCGTCAGCGGCGTCACGATCGCGCCGCCGAGGCCCTGCACCGCGCGCGCCGCGATCAGCACGTCGATCGACGGGGCGAGTGCTGCGGCAGCGGAGCCGAGCGTGAAGATCACGAGGCCGACGGCGAACAGGCGGCGGCGGCCGAAGCGGTCGCCGAGCGCGGCGCCGGTCATCAGCAGGACCGCGAAGGTCAGGGTGTACGCGTTGACGGTCCATTCGAGCCCGCTCAGGCTCGCGTCGAGGTCCTTCCGGATGACCGGCAGGGCCGTCGTGACGACGAGGTTGTCCAGCGTCGTCATGAACAGCGCGACCGAGGTGATCGCGAACGTCCAGATCGTTGCCGCTCGTTGGCTCATCTCTCCTCCCAGTGGCTAGTTATTGCTCACTCACATCCGTGCCGAAAAAAACACGTCAGCTCTTCCCGAGGACGGCCTCGAGCAGGTCCTTCGCCCAGGGCGCCGGGTGCTCGAGCAGGTCCATGGACGCGAACACGTTCAGCAGCATCCCGAAGGCGAAGAAGTCGCGGATGCGCCCGGGACCGGCGCCCGAGACGCGCTCGACGTACTCGACGAGCCGCCCGTAGCCCTCGCGGACGACCTCGCGCACCTCGTCGTCGTCGCAGTCGGCGTAGGCCTGCATCTGGGCGCGCAGGCGCGTGCGGTCCTTGAGCAGTCCCCTGTAGGCCTGCCCGATCGCCTCCAGCGCCGCCTCCCCGGTGAGGCCGTGTGCCGCCTCCTCGAAGAGCTCGAGCGTCTGGCTCAGGCAGCGGCGCACCGTCTCGAGGTAGAGCTCCTTCTTGGTTCCGAACAGCCGGAACAGATAGGGCTGCGAGAGGCCGGCCTTGCGCGCGATCGTGTCGGTCGAGGTGCCGTCGAGGCCGTGCTCGCCGAACTCCTCGAGCGCGACGGCGAGGATCTCCTCGCGCCGCTCCTCGGCGGTCTTGCGGACGGTGGTCGCCGGGTTCACGCAAAGGAAGTTAGCACTCACTCACAACACCTGTCAAGGGCCAGCCTAAGCCTCGGAGTTGCGCGCCGGCCGGAGCGGGTGCCGCCAATCCGCTCCGGCCGCCTTGCCTACGGCCGCGCGAAATCGACCCCGTGCGGCCGGCCTGGGTAGTCCGGCGTCTGCACGACCGCGTCGCCCTGCCGGTGGTCGATCACCGCGACGCCGGCGCCGGGGCCTTCGAAGGCGGCGAAAGTGAAGTGGCCGTTCTTGGACGTCCATTGGTGGCCCGCGATCGTCCCCGGGCCGCCGATCGTGACGAGGTGAACGGCGAACGTGCTCGTGTCCACGACCGCCACCTGAGCCGGGGTGCCGCGCAGGCCGACCGTCATCATCCTTTCGTTCGCCGTCAGCCGCAGCGTGTCGGGCAGGGGGCCCAATGGGATCGTCTGGACGATCTCGCGCCGCTCCAGATCGACCACACGCAGCGCGTTGCCACCGCGGCAGGAGACGTACGCCGTCTTACCGTCGTGCGTGACGACGAGCTCGTGCGCGTTGGGCACGGTCATCGTCCAGAGCAGCTCGCCGGTCAGCGGGTCGACCGCGGACAGCTCGTTGACGACGTCGTTCGCCACGTAGACGATGCGACCGTCGGGAGAGAAGACGCCGGCATGCGAGCGCGCGGCCGGGCTCGTGCTTGCGGGCCACTCGCCGACGAGCGTGTCGGTGCGAGTGTCGATGATCCCGACCTTGTTCGTGCCGAAGACGCCGAACGCCATCAGCTCGCCGCCTCGGCTCCGGTGAACGTGGTGGGGTCGCGGCCCAGTGAAGATCCGCTTCAGCACGATCCCTGTTTCGGCGTCGACGATCGCGATCGCGGGTGGCGACCCGAACTCCTCGGCGACGTAGAGCTTGCCCTTTGCGTAGGCGAGGTCGCCGGGTTGCGAGCCCGTCCGCATCGGGATCGTCGCCACCACGTCGCCGGTGGCTGCGTCGAAGCCGCGGATCGAGTCTGCGCCGCGGTTCGCGACCCAGATCGTGCCGTTAACGTGTCTGCAGTTGCTGCCCCCAGCAAGGGCCGCCGAGCTGACCAGCCCGACGCTCAATAGCAGCGCCAGCAGCGCGAAGATTGCACGTCTCGTTGTCATCGTTCCTCCTTGCTGAGTGGGAACTCTCGCGTCTCGACGATGCGCGCGAACCGCACGCCCGCTTGCTCGCAGGCGCGCTCAACGCCCTCCCGGTCCGCGCTCTCGAACCTGCAGAAGCACGACTCCTCCTGCGGGACGAAGGTCGAGCCGACGTATCGGACGTCGACCCCCTCGGCTGCGAGCCGCCCGGCCGCCGCGGCGAGCCGTTCGCCCGTCTCGTCTAGCTGGCCCTCCGTGGCACCGGGCAGGTAACGCTCGACCAGGTACTTCCTCACGCGGCCGACGCTAGGTCGGCCTCGGCCCCCCTACAACCGGGGATTTCCCCGGACTTGCCTCACTCCGCAGGACGCCGCGCTGCCAGCTCGGTGCGCGAGCGCACGCCGAGCCGCCTGTAGATCTTCGAGAGATTCCACTCCACCGTCTTCGTGCTCAGGTGAAGAGCCTGCGCGACCTCCTTGTTCGAGCGCCCGGCGACGACGAGCTCCACGATCTCAGCCTCCGTTCCCGAGAGCCCTTGCCGCGGTGAAGAGCGCCCGCCGATACGGCGCAGCTCGCGCCGGGCTCGCTCGGCCCACAGCGGCGCGCCGAGCCGCTCGAAGATCTCCAGCGCGCGGCCGAGCGTCTGGCGCGCGGCCTGCTTCCGACGCGCCTGCCGCTGCACACTGCCGAGGGCGAGGAGGCTCCGGCCGAGGGAAAGCGGGATGCCGACCTGCTCGCCCGTCTCGACCGCCGTCTCGAGCTCGGCTCGAGCCGTGTCGAGGTCGCCCTCGGCTGCCGCCAGCAGCCCGCGGGCGCGCGCGGTGGCCGCAGCCGCCCAGCGGAAACGCAGCATGCCCTGGGCCTCCTCGGCCGGCGCGAGCAACGCTCTTCCTTCCTCCACACGCCCGATCCCGGCAAGGGCTTCGGCGGCGTCGAAGGTCTGCTCGATCAGCGGAGCGCCGAGCCGGCGGTACACCGCGACCGCGGGCCTCAGCACCTCGTACGCACACTCGTAGCGCTCGAGCGAGAGCTCCAGGAACCCGAGCGCCGCCCGCGGCCCGCCGGAGCTCCAACCCCGCCCGTCGGTCATGACGAGTGCGTCTTCGGCCTCGCTCCGAGCCGCGTCCACGTGACCCTGTGCCGCCTTGACGTGCGCCAGCACGAACAGGCCCCGCGGCTCGGCCGCCTCGCGGCCGGTCTGGACGGCGATGTCGTACGACTCCTTCGCCACCTGTACCGCCCGCTCCCAGTTGCCGGTCTCGTACTCGAGCGTCGCGAGGAGGAAGAGGGGCAGGTTGACCGCGGCGTCACCGGTGGCCCAGCCTTGCTCGCAGACGCGCTGGAGCAGCGGGCGCGCCCGCTCGAGCTCTCCCGCCATCGAGAGCGCCCACGCGTAGCTGACCGTAGGGCCGTGGCTGAGGTCGTAGCGCTCGAGCTGCTCCTCCAGCGCGACGGCGCGCTCGAAGAGCTCCGTCTGAAGGCCGTCGCCGCAGAGGAGCGCGTAGTGGCCGATCATCGCGAGCGCACGGGCGAGGGTCGGCGTGTCCCCGAGCCGCTCGGCGATCTCTGCGGCCTCGCGCGCGTATCGCTGTGCGGCCCGGAAGCCCTCCTGCTTGGCCGCCGGGAAAGTGAGGCTCTCGAGGATGCGCGCGCGAAGCAGATCGTCGCCGTGGGTTTCCCGGAGCGCGCGGCGGAAGAGTTCGAGGCCGACGCGGGTGTCCTGGCCCTCGAACCTGATCTTGCCGAGGCTCCAGAGCAGCTCGGCACGGGTTGGGCCTGCGGGCGCCTGCTCGAGCTCTTCCTCGAGGAGCTGGACGGCGCGCGCCGTGGCACCCGCCGCGTAGTGCAGCTCGGCTGCGGTGAGGCGTCTACCGTGGACCTGCTCCCGGAGGTCTGCGGGTGTCAGGAGCAGCGCTTGCTCGCCCAGTTCGGCCGCCATCGCGACGGCGCCGCGCGACCTCGCGTGGTCAGCCGCCGCCTCCAGGGCAGCCGCGACATCCGCGTCCGGGCCCTCCGCTGCCAGCGCCAGATGCCTAGCCCGCTCCTCGGAGTCGAGGACGACCTCGGCCAGCCGCCGGTGAACGACGCGCGTCGCGTGCGGTGTCGCGGCCGCGAGGTGGATCGACGCCAGCAGCGGGTGCGTGAAGCGGATCTGCTCGCCCTGCAGCTCGATCACGCCGGCAGCAACGGCGCAGTCGAGGTCACGTCCGACCCGTCTGGGCGAGCCGACGGCGCGCTCGACCACGCCGACCGTCGGCCGCGACAGCGCGGCGGCGCAGCGTAGGGTCGTCGCGGCGGGCCGCGGAAGCTGTGAGAGCCGCCCCTCGACGAGCTCCCGCAGGCTCGAGGGCACCGGAAGCGGCTCTCCGGGGGCCGGCTCGATCCCGGCCCGTTGGAGGGCGCGGACGAGCTCGAGCGCAAAGAACGGGTTGCCGCCGGAGCACGCGTGAACCTGCAGGAGCACCGGGCGTGGGAGCGCAACGCCGAGGTGCGCGCGGACGAGCTCGTAGAGGGCGGCGACGGTGAGAGGCCCGATCTCCAACCGCTCGAGGCGGTCGTCGCCAAAGGCGCGTGCAAGCTCGTCCGGGCGCCGTTCGCCCGGCCCCATCCTCACCGTCGCGAACACGCCAACGGGCTCGGCGCCGAGGCGCCTGCACGCGAACTCGAGCACGCGCTCAGACGACGCATCGAGCCACTGGAGGTCGTCTACGGCAACCAGGAGGGGCGCACTCTCAACGAGTAGGCGGAGCGCACCGAGGAAGGCTGCGGCAACCGCGCGGTCATCGGGCGCGCCGGCCCCGGGCTCCTCCAGCAGCAGCGCGACCCCGAGCGCCCGCCGCTGCGGCGGCGGGAGTTCCGGCAGCGTCTCTGCGGCGACGCCATCGAGCAGGTCCGCGAGCCCTGCGAACGCGAGCTGGACCTCGCTTCCGCCGGGCCGCGTTGAGAGAACGCGGCAACCATGCTCGCGCGCGCGCTCCACGCCGCCTTTCCAGAGACGCGTCTTGCCGATGCCCGCCTCGCCTTCGAGGAAGATCGCCTGCGGGCCCGACCCGGCGCGGGCAAGAAACTCCTCGATGGTCGCCAGCTCCGCCTGCCTGCCGACCAAAGTCTCTTCGACCACGGTCACAGCGGACACCTCCAGGTCTGACGGTAGCGCTCGCCTCCGGGCACGCCAAGTGAGCGCGACATGTGCTCTCGCGGTCGCTTGCTCCCCTCCGTGGTACGGGAGCTCAGGGGTGGACCACGACCTCCGTGCCGAGCGGGACGCGGCGCAGGAGCAAGCGCAGGTTCGGCTCGCCCGCTGTAGGTGGACCACGTACCTCGTCGTCGCGGCGAAGCCAAGGTCGTCAGCTGACGCTGTCCTCCGGGAGCGGGATTAGCCGCGCGCGGTCGCGGATGTCCTGCATCAGCGTCAGCGCGCGGCGCGCGTTCACCACCGAGCGGTTCCAGGCGGGCCGGTAGCGCGCCAGCAGCGGCAGCGCGCCGAGCGCCGTGCGGCGGGCGTCGAGCGCGCCGAGCAGCAGCCGCTGTGCGCGCCGCGTCTCGCCGGTGGCGCGGTCGCCGCGGATCAAGGCCGCCGAGTGCTCGACGACCGCGCGATACGCGCGCGCCCGGCGCAGTAGCTCGTCGCGCGAGAGCCTTCCGAGCCGCCAGTCGCGGAATGCGAGCTCGTAGCCGGTGAGCGCGCCGCTGACAGGCTGGTAGTCGCGAACGAGATGCTGCTGCTGCCGGTCGAGCGCGACGAACGACTGCGGCGGCGGAGGCGGCGGCTTCGGCTCGGCTCGCCGCTTGCCGTGGTCGCACCCGGCAAGCAGCACGACTGCCAGGAGCCCGCAGGCCCGCCAGTAGACTCGGCGCCCATGAGGGTGCTGGTCACGGGCGCCTCCGGCTTCGTCGGGCGCGCGCTCATCGAGGAGCTTCGTCACGCCGACGCAGCCTACGAGGTTCATCCGCTCGGCCGGCAGGACGGCGATCTTGCACAAGCGGGCGTGGCAGAGGCCGCGGTGGCGGAGGCGAAACCGGACGTCGTCGTCCACGCGGCCGCGCGCATCGGCGTCGTCCGCTGCGAGCACGAGCCCGAGCTCGCCGTGCGCTCGAACGTCCTGGCGACGGCGCTGCTCGCCCGCGCGGCAACCGGGCGCGACGTGCGCCTCGTCTACATGTCCACCTCCGACGTCTACGGCTCCGCGGCGGCGGCCGACGAGGCGACGCCGACCGCACCGGAGAGCCTGTACGCGCTGACGAAGCTCTGGGGCGAGCAGGCGGCGGCGCTCTACGCGCCCGAGGGACTCACGTTGCTGCGGCTGGCGAACCCCTACGGCCCCGGCGTCGACGCGGGTCAGGCCAAGGGCGCGGTGCCGACGATGCTGCGCCAGGCGGACGCGCGCGAGCCGATCCCGGTCTTCCGCGGCGAGGCCCGCGCGTTCTGCTGGATCGGCGACATCGTGAGGGCGATCCACCTCGTGCTGGAGGCAGGTGGGGAGGGGACGTTCAACGTCGGCTCCGACGGCGAGCCGGTTGCGCTCGTCGACGTCGCACGCGTGGCCTGCGAGCTGACCGGCGCGCCGCACGACCTGATCGAGCAGGTCGAGCCTCCCGCCGGGCGCGTGATGACGCGCATCGCCACGGAGCGGATCCGGGCGCTCGGCTGGCGGGCCGAGGTCTCGCTCGACGAGGGGATGCGGCAGCTGCTGGAATCGCTGCGCGCAGGCGCCCCGGCTTAGATGCCGAAGGCGTTCGTCCTCACCGGCGGGTCGCGCTCGCAACTCGGGCTGCTCGAGCAGGCCCGGGCGCTCGGGCACGAGGTCTGCGTCGTGGACGGCTCCGAGCGCGCCCCCCTCCTCGCCGAGGCCGACCACGCGATCGTCCGCAGCTTCACCGACGTGAACGGCGTGCTCGGCGACCTCGAGGCACGGGGGATCGAGCCGGTCGCGGTCGCCACGATGGGCTCCGACCAGGCCGTCCTGCCGACTGCGCAGCTCGCGGAGCGGCTCGGCCTCCCCGGGCTGCCGGTCGGGACCGCGCGCACCGTGGCGGACAAGCGCAGGATGCGAGCGGCGTTCGAGCGCGCGAAGGTGCGCTGCCCGAAGGGTCGCGCGGCGACGAGCTTCGAGGAGGCGGAGCAGGCGTTCCACCAGCTCGGCGCGCCGGTCGTCGTGAAACCCGTCGACGGCTCGGCGCAGCGCGGGGTGACCGAGGTGCGGAGCGAAGGTGAGCTCGCACCGGCGGCCGACCGCGCGCTCGCGGCGTCGAAGGTGGGCGCGATCGTGCTCGAGCAGTACCTCGAGGGCGACGAGTTCACGGTGAACGGCTTCCTGCTGGACCGCGAGTACTTCCCGATGAGCATCACGCGGCGCCTGCTGCACCCCCCGCCGCCGCTCGGGGTGTGCATCGCGCACCGCTACCCGTCGCTGCTGGCGAAGGAGGAGCCGCTCTTCGAGCTCGCGCACAAGGCGAGCCTCGCGGTCGGCCTCGAGACTGGGCCTTCGTACGTGCAGGTGCGAATGCGCGACGGGCAGCCGTGGGCGATCGAGGTCGGCGCACGGCTGGGCGGCGGCAAGGACGCGGAGCTGGCGAAGCTCGTCACCGGCTTCGACGCGATCCGCGCCAACGTGCGCTGGGTGCTCGGCGAGCTGGCGCGCGACGACCTCACCCACGGCGAGCCGGTCGCCCCGTGCGGCCAGGTGCGCTTCGTGGTCGCGCCGCCCGGGCGGATCGTCCGCCTCGATGCGAGCCCGGCGCTCGCGCTGGACGGCGTCCACGAGGCGGGGTTCTACTGGCGCGAGGAGATGACGCTGCCACCGCTGACGTCTGGCGCCGAGCGGCTCGGCTACCTGCTCGTGACGGCAGGCGACGAGGACGAGCTCGACGCGCTGACGCAGCGGGCGCTCACGGCGCTCGACGTCGAGATCACGGCAGAACCCGCAATCGTTTGAGAGTCCTTCATTCGCCGGTCAACGTCGCGGGCGGGCCGGGCGCGATCTCGGCCGGGCTGCGCGAGCTCGGGGTCGAGAGCACGCTGCTCGTCTTCAACGAGCGGCCCTTCGAGCGCGGCTACGACGTCAACCTGCGCCTGCGTGACACGAGCCGCGCGAGCTCGATCCCGTTCAACCTGCCGAAGCAGCTGCGCGCGCTCGCGTGGGCGCTGCCGCGCTTCGACGTCTTCCACTTCCACGCCGGCCTGACGCTGGCGCCGCACCGCCTGACGCTGCCGTTGCTTCGCGCGCGGAGGAAGGGCGTCGTCTTCCAGTCGTGGGGCTCCGACCTTCGCGGCCGGCCAGCCTCCGACGTGCAGTACCTCCGCCGCGCGGGCGCGGTGATCGTCGGCAGCTACCTCACGCGGAGGCTCGCGCCGCGCGGACCGTGGCCCGAGTACGACGTCGTCCCGCCCGCGATCGTCCTGCACGAGTGGGAGCCCGCGCCGGTCGAGCCCGGAGACGTGCTGCGCGTCGCCCACGCGCCGAGCCAGCGGAAGGTGAAGGGCACGGAGGCGGTGCTCGCGGCGGTGGACGCGCTGCAGCGCCGCGGCGCGCCGATCGAGCTCGACCTGATCGAAGGCGTCCCGAACCGCGAGGCGCGGGAGCGCTACGCGGCGGCCGACGTCGTTGTCGACCAGTTGCGCATCGGCTGGTACGGCATGTTCGCGATCGAGTCGCTGGCGCTCGCGAAGCCCGTCGTCGTGCACCTCGACGAGCGCGGCGCGGCCGAGACCGAGGAGGCGTTCGGGCTCGAGCTCCCGCTCGTGCGCGCGGACGAGGGCAGCCTCGAAGGCGTGCTCGCCGGTCTCGTGGAGCGGCGAGCGGAGCTGCCGGAGCTCGGCGGGCGCAGCCGCGAGTACGTCGAGCGCGTCCACGCGCACACCGCCGTCGCGCGTCGCGTGCTCGAGATCTACGAGCGCGTCATGCCCGACAGCTCGTAGAAGCCCATCGGCGACCACGAGAACCCGTGCACCCCGGGCGCGAGGGTGAAGTGGTCGCTCGGCCTGTAGACCGGGATCGCCGGGACGGCCTGGTGGAGCCTCTCGACGAGCCGCCGCTCGATCCGCCACCTGGTCTCGTCGTCGAGCTCCCGCACCGCCCGGCCCATCAGCGCGTCGTAGGACGGGTCGCACCAGCGCGCGACGTTGAAGGCGCTGCCGCAAGGAAAGAGGTCGAGCAGGTTGTAGGCATCGAAGATCTTCGGGCTCCAGCCGAGGAGGACGAGGTCGGCGCGGGTGCCTTGCAGGTCCTGCGCGGTCGCGACGGGCCGGTACGAGAGCGTGATCCCGAAGTCGCGCAGCTGCTCCTCCCGGCGCTGCAGCGCCGCCGCGACCCGCGAGCCGCCTCGATCCTCCCGGGCCCAGGCGACCGTCAGCGCGAGGCGCCGCGGCGCCTTCTGCAGCTGCACCGGCTCGTGCGAGTTGACGACTCCGGCCCCGGGCGCCGCGGGGGCGACGAGCGACACCGGCTCGCCGCCGAGGTCGAGGTGCGTCACGACCCACGCCACGTACTGCCGCGCCGCGACGTCCGCGAGGGGCGAATCGCGGGTCGCAAGCCAGAGCAGGCCCGTGCCGAGCGTCGGCAGCTCGCGCGTGCCGGGCGGCGCCGGGCCGACCGTGTCGATCCAGGGCAGACCGGGCCCGGCGAGCCCGCGCGGCAGCACCGCGTCCGCGTCCTTCGGCGAGGCGGTCACGACGATCCTGCCCGGCTTCACCTCGTCGGCGTTCCAGTAGCCGAGGTTCCGCTCCAGCACCAGGCGGTGCGGGCCACGCGAGGCGAGGCGGAACGGCCCGCTGAAGACGTTCGGCTTCGGTGGGCGCAGCCCCGTGACCGGGAACGCGACGAGCTGGTCGAACCAGGGCACAGGGTGCTGCAGCGTCACGCGGAGGGTGCGGTCATCGAGCGCCTCCACGCCGAGGCCGCCGGAGCCGGTTGCGTGCAGGCGCCTTGCGCCGCGGACGATTCCGAGATCGGGGCCGGCGTACGGCGCCTGCGTCGCCGGGTCGAGCGCCTGCCGCCACGAGCGTCTGAAGTCGTCGGCGACGATCGGCGTCTCGTCGCTCCACCGGATCCCCTTGCGCAGGTGAAAGGTCCACACGAGCCCGCCCTGGTCGACGTCCCACGACTCGGCGAGGTCGGGCTCGACGCCCGTGCCGGAGAAGCGCGTCAGCCCCGCGTAGAGCTCGTGCGCGACGTTCAGCGACGGCAGGTCGGACGCCTTAGCCGGGTCGAGCTCGCGCGGGACGAGCGGTGCGGCCACGCGCAGCGTGACGCGCTTCGGCGCCGGCTCCGAGGAGCCGCCGCAGCCGGCGAGCAGCAGCAGCGCCGCGAGGAGCGCTAGCGGGAGGGATCGGCGGGGCGTCCCTCGTCGCCGGGGCGCGATGGTCGTTCCGAGGCAAGGACGCAGGGAGCGCTCGTAGCCGGAGGCTACGGGTGCGACTGAGGACGCAGCATCGGGGCGAGCAGCGCGTTCCGGCGGCACAGCCGTCGCTCCGCCGAGCCCTCCTAATCCACGAGTTGTCGCCATACGTTGTCGAGCAGCGTGTCCGTGAGCGGGCGGCCCATGCGCAGGAAGGTGTAGTTCCCGGTCGCGAAGACCTGTCCGCGGCCGGCCCGCGACCAAACCATCGCCGCATTGATCGCTCCGCGCTTGCCGCGGATGATCGCCTGCGCCGCGACGACGTGATCGCGGGGCGTGAGCTGCGGGTCCATGCGGTCGCTCTCCGAGGCCGCCAGGCCGAAGGCCTCGCCCGGGCCGATCCCAGTGCCGCGGAAGAGCCAGCGCACGCGCTCGTAGTCGCGCCCGGCCGCTGCCACGTACGGCACAGCGCGCACCTTGGGGAAGCAGCAGCCGTCGTAGCCCACGCCGGCGAGCGCGAAGTCCGAGCGGCCCTCGCGCGCGTCGTAGTCGGTCATCACGACAGCGTTGCGGTCGCGATCGATCCGCACCCGGCGGTAGAACGGGTTCGCCTGCAGGAAGACGAGGTTGCCGCCGTCGTTGCGGTAGCGCGTCAGCAGGTCATACGTCTTCGGCTCGTAGTACTCCGTGTGGCCGGGGAAGACGATCGCGCTGTAGCGCCGCAGCGTCGAGAGCGGCAGGCGGCCGAGCTCGACGTCGGTGACGTGCTGCGTGCGGACGGCGCGCAAGCAGAGCCAGCGGGAGAACGGCGCGGCCGCGCGGTGGTCGTCCTCGAGGCCGTCGCGCAGGAGCGGCCCCTTCAGCGAGACGCGCCGCTGCCGCCAGAACTGGTACCAGCTGTCCGGGATTCCGTTCAGATCGGCGTCGTAGGCGTTGTACGCGCGCCAGGTCAGGTACGGCCAGACGACGAGCGCGGTGTGCGGCTCGGGCCGGTCGAGCGGCACCGGCGAGCGCACCACGACCGGCGCGCGGAACTGGTCGCCGGCCGCGTCCCCCGCGACCGCGTGGTAGAGCCCGGGCGGGTTGCCCAGCGGAATCGTGATGCTGCCGTCCCGGCTCGGGACCATTTGCTCCTCCGAGACGTTGCAGTCACGCTCGAGACTCACACCGGCCTGGCCGCGGTCGGCGGAGAGGACCAGCGGCACGCGCTCGCCGTGGTGAAAGCTGCCGGTCGAGTCGACATAGAGCGCGAGGCGCTCGACGCGCACGACGTGCGGGTTCGCGGCGCAACCGGTGCTCCGCCACGGCGGCCGCCGCACGCTCCCCTCGGCCGCCCCTGGCCGCAGCACCCCACGCGGGGGTAGCAGCAGGCCGGGATCCTTGTAACAGACTGTTACTTGGTAGGTGCCGTCGCCGAGGGTGCGGCCAGTCGAGGAGGTGCCGTCCCAGGTCAGCTCGCCGGTGGTCGACGAGACGCCGGTCCGGATCCGCTTCCAGCCGGCGAGCCGGCCGCCCCAGGCGTACACCCGCAGCCCGAGGAGCGTCCCCGGCGACGCGTTCGTCCGCATCGTGAGCGAGTCGTTGACGCCGTTGCCGTTCGGGCTGATCACCGGCGTGCTCAGCGACTCGATCCGCAGCATGGCGGGCGTCTGCGCCGCCGCCCCCGGTACCGCCGCCACGACGAGCGCCGCGGCGACGATCACCGCGATTTTCACCGCGAAGGCGCCAGGCTCTGCACGGGCTGCCGCTCGCGGTACCACGCGATCGTGCGGGCGAGCCCGTCGTCCAGGTCGACGGTCGGCTCCCACTCGAGCAGCTTCCGCGCCTTGTCGACGTTTGGGATCCGCATCTCGACGTCGGTGTAGTGCAGCGGCCGGAACACGATCTCCGACTCCGAGCCGGCGAGCCGCTTGATCCGCGAGGCGAGGTCGAAGACCGTCACCACCGAGCGCGGGTTGCCGACGTTGAAGACCTGCCCGACCGCCTCCTCGCGCTCGAGCATCGCGAGCAGCGCCTCGACCACGTCGTCGACGAAGCACCAGGCGCGGATCTGCGAGCCGTCGCCGTGAATGACGAGCTCCTCGCCTGCGAGCGCCCGCACGGTGAAGTGGTGAATCGCGCCGCTGCCCACCTGGCCCGGCCCGTAGACGTTGAACGGCCGGATCGAGGTCGAAGGCAGCTTGTGCTCGTCGTAGTACGAGTGCGCGAGGTACTCACCCGCGAGCTTCGAGACCGCGTACGTCCAGCGCGCCTCGCCGACGGACCCCTGCGAGGTGACGTGCGTCTCCTCGACCTTGTAGGCGTGCGTGCCGAAGACCTCGCTCGTCGAGAAGTCGATCAGCCGCTCGATCGACCCGGCGTCCTGCGCCGCCTCGAGCACGTTCGAGGTGCCGATCAGGTTCACGCGCATCGTCCGCACCGGGCTCTTCAGCACCGTGTCGACACCGGCGATCGCGGCGAGGTGAACGACGTGCGTCGCGCGCGCGGTGAGCTCGCGCAGCAGCGGCAGGTCGAGCACGTCGCCCTGGACGAAGCGGAGGTTGTCGTGCTCGGCGAGGTCGGTGCCGGTGAGCGAGTCGCGGTGCAGGTTGTCGAGCACGACGATCTCGTTGTCGGCGACGAGCCGCCGGGCCAGCGCGGTGCCGATGAAGCCCGCCCCGCCCGTCATCAGGATCTTCTTGCCGCTTAGAGACACGATCGGCCAGTCTATCCGTGGGATTCGGCCAAACTGACAGCCGTGCTAGCACAGCAGCTCGGCCGGCTCGCCAAGCATTCCGCCATCTACGGCCTTGGCGCGGTCGTCTCGCGACTGATCGGCGTCCTGCTGCTCCCGATCGTGACGCGCTACCTGACGCGCGCCGACGTCGGGGCGGTCGACACCCTGATCTCGCTCACGGTCGTGCTCGTGATCGTCCTGCGGATGGGCATCTCGATGGCGTTCTTCCGCTTCTACTTCGACGCGGACGACGAGGCCGGCCGGACGACCGTCGTGCGCACCTCCTTCTGGTTCACGATGGTCATGGCGACGCTCGGGCTCGTCGTCGGCTCGCTCCTCGCGAGCGAGATCTCGCAGGTCCTTTTCACCACGGACTCGAAGGCGAACCTCGTCCGCGCCGCGCTCGTCCTGCTCTGGGCGCAGATGAACTACGAGCAGCTGACCGCGCTCTTCCGGGTCGAGGAGCGCTCGGTCTCGTACGTGACCGCGACGCTGGCCAACGTGATCATCACCGTCGTCGCGACGATCCTCCTCGTCGCCGTCTGGGATAAGGGCGCGATCGGCGTGATCGCCGGCAACTTCACCGGTACGCTCGTCGTCTTCTTCGTCCTGCTCGGCTACCGGCGCTTCCAGCTCGGGCTCGAGTTCGACCGCGAGCTCTTCCGGCAGATGCAGCGCTTCGGCCTGCCGCTCGTGCCGTCCGGGATCGCGCTGTGGGTGATCGACCTCTCCGACCGCTTCTTCCTGGTGCGGATGAAGGGTCTCCCCGAGAACGGCCTCTATTCCGTCGGCGTCCGCATCTCGACCGCCCTCCTGCTGGTGCTGATCGCGCTCCGCGCCGCGTGGCCGGCCTTCGCCTTCTCGATCAAGGAGGACGACGAGGCCAAGCGGACCTACAGCTTCGTGCTGACCTACGTCCTCTACGCCTGCTGCTGGCTCTCGCTGGCGGTGTCGCTGCTCGCGCCCTGGCTCGTTCGCCTCTTGACGACGCCGCGCTTCTACCGCGCGGCCGAGGTCGTGCCGCTGCTCGTCTTCGGCGTGACCGCCTTCATTGCGTTCAACGTCATGTCGATCGGGATCGGGCGCGCGAAGAAAACGCAGTTCAACTGGGTCGTCACCGGCGCCGCGGCGCTCGTGAACATCGGCCTCAACTTCGTGCTGATCCCGCCCTACGGGATGATCGGCGCGGCGATCTCGACGCTGGTCGCGTACGTCGTGATGTTCCTCGGCATGACCGTGCGGGCGCAGCAGGTCTTCCCTGTGCCCTACCAGTGGCGGCGGATCGCGCTCGCAGCCGGGTCCGCGGTCGCGCTAACGGCGCTCGGGAAGAGCCTCGACGTCCCGCTCGCGGGCGCGGTCCTGCTCAGCGCCGTCTACCCGCTGATCCTGCTGCCGCTCGGGTTCTACCTGCCGGTCGAGCTCCGGCGGATCCGCGCGCTCGTCTCGCCGGCGCGGTAGCGCGGCCGCGAGGCCGATCGCACCCCAGACCGTCGGGTCCTCGAAGAACGCGTTGTAGAAGAGGCTGTGGACCGCGATCGCGGTCAGGACGAGCCCGAACGCGAGCGCGCTGAGGCCCGGCAGGTCGCGCGCGAAGCGGCGGAAGGCAAGGCCCAGCGCCGCGACGAGCAGCCACACGTAGAGCCCGAAGCCGACGATCCCGCCCTCTGCGGCGACGGTGACCGGCGTGGTGTGCGAGGCGGCCGCATTCGGCTCCGCGCCCTTCAGATTCGTGAGATTCGCATAAGCATGCTTGAAACCGCCGACCCCGACGCCGGCCACGGGGTGGTGCACCGCGATGTGGACGCCCTTGCGCACGAGCTTGCCGCGGCCGCTGGTCGAGCTCTTGCCGTTTCCGTTGCCGAAGACGTCGTGGCGCACGCTCGGGACCGCGAGGGCGCCGGCCACGACGACGACGGCCGCCACCGCCGCCAGCGCGAGGCCGCGGCGGCCCCACGCGAAGACGGCCGCGGCGATCACGCCGACCGCCAGCGCGGCGTAGCTCGACTGCGAGTACGAGAAGTAGAGGCCGGCCGAGATGACGACGATCGCGGCGGTCGCCCCGTACAGCAGGCGCCGGTCGCGCACGGAGAGCACGACGACGAGGCACGCCAGGATCGCGACGACGAGGAAGCGCCCGTAGATCGACGGGTCCCAGAAGACAGAGTTCACGCGGTAGAACGGCGCGTAGGCGTTCGAGACGAGCAGCTTCGGGTTCCAGAAGACGTCGCGGGTCTCGTACTGGTAGATCCCGATCAGCGCGAAGATGACCGCCATGGCGGTCAGCTCGACGAGCAGCCCGAGTGCGAGCAGCGGCCGCCACTCGAGCCGCGCCAGCGCGACCGCGAGCAGGCCGAACGGCAGGAAGAAGAAGAGCAGCTCGATCGCGCCCTGGCGGACGTCGCCGGTCCAGAGGATCGAGAGGCCGGTCCAACCGACGAAGGCCGCCAGCGGCCACGCCACTCGGCCAAGCTCTCGCGCGCGCGTGTCTCCCTGAACAAGCTCCCACGCGAGCAGCAGTGCGGCCGCCGCCACGACCGCGTACATCGGCGCGAGCAGGTTCGCCTCGGTCGACCCGACGGTCACATGGATCCGTGCGGCGACGCAGGCGAGGGCCGCGAACGGGAGCATGTAGGGCCAGCGGCGGAAGACGTAGGCGCCCGCAGCGGCGACCAGGAGACCGACGACCGCGGCCCCCGCGAGCAACGGCCGATGGCCGTCCGGCGCCAGGTAGAGCGCGAGCAGAAGCGCGCCGATCGCCCACGCGCCGAGCGCCGCCAGCCGCTGCACCCGGGAGGGCGCGACGAGCAGCACCGCCAGCCCGGCCGCGCCGATCACGCCTCCCGCGCGCGCGAGCTCGGAGGTCACGGCCTCACCACCACGACCGCCCTCGCCACGTGCCCGTTCGCCGCGACGCGGAGCACGTACCGGCCCGGCTTGGGCGCGCGCAGGATGAGCAGCCCGCCGCTGCGGCGGGCGTGCAGCGAGCCAAGGTGCACCGAGTAGCGCTTCGCGTAGGTGAGGACACGGAAGCCAAAGCGCCGGCCAGTCTTCACGCGCACCGAGTGTGGCCGTATCTCGATGTAGCGCGCGACCACGGTGAGCGCGCGGCTCCCGGGCCCGAGATTCGTCGCGCGGTCGAGCGCCCGCAGCCGGATGAGGTGGCGCCCGGGCTGGAGCGAGCGGGCCGCCTTGCCGCCCCAGTCGAGCTTCCCCTTGCGCACGAAGCGGAAGGTCGGCCCGGCGCGACGGTCACCGTCAACGTAGAGCACCACCCGGGATGGCTCATTGGTCTGGTACCGGATCCGGACGAGTTCGCGGCGGAAGTCGCCGTCCGGCGAGAAGACGCGCGGCCGCACCGACACGAGCCGGACGAAGGGCGGTGTTGCGTCCATCCGGATCGGGTTCGGCAGCAGGATCGTCCGGTGCTCGCGCGCGAGGTGGACCCGTGGGCGATAGGTGCCGTCGGGGACGACCTCGTGCGCGTCGTTGCGCCCGTCCCAGGTGAACTGCAGCGTGCCCCGCCGCTCCGGGCGGCCGCGCGCGAGCGTCCGGATGATCTCGCCGCCACCGTTGACAATCTCGATCGTGATGCTGTCCGGCTTGCGCAGCTGGAACTGAATCGGAACCGTCGAGTTCGACGCCGAATCCGGTGCGACGACCTTGCCGACCTTGGTGTCGAACACCGGCGCTCGCTCGAGCTTCAGGTTCTCGGTGACCGCGAAGGCCGCGGCCGTGCAGCCGAGGAGAGCCAGCACGACGAGCGTCGGCAGGATTCGCGCCACGGGTGGAACGAGTCTAGTCGGTGCCAGCCGGGCGACTCAGCGCTTGCCGCGGGCGGCGGCGCGCGGCTCGCACGGCCAGAGCCCAGGCGCCGAAGCCGATCGCGACGCCGCACGCCGCAGCCGCGAGCACGGCGTCCCCCTGCGGGAAGTCGAGCAGCTTGATCCCGCTCAGCAGGAGCACGGACGCGAGCGCGACGCGGAGCACGCGCTCGGGCATCCGGAGCGTGAACTGGCTCGCGATCAGCACGCCCGGAACCGAGCCGATCACGAGCCAGCCGACCGCGCTCATGTCGACATTGCCGGCGACGAGGTGCCCCGCGCCGGCGACCCAGAGCAGCGCCGCCGCGTGGAAGATGTCGGTGCCGACGACTTTGGCCGCGCGCAGCGGGAACACGATCAGCATCGTCAAGCCGAAGAAGACGCCGGTCCCGACCGAGGTCAGCCCGACGATGAACCCCCCGAAGAACCCGATCGCGAGCGCCGCAAGCCGATCGCGCCGCCTGAGCAGGAACGGCGCGTCGCTCCGCTCGCGGTAGCGGATGACGCTCTTCGCGAAGAGCCCGACGGCGCCCAGCATCAGCGTCACCGCGAGCACACGTCCCATCACCGACTCCGCGGCGTCACCGTGCGTGCGCTCGATCCAGCTCGCGACCCAGACGCCGACGAGCGACATCGGAGCGCTCGCGAGGAACATCCAGCCGCTCAGGCGCGCGTGGACGGTGCCGAGCCGCCGGTGGCGGATGCCGCCGACCGACTTGAAGATCGCGCCGTGGAGGATGTCGGTGCCGATCGCGACGGTCGGGTTGAACCCGAACGCGATCACGAGCAGCGGCGTCATCAGCGAGCCCCCGCCCATGCCCGCGAGACCGACGAGGCCGCCGACGAGCAGCCCCGCGAGCGAGAGCTTCCAGTCCATCAGCGGTAGGCCTGGATCAGCACCTCTGCGACCTCCGGGCGCGAGAACTCCGCGGGCGGCAGCTCGCCGTTCGCCAAGAGCTCGCGCACCTTCGTCCCCGACAGGAAGACGTGGTCGTCTCCGCCGTGCGGGCACGTCTTCGGCGTAGCCATCTGATCGCAGGCGCGGCAGAAGAACGCGTGCTCGAAGAACATCGGCTCGATGTCGAGCTCGTGCGGCTCGAACTCATCGAAGATCAGCTGCGCGTCATAGGTGCCGTAGTAGTCGCCGACGCCCGCGTGGTCGCGACCGACGATGAAGTGCGAGCAGCCGTAGTTCTTGCGGCAGATCGCGTGCCAGATCGCCTCGCGCGGGCCGGCGTAGCGCATCGCCGCGGGGAACGCGGAGACCAGCACGCGGTCGGCCGGGAAGTAGTTCTCGACCAGCACGCGGTAGCACTCCACGCGCGTCGCCGCCGGCACGTCGTCCGACTTGGTCTCGCCGACGAGCGGGTGGATCAGCAGCCCGTCGACGGTCTCGAGCGCACCCTTCGTCAGGTACTCGTGCGCGCGGTGGATCGGGTTGCGCGTCTGGAAGCCGACCACCCGCCGCCAGCCGCGCTCGGCGAACGTCTCCCGCGTCTGCGCGGGATCGAGCGCGAGCTCCGGGAACGACGGCTCCGCCCGCTCGAAGACGGTCACGCGTCCGGCGAGGTAGAGCGGCTTCTGGTCGTAGAGCCGCTTCACGCCCGGGTGCGCGTCGTCGGTGGTGCGGAAGCAGCGGTCGGCCTCGCGCTCCTTGTCGTACTCGAAGGCGCCATCGACGTCGAGCACCGCGAGCGGACGGCCCGAGCCGTCGGTCAGCGCAACCCGGTCGCCGTCGGGCTCACGGTCGACCGCCAGGCAGACCGGGAGCGCCCACGGCAGCCCGTTCGCCAGGCGCATCTCGTCGACGACGCGCTCGTAGTCGTGCTGGGCCATGAAGCCCTCGAGCGGCGAGAGCGCGCCGCCCGCCAGCATGTCGAGGTCGGAGAGCTCGCGCGGAGTCAGCTGCAGCTGCTCGAGCCTCTCCACTCCGTCGGGCCGCGGCCCGGTGCGGTCGACGAGCTTGCCGCCGTGCGGCTCGATCAGGTGCGCGGTGGCGGTGACGCTCACGCTGCGACCTCCGCGGGGACGAGCCCGAGCTCCTCGAGCTTCGCGACGACGAGTGCGGCCGCCTCTTCGGGCTCGACCTCTTCCGTGTCGATCACGAGCTCGGGGCTCGACGGCTCCTCGTACGGATCCGAGACGCCGGTGAACTCCATGATCTCGCCCTTGAACGCCTTCTCGTAGAGACCCTTCACGTCACGCCGCGCGCACTCCTCGACCGAGGCCTTCACGTAGACCTCGACGAAGGTGCCGACTGGCTCGACCCAGTCGCGCGCCTGCCGGCGTGTCGCCTCGTACGGGGAGATCGCGGCCGTGATCACCGCGCCGCCCTGCCGGGTGATCCGCGAGGCCACCCAGCCGACGCGCTCGACGTGCGTGTCGCGGTCCTCCTTCGAGAACCCGAGCCCCTTCGACAGGTGCATGCGCACGTTGTCGCCGTCGAGGTACTCGACGACGAGGCCGCGCCGGTCGAGCTCGGGCCCGACGAGGTGGGCGATGGTGGTCTTGCCCGAGCCCGAGAGCCCGGTGAACCAGAGCGTGAAGCCGCCGGGCCGGACGTGCGTCGTCTCGGGGTGCTCGGCGGCGTAGATGTGGTCGGTCATGTGCCTCCTAGTGGGTTTCCAGATGGATGCCGCATTCGAGCTTGTCCGAACCCGCCCAGCGGCCGGCGCGCTCC
>JBJMJY010000025.1:0-36164 GCA_045806105.1 Gaiellaceae bacterium | reverse complement strand
ACCTGCTGGACGTAGAGGGTGAGCACGAGGAAGTTGGCGAAGATGACGGCGCCCAGCAGGAAGCCGACCACGTTGGCGGCGAGCAGCGACCGGATCCGGAAGATCCGGAACGGCATCAGCGGCGACCGCGACCGCAGCTCGATCAGCACGAAGAGCCCCAGGATCGCGACGGATGCGATCAGCAGCAGGATCGTGCGCGCGGAGGCCCAGCCGACATCGGGCGCCTTCGAGATCGCGTAGACGAGGAGCGCCAGCCCGCCGGTGACCGTGATCGCGCCGGCGGCGTCGAAGCGCCGGTGACCGAGCTCGGCCCTGCTCTCGGGGACAATCGGCACCGTGAGCGCGAAGACGAGCGCGCCGACCGGCACGTTGACGTAGAAGATCCATTCCCAGCCGAGGGAGTTGGTCAGGATCCCGCCGAAGAGAACTCCTGCGGCGGCGCCGGAGCCGCCGAGCGCGCCCCAGATCCCGAGGGCCTTGTTGCGCTCGGCGCCTTCCTCGAAGGTCGTCGTCACGATCGACAGCGCCGCCGGAGAGATGATCGCCGCGCCGATGCCCTGAACCGCGCGCGCCCCGATCAGGACGCCGATCTCGTTCGCGAGCCCGCAGACGAGCGAGGCGGCCGTGAAGAGCGTCAGGCCGACGATGAAGATCCGCTTGCGCCCGAGCAGGTCGGCCATCCGGCCACCGAGCAGGAGGAACCCGCCGAACGTGATCGAGTAGGCGATCAGCACCCACTGCACGGTGGTCTCGGTGACGTTCAGGTCGTCCTCGATCGACGGCAGCGCGACGTTGACGATCGCGACGTCGAGGACGGTCATGAAGAAGGCGGCGCCCACGATGGCGAGCGTCAGCCAACGGCGGTCGGCGGCGGGGCTCATGAGACCTCCCTTTGGGTCGTCCAGGGTCGTTTCCGTGCGCGAACGAGGCGCGGCGGCGGCCTATTCCGGGCGGCGGTGGCCACCGGCCTCCGCGGCAGAGTAGCGAGGTCACAGCTTCGCGACAAAGCCGTCACCCACGCGCGCGCCGCCCGGCGTTACGGTCCCCTTGGGGGAAAGCACGCGGGGGTCCCCCGGGGGGAAACAGGTTCTCGCGCACGCGTGTGTGCACTGGTCCGGTCGGGCTCCGGCCGCTCCGTGCGAGAGGATTTCGCCGTGGCAAGCGACGGCTCGACTGCGGCAGACGGCATGGCGTGCTGCTCGTGAGGCTCGCGCCCGCCGCTCGGCGGCGGGCGCGGCTCGGGCTCGCCGGTCTCGCCCTTGCCCTCGCCGCCACGGCGAGCGCGGTCGCTGGCCACGGCCGCCCGGCCTCCGACTGCGCGCCGCTGCGGGCGGACACCGCGTACACGGATGCGGTCTACGGCGCACTGGCCGCGAGGCTGGATTTGTGGGGCGACCAGCTCGTCGCCTCGCCACAGGGGCCGACCTACGCCGGCGTCGAGAGCCGCCTCCACCCGCTCCTGCAGGTCGGCCGCCCGGCCGGTCTCAAGCCGAGCCGCCTCACCGACTCCGGCGTCTACTACCTCCCCTTCGGCCGGCCGCGCGGGACCGGCGGCGCGCGCGCGGTCGACCTGCACGTCGCGGACGGAAGCCAGGTCGTCTCGCAGCTCGCGAACGGTCCTCGGCTCACGGTCTCGGTCGGCGCGCGCGGAACCGAGCGCTACGGCTCGTGTCTCGCGCGGCTGGACACGCCCCGGCTCGCCCGGGGCTACCTGCCGATCCTCGAGACCTCCTACGGCGACGCCGACGGCGTGCGCTACCGGCAGGAGTCGTTCGCGGCGCGGATCCCACAGACGCGCTCGCTCGTCAGCTTCGTGCGCGTCAGCGTCGACCCGCGCGGCACGCGCGTGCCGACGGCGCTCGTGCGCTTCACCGCATCCGACCTTCACCTGAGCCGCGTCGGCAGGCAGCTGCGCCTCGGCCCGCGGGCGCGGCTTCTCTTCAGCAGGGGCGCGAGGCTCGACGGCCGCTCGGTCGTCTTCGCCGCGCGGAAGCCGCGCATCGTCTACGTCGCGTGGCTGAACGAGCCGTGGCGGGCGCGCCCGTTCCGTCTCGACCGCAGCGCGTACGAGCGCGCCCGCCGGTCGGTCACCGCGTACTGGGCGCGCCGGCTGGCGGCGGGCGGGGAGCTCGTGGTGCCAGATCAGCGCGTCTATGACGCCGAGCGCAGCCTGCTGATCCAGAACCTGCTCATGTCGTGGCGCTACAGCCTCGGCAACTCGTACGAGCGCTTTTCATGGGAGCTGATCGACGTGGCCGAGGTGATGGGCGTCTACGGTTTCCGCGGTGTCGAGCACGCGATCCTCGACGCCGCCCGCACGGCACCGACCTACTTCCCGAACCGCGCCGCCGGCGAGCGGATGACCGGCTCCGCCGACTACTTCCGTCGCTACGGCGACGGTGCCTACGTCGCACGCGTGACGCCACGGCTCCGCCGCGACATGGAGTCGTTCGACCGGCAGCTGCGGCGCAGCGCGCCGGGGCTGCTCAAGCGGGAGCGCTACGGCGCCGACATCGCCGGGCCGATCTACGGGCTGCACGCGCAGGTGCTCGCGCTGCAGGGCCTCCGGGGGATGTCCGACGTCTGGGCGCAGACCGGCCATTCGCGTCTCGCCTTCCAGGCCGCCGACGTGGCCGCACGCCTCAACGCCGGGCTAAGGGCCGCGGTCGCCGCCGCGAAGGCGACGCTGCCCGACGGCTCGGTGTTCGTGCCGGTCGCGCTGGTCGACGGGCAGGAGAAGGCCTACGACAAGCTGACGACCTCGAAGCACGGCAGCTACTGGAACCTCGTCATGCCGTACGTGCTCGCCTCGGGGTTCTTCCGGCCCGGCAGCACCGACGCGACCGGCCTGCTGCGCTATCTGCAGAACCACGGCTCTCGCTTCCTCGGCCTCGTCCGCTTCAGCCCGCACACCGGCGTGACGAACCCCGGCTACGAGGGCCCGGGCTCCGACGACGTCTACGGCACGAACGTGGCGCGGTTCCTCGCCGACAACGACCAGCCCGACCAGCTGCTGCTCAGCCTCTTCGGGAAGCTCGGTGCCGGGATGACCGAGAATACGTTCGTCTCGGGCGAGGGCTCGACCATCGCGCCGGTCGGCGGCCGCTACTACCGCTCGATGCACCGGCCGCCCAACAGCGCGAACAACGCCTTCTTCCTCGAGGCGCTGCGGCTCACGCTGGCGCACGAGACGACCGAAGCGAGCGGTTCTCCGCGCGGGCTCGAGCTCGCGTGCTCGACGCCTCGCCCGTGGCTCGAGGCCGGCAAGCGCATCGAGGTGCGGCGGCTGCAGACGAGCTTCGGCCGGCTCTCCTACTCGCTCGACGCTGGGCCGGGCGCGGTGCGGGTGTCGCTCGACATTCCCGCGGGTCTCGCCGGTCCGCTGCGGCTACGGCTCCGGCTGCCGGCGGGGCAGCGGCTCGGCGCGATCACGCTCGGCGGCCTCCCCTTCAGCCGCTTGGCCGACCCGGAGACGCTCGATCTCACCGGCCTGACCGGCCACGTCGAGCTCGTCGCGGCGCGCGCCTCCGCGCCGGCCGCAGTAGCCCACCGCTAGTGCCGGAAGTGGCGGCGGTGCGTGAAGATCATCGTCGCCCCCGCGCGCTCGACGGCCTCGATCACCTCTGAGTCGCGCTTCGAGCCGCCCGGCTGGATTACGCCGCCGATTCCCGCGGCGAGTGCGAGCTGCGGCCCGTCCGCGAACGGGAAGAACGCATCGGAGGCGATCACTCCGCCGGCAATCTGGTGCCCGTGCTCTCGCGCCTTGTCGAGCGCGATCCGCACCGCGTCCACGCGGCTCATCTGACCGGCGCCGACGCCGATCGTCTGCAAGTCGTGGGCGAGCACGATCGCGTTCGAGGTGACGTGCTTGCACACCCGCCACGCGAAGAGCAGGTCGCCCCAGGCCATCTCGCTCGGCGCGCCGCAGACCACCTCCATGCCCTCGCGGTCCTCGACGTCGGCGTCGCGCTCCTGCACGAGCAGACCGCCGAGGACGCGCTTGTAGTCGCGCTCGCCGGGGTTGGTGAGCCGGCGCTCGCGGTCTTCCAGGATCCGCGTCGCCGGCTTCTGCGTCAGTGCCTCCAGCGCCGCGTCGTCGTAGCCCGGCGCAAACAGCACCTCGACGAACTGTTCGGCCAGGCGCTCGCCGAGTTCCGTGCTCACCGGCCGGTTGAGGAC
Source organism: Gaiellaceae bacterium (assembly GCA_045806105.1). Taxonomy (GTDB): domain Bacteria; phylum Actinomycetota; class Thermoleophilia; order Gaiellales; family Gaiellaceae; genus AC-32. Next base: position 31,985 of record JBJMJY010000025.1, on the reverse strand, counting down.
GACCACGCCGCCGTAGGCCGACAGCGGGTCGGCCGCCAGCGCCCGGTCGTACGCCTGCTCGATCGAGCCTGCCACCGCGACGCCGCACGGGTTCGCGTGCTTGACGATCACGCAGGCAGGGAGCTCGAACTCGTGCGCGACGAGCCGCGCCGCCGAGAGGTCGCTCAGGTTGTTGAACGAGAGCTCACGCCCATGGAGCTGGTCGACGCGTGAGAGCAGGTGCCGCCGCGCGCCGCGCTCGGCGTAGTAGGCCGCCCGCTGGTGCGGGTTCTCGCCGTAGGCGAGCTCGGCCTCCTTCGTGAAGCACGGCAGCAGCGCGTCCGGGAACGCCTCCGGGTCGGAGAACCAGTTCGCGATCGCGGCCTCGTACGCCGCCGTCAGCGCGAAGGTCTCCGCCGCGAGCCGCCGCCGCGTCTCGAGCAGCAGGTCGCCCCGCTCGCGGAGCTCCTCGAGCACCTGCTCGTAGCGCTCCGGCCGCGCGACCGGCGCGACGTGCTGGAAGTTCTTCGCGGCCGCGCGCAGCATCGCGGGCCCGCCGACGTCGATCATCTCCACCGCGTCGCGCTCGCCGACCGCGCGACGCGCGACCACGTCCTCGAACGGGTAGAGGTTGACGCAGACGAGGTCGAACGGCTCGATCCCGTGTTCGTCGAGTGCCGCGTTGTCGTCGGGACGGTCGCGTCGCGCGAGAATCGCGGCGTGAATGCGCGGGTGCAGCGTCTTCACGCGCCCGCCGAGCAGCTCCGGCACCTCGGTGAGCTCTTCCACGGGCGTGACCGTGAGGCCGAGCTTCTGCAGGTACGACGCGGTGCCGCCGCTGGCCACGAGCTCGACGTCCTGCTCGATCAACCCGCGCGCGAACGGCTCCAGGCCGCTCTTGTCGTAGACCGAGATGAGCGCACGCCGGATCACGTCGAGATCAGCTCGCGGACGACCTGCGGCAGGAGCCGATGCTCGACGGCCTGGACGCGCGCCTTGAGCGACTCGGCGTCGTCGTCCGGCAACACGGGCACGCGCTCGGCCGCGATCACCGGGCCGGTGTCGACGCCGCCGTCGACGTAGTGCACGGTCGCGGCGGTCTCGGGCGCGCCGGCGGCGAGGACGTCGTGGATCGGGTGCGGGCCCGGGAAGTCCGGCAACGGCGCCGAGTGCGTGTTCACGACGCGGCCGGGAAAACGCTCGAGGAAGCAGCGCCGCAGCAGGTGCATGTAGCCGGCGCAGACCACGAGGTCGACGCCCTGCTCGGTCAGCCAGTCGGCCATCGCGGTGTCGCGCGCCTCTCGGTCCGGGTAGTCGTCGAGCTCGAAGGCGGCGGCGGCGATTCCGGCCGCCGCGGCACGCTCGAGCGCCGGCACGCCAGGGTGGTTGCTCGCAACGGCGGCGAGCGGCAGGCCGTGGTCGATCAGCGCCTGCAGGTTCGTCCCCTCGCCGGAGACGAGGACGCCGATCACGCGAGCCGCCCGATCGGGGTTCCCGCGCCCGCGTCGGCGGCGGGCACTACAGCGCACATTCCGATCCCGAGGTTGAAGACGCGCCGCTGCTCCTCCTTGTCGATCCCGTGCTCGTCGAGCCACGCGTACACCGGCGGGCGCTCCCACGACTCCCAGTCGAGCTCGACCCCGACCCCATCCGGGAGCACGCGCGTCAGGTTGCCGAGGATCCCGCCGCCGGTCACGTGGGCAAGCGCCTTCACGTCGGCGCGCTCCCGCAGCGCGCGCAGCTCGTCGAGGTAGAGGCGGTGCGGCGCGAGCAGCAGGTCGGCATCGAAGTCGCCGTCGCCGACCAGCGAGCGCACGAGTGAGAAGCCGTTCGTATGGAGCCCGGAGGAGGGGAGGCCGAGCACGACATCTCCCCGCCCGCAGCGGGAACCGTCGATCAGCCGCTCGCGCTCGACAATCCCGACGCACGTGCCGGCGAAGTCGAGCTCCTCCTCGCGGTAGATGCCCGGGAGCTCCGCGGTCTCGCCGCCGATCAGCGCGCAACCGGCCTCGCGGCAGACCTCGGCCGCGCCCTCGACGAGCTCGGCGACCTGCTCGAGGTCGAGCTCGTGCGCGGCCACGTAGTCCAGCAAGAAGAGCGGCTCGGCCCCGGTCGTGAGCACGTCATCGATGCAGTGCGCGGCGAGGTCGCGCCCGGCGTCGTGCAGTCGACCCGCCCTCCGCGAGAGGACGAGCTTCGAGCCGACGCTGTCCGTCGACGCCGCCAGCAGCCGCCGCTCGTCGAGCGGGTAGAGGCCCGCGAACGCGCCGAACCCGCTCGCGCCCGTGGACTCGACCGCGCTGCGCAGCCGCTCGACCACCGCCTCCGCCGCCGCAAGCGAGACCCCGGCCGCCTCGTAAGTCCTGCCCCCGGAGCTCACGAGGCGAGTCTAAAAGGGCAGACGGCTAGTCGAACAGCTCCGCGTACAGCTCCGGCCGTCCGCGCGGGCCTTCGGGGAGGAACCGCACCGTCGTGTCGCCGAGGACGACCTGCCCGTTCCACTGGTCGACCTCGAGCAGCTGGGAGAGCGCCTCGGCCTTCGCGCCGGGGTCGTCGGCGCGCAGGTGGAGCTCCGAGAGCCGCAGGTCGTCGGCGTTCTCGAGCAGCTCGTCGATCCAGTCGCGCTGAGGGTGCACCTCGAGCCGGTAGCCGGCATCGGTCGCGACGAAGGTCCGGCGCCCCGGGTACTCCTGGACCCGCAGCCGCAGCCTCGTCGCCCGCTCGAGCACGTCGTGGAACTCGTCGTCGTCGAGCGCGACGCCGAGGTGGTCGACCCGCGGCAGGGGCCACTGCCCGGGCTGAACGACGACGTTCACGGCGCCGCGCTCCAGCTCCGAGAGCCGGTGTCGGAAGCTCGAGCGCTCGAGCTCCTCCCAGGAGACGCCGGATTCGAAGTGCACCTGGTCCTCGCCGATCCGCCCGTAGCGCGCCACCAGCCGAAACCCGAGCTGGGCCAGGTACCGCGCCTCGACCTCGCGCACATTGCTCGTCACCAGGTGGTAGTGGAAGAGATCCAAGATCGGGGCCGGCGGGATTGTGCAGGAAGCGCCGCCCCCGCGAGGAACGTGACGCTCGGCACATGAGCGTGCATCACGTCGACGTCGTCGTCTCATCGATCGAGCGCAGCCTGCCCTTCTACCGGGACCTGCTGGCGCCGCTCGGCTTCCACCGCATCGGCGAGGTCGAGGGCGAGCGCGGCGAGACGATCTGGTACCTGTCGGGGACCGGTTGCGAGCTCGGCCTGCGCGAGGCGCAGACCCCGAGCGACGACCCGTACGACCGCTACCGGGTGGGCCTGCACCACCTCGCGTTCGAGGCCTCTTCGCGCTACGCCGTCAACGAGCGCGCCAACTGGCTCAGAGCGCAGGGCATCGAGATCGAGAGCGGCCCGGAGGAGTACGCGTACATGCCGGGCTACTACGCGGTGTTCTTCTACGATCCCGACGGCATCAAGCTGGAGATCGTGCACGTCCCCGGCCTCGCGGCCTGAAGAAAGGAGAAGCTGGCATGTCGACGACTCCTCCGGAGCAGCCCGGCGGCACCACGGGCCCGTCCCGCCCGACGATGGGGATGCCGAGCATCCCGTCGGGCGCGCGGATGCCGATTCCGGGCAACGCGGAGTTCGCGCTCTACGCGCTGATCGAGTTCGTCCTGATCATCATCTGGATCGCCGCCGACAGCGTGGACACCGACCGCTGGTGCGTGTTCACCGTCGTCCTGACGGCGTTCTACTTCCTCAGCCGCGGGATCGCGAAGGCCAGTCGCGTCCTCGAGCAGTAGGTCTAGGCGCGGGCGGGCTCGAACCTGAGCTTCGCGCCCTCACGCGGGACTGCCGTCGGGTAGTCCCGCGTGAGGCAGGCGCGGCAGAGCTCGCTCGGCGGCCGCCGCGTCGACTCCTCCAACCCCTGCAGCGAGAGGTAGGCGAGCGAGGTGGCGCCGATGTGCTCCCGGATCTCCTCGACCGAGCGCGTCGCCGCGATCATCTCGTCCTCCGCGGCGAGGTCGATCCCGTAGAAGCACTGGCCGATCACCGGCGGCGCCGAGACCCGCACGTGCACCTCGGCCGCGCCGGCCTCGAAGAGCATCGCGACGATCTTGCGCGTCGTGTTGCCACGGACGATCGAGTCGTCCACTGCGACTACGCGCTTCCCCGCGACCTCCGCGAGCGGGTTGAACTTCAGCTTCACGCCCTGCTCACGTAGGCCCTGGTCGGGCTGGATGAAGGTGCGGTGCACGTAGCGGTTCTTGATCAGGCCCTCCGAGAACGGGATCCCGGTCGCACGCGAGAAGCCGATCGCCGCGGGCGTGCCCGAGTCGGGGATCGGCAGCACGAGATCGGCCTCGACGGGCGCCTCGGCCGCGAGCCGCTCGCCCATCCGCACGCGCGCGCCGTGCACCTCGACGCCCTCGAGTCGCGTGTCGGGCCGCGCGAGGTAGAAGAACTCGAAGATGCAGAGGGCGCCGTGCTCCGCCGGCTCGACCGCCTGTCGCGCGCGGAGGCCGTCCTCGTCGATCAGCACGAGCTCGCCCGGCGCGAGCTCCCGCTCGAGCTCGGCGCCGACGAGGTCAAGCGCGCAGGTCTCGGAGGCGAGCACCCATTCGCCGTGCTCGCCCCGGCCGAGGCAGAGCGGCCGGAAGCCGTGCCGGTCGCGGAACCCGACGAGCGTGCCGTTGGAGAGCGCGACGACGGAGAAGGCGCCGTCGAGCCTCGCCATCGCGCCGGAAACCGCGTCCTCGAGCGGCGACTCGTCGTTCGCGATCAGCGCCGCGATCAGCTCGGTGTCGGAGGTCGTGGTCAGCGTGATGCCCTCGGCCGAGAGCTCCTCGCGCAGCTCGCCGGCGTTGACGAGGTTGCCGTTGTGACCGAGCGCCACCGTCCGGCCGCGGCCGCGCTGGATCAGCGGCTGGGCGTTGCTCCAGTGGGTCGAGCCGGTCGTGGAGTAGCGCGTGTGCCCGATCGCGGCGTCGCCGTGCAGGCCGTGCAGCTTCTGCTCGTCGAAGACCTGCGTGACGAGGCCCATGTCGCGCAGCACGGTGAGCCGGCCGCGGTCGGAGACGGCGATCCCGGCGGACTCCTGGCCGCGGTGCTGGAGCGAGAAGAGCCCGAAGTAGGTCACGCGGGCGACGTCGCGCTCCGGCGCGCGGATGCCAAAGACGCCGCACATCAGTGCACCGTCCCCAGCTCCCGCACGTGAGGCCAGTCGACCTCGCTGCCCGCCACGATCACGGAACCGTACGCCGCCTTCGCTTCCGCGCTGAAATCACGCGCGCTGAAGCGCGACGCCTCTGCGAGCGCATGGGCGAGACCGCTGTCGCCGACGTCGTGCGCGAGCGAGAGCCGCGGCGCCGTGCGCCAGAGCCAGCGGATCAGCTCGACCTCCTCGCCCTCCGCGAGCCACACGCGGTCGCCGGGCTTCCAGCCGCGCGGCGCCGCGCGCACGTCGGCCACGAGGCCGACGCACCCGACCACCGGCGTGGGCGGAATCGCGCGTCCGGCGGTCTCGTTGTAGAGCGACACGTTGCCCGAGACGACCGGAATCCCGAGCGCCTCCGCCGCCTCTGCGATCCCGTCGATCGCCTCCGCCAGCTCCCAGCCGATCTCGGGCCTCTCCGGGTTGCCGAAGTTGAGGCAGTCGGTGAGCGCGAGCGGCTCCCCGCCGGCGCAGGCGACGTTGCGCGCCGCGCCGAGCACGGCCGCGCGCCCGGCCTCGCGCGGGTTGCGGCAGCCCAGAGGCGGCCCGTCGAGTGAGAGCGCGAGCCCGCGCCACGACGGCCGCAACTGCAGCACTGCCGCGTCCAACCCGGGCCGGCGCACCGTGCGCGAGAGGACGAGCTGGTCGTACTGCTCGTAGATCCAGTCCTTCGGTTCGAAGTTGACGGGGTCGATCAAGGCACGCGGCCGCACCGCCTCCAGCCGGTCGACCTCGTAGCGCGGGCACTCGTCGGTGAGGAATGTGGCGGGGATCTCGCCGACCGCCTCGTCGTCGAAGAAGGCGCGGAGCTCGCCGGTCTCGGTCACCTCGCCGATCGCGGCGTGGTGGAGCTCCCAGCGAGCGAGCACGGCGTCGACCTCCGCGAGCCGCTCGGGCCGCACGACGGCGACCATCCGCTCCTGGCTCTCGGAGATCATGATCTCCCACGGCTCCATCCCGTCCTCGCGCAACGGGACGCATTCGAGGTGGACGTCGACCCCGACCTCGCGCGCCATCTCGGCGAGCGACGAGGCGAGGCCGGCCGCTCCGCAGTCCTGGAGCGACTCGACGAGCCCGCACTCGACGAGCTCCAGCGACGCCTCGATCAGCTTCTTCCCCGTGAACGGATCGCCGACCTGGACGGACGGACGCTTCTCCGCCGACCCCTCGCCGAGCTCCTGGCTCGCGAGGACGGAAGCGCCGCCGATGCCGTCGCGGCCGGTGGTGGCGCCGTAGAGGACGAGCAAGTTGCCGGGTCCGCGTGCGCGCGCGTGTGTGAGCCGCTCCGCGGGCAGGAGGCCGACGCACATCGCGTTCACGAGGCAGTTGCCGTCATAGGCCTCGTCGAAGACCGCCTCGCCGCCGACGGTCGGGACGCCGACGCAGTTACCGTAGTGGCCGATTCCGGCGACAGCCCGGCGGAAGCTCCAGTCCGGCGCGCCGAAGCGCAGCCCGTCGAGCAGCGCCACCGGCCGCGCGCCCATCGCGACGATGTCGCGCAGGATCCCGCCGACGCCGGTCGCCGCTCCCTGGAAGGGCTCGACCGCCGAGGGGTGGTTGTGCGACTCGACCTTGAACGCGACCGCCTCGCCCTCGCCGAGGTCAATCACGCCCGCGTTCTCGCCGGGCCCTTGCAGGACCCGATCGCCGGTCGAAGGGAGCCGCTTCAGCAGCCGCGCCGAATGCTTGTAGCCGCAGTGCTCCGACCAGAGCAGCGAGAAGACCGCCAGCTCGAAGTGGTTCGGCTCGCGCTCGAGCAACTCGACGATGCGCGCGTACTCGGAGTTGGTGAGGCCGAGTGCCTCATGGAGCGACTGTTCCGAGACCCGCGTCAGGGATGCGAGTCTAGCCGTCTCACCGGCGGTTTCCACCTAGAGGGCGGCCGCTGCCGCTCGAAGGAGGTGGGTTGGAAGGGTTGCGTGAGCAAAGCCCACGCGACCTCCTTGGTCGGCGCCGCAAGTCGGCGCCTCACAGGACGCGTCCAGTCCGCGTTGGCAGAGGCATGAGCAGGCGCTACCTCGCGATGCTGATCGGGCTCGCGCTGCTCTGGGGCGCCTCGTTTCTGTTCATCAAGGTCGCGGTGCGCGAGCTCACGCCGGCGACGCTGATCGCCGGCCGGCTCGGGCTCGCCGCGCTGACGCTCGCGCTGCTCGTGCCGTTCGTCGTCGGCGCCGGCGAGACGCTGCGGCAGCTGCGCGAGAACGCGTGGTGGCTGGTCGTCGTCGCGCTCGTCAACACCGCGATCCCGTTCTGGCTGCTCTCGTGGGGCGAGACGCGGATCGACTCCGGGCTCGCGTCGATCATCCAGGCAGCGGTGCCGATCTTCAACGCGATGATCGCGTTCGTCGCCTTCCGCGAGGTGCGCGTCACGGGCTCGCGGCTGGCCGGGGTCGCGGTCGGCTTCGTCGGGGTGGCCCTGCTCGTCGGCGCGCAGCCGGAGGGGAAGGTGCTCGGCGCGCTCGCCGTCGTCGGGATGGCGTTCTGCTACGGCCTCGGCGGGCTGTTCGCCGGGCGCAACCTGAAGCCGGCGCAGCCGATCGTGGTCGCGCTCGCGTCGACGGTCATCTCGACGCTCGTGGCGCTTCCGTTCGGCGTCGCGCAGGCGCCGGGCGAGATGCCGGGCTGGAAGACGATCGGCTCCGTCGTGATGCTCGGAGTGCCCGGCACCGCGCTCGCGTACCTGCTCTTCTTCGGCCTGATCACGGGCGCCGGAGCCGCGTACGCCTCCCTCGTGACGTACCTGATCCCGCCGATCGCGCTCGCTTACGGCGCGATCTTCCTCGGCGAGCGCTTCGGCGCCTCAGCGTTCGGGGGCCTCGCGCTGATCCTCGCCGGCGTCGCGCTCGGTACCGGCGCCGTGCGGCTCAGGCGCGCGCGGCAACCCCAGCCGGCCGACGGCCAGTACTGACCGGTCAGTACTTCCGCGCCTCGTCCTCGAGCGTCGCCACGCACGGCAGGCAATAGGCTCCGAGCTCGCCCCCCTTTTCCTTCAGGCGCCGCTTCGCCTCGTCGGGCCCGAGCAAATCCGCGTACTTGCGGACGAGCGCGATGTACTGCTGCGTCGCCTTTGCGAAGTGGGCCTGGTTGTACGCGGCAGTGACGGTCTCGAGGTTCGACATCTCGTAATCGACCTTCTCGAACTTGACCTCCATCGTCTTCCTGGCGGCCGACCGGTTGTCGCCGCAGCCGGCGAGAAGAGGAGCCGCAAGCAGCAGGACACCGACGATCATCCTTCGCGTCGCCATTCGTTGCTCAAATCTAGTTTTCGGCGCAGTCGCGAGCAACCGAACACCGACTGCTCACCGGCCGCGGGAGCCGCCTACGCGTCGCGTGTGACGCGCCTGTCCTGCTGATCCCTTGCCGAATGCCGGTGTCAGACACGCGCCGGAAATGTGATGTTTCTTCCACACTCCGCGCCTTTTGCAGGGAAGTCTCACCCCGCTCGCGTGTCAGACACCGCGACGAGCCGTGTCGCGACCTGTCGGCACGCGCCTCGCATACGCTCGCGCCGTGCTGTACGAACCAGCGCAGTTCGAGCCGCTGACAGACGAGCCCTGGGACCCGGTGCGCGTCAAGGACGCGATCGGCGACATCGTCGCCGACGCCGACGCGTCGTTTGATCCCGAGGCGCTCTGGCCCGCGCACGAATGGGACGGGTGGGAGGAGCGGCAGCCGCTGAAGAACCTCTACGTCGGTGCGGCCGGCGTGATCTGGGCGCTCGACGCGCTGCGGCGACGCGGCCACGCCGAAACCTCGCTCGACCTCGCGACGGCCGCGTTGCGCACGCTCGAGCTCAAACGGGCGGCGCCGGACTTCACCGCGGACGAGCACTACCACCCGGCAGCGCTGCTCTGCGGCGAGACGGGACCGCTGCTCGTCGCCTTCCGGCTCGCGTCCGATCCGGCGCTCGCGGAGGACCTTCACGCGCTCGTCCGTGGGAACGTCGCGAACTCGACCGACGACGTGATGTGGGGCGCACCGGGGACGCTGCTCGCCGCCCTGGCGATCGGCGAATGGAGCGGCGAGCCGCGTTGGGACGAGGCAGCGCGGGAGTCGGGTGCAGCCCTGCGCGCACGCCGGGGCGACGACGGGCTCTGGCGGCAGGACGACGACTACCGCGGACTCGGCACGCTGCACGGCGCTGCAGGCAACACGCTCGTCCTGCTCCGGCTCGGCGCAGATGATGCGCTTGCCGCTGAGACGGCGACCGTGCTCACCCGGCACGCGTTTCGCGAGGACGGCCTCGCCAACTGGCCCGGGTCACCGCGGCCGCAGCTCGCGCGGCCGCGGGATGGTCGGATCTGTCTCCAGTGGTGCACCGGCGCTCCCGCTGTCCTCGCCGGCGCCTGGGAGTACCTCGACGAGGAGCTGTTGCTCGCCGGCGCCGCGTTGATCTGGCAAGCCGGCGCTCACGGCGACGAAAAGGGCCATGGCCTCTGCCACGGCACCTCGGGGAACGGCTTCGCGCTCCTGAAGGCGTTCGCGCGCACCGGCGACGAGCGCTGGCTCGAGCGCGCGCGCCGCTTCGCCGTCCACGCACTCCGCCAGGCGGAGCGGCTTGCCGCCGCGAACGGCCGCCGCCGCTACTCCCTCTTCACAGGCGACGTCGGCACGGCGCTCTTCGCTGCGGCCTGCCTCGATCTCGACGCCCGCTACCCGATCCTCGACATCGTCTAGGCCGTTCCACGAAGCGAACGCTTTGAGTGTGGCCACGCTTGCTGGGTTCCAGTGCGGAAATGTCACCCGAAGGGCGAGCACACACGCCGTACGCTCTGAGTATGTGCACCGGCGTGGAAGTAGCGCTCTTCGTGACCCGCAAGAGCGGTTCCGAGGTTCTGCTCGTCCATCGATCGCCCGAGCAAGGCGGCTACTGGCACGTGGTCGCCGGCGGGGTGGAGCCCGGCGAGACAGCGACGGAAGCCGCTGCGCGGGAGCTGCGCGAGGAGACGGGTTTGGTCGCCAAGGTCGCGGCTGGCCTCCAAGTAATCGAGTACGTCTACTCGCTGACCGAGGAGCCTGCGCACAGGCGTAACCAATACGACCCGTCGGTGGCGCACGTGGAAGTGACGTGCTTTCACGTCACGGCGCCCGACGAATGGGAGCCGACACTTGACTGGGAGCACGATTGTCACCGCTGGTGCGAGCCGGGTGAGGCGCTCAGCACGCTGCGTTGGCCGGCGACTGCTCAGGCTCTTCGGAAACTGTTGATGCACTACCCGTAGAGCGAACGTCGGGCCAAGGCGGGCCGGGACGGTAGCCTCGGGCGCGTGTCGCGCTCGTACGTGATCTACATCGGGCTGCTCGCGGCCTTTTGGGGCGCCTCGTACATGTTCATCAAGGTCGCTAACCGGGGCTACGAGCCGACGGCGATGATCATGCTCCGGCTCCTGATCGCCGCGCTGATCATCGTCGTCGTGCTGGCGGTGCAACGCGGCCGGAGCGCGACCGTCGCGGAGATGCGCGCGCTCGGCTGGGAGGGCTTCGCGCTCGGCGTCGTCAACGGCGCGATCCCGTTCACGCTGATCGCCTGGGGCGAGAAGTACATCGACTCGGGCGTGGCCGCGATCGCGAACGCGACCATGCCGATCTTCGTCGTCCTGCTCGCGATCCGGTGGAAGCCGAGCGAGACGGTGCGGGGGCTGCGTCTGGTCGGGTTCCTTGTCGGCCTGGGAGGCGTGGGGGTGCTCGCGGGCGTGCATCCCGAAGGGGGCTGGTGGGGCTTCGCGGGCACGATGGCCGTCGTCGTCGCGTCGGTCTCGTACGCGGTCGGCAGCCTCTGGGGCCAGCGGCTGATCGCGCGCACGAGCGGCCTCGTGCTCTCGGCGAGCTCGATGGTCGGCGGCCTGATCGTCCTGCTCCCGTTCGGGCTCGCGCAGCTGCCGTCGGAGGTGCCCGGCTGGAAGGAGACGGGCTCCGTGATCGCGCTGGCCGTGATCGGCACCGCCGTAGCGCAGATCATCCTCTACCGCGTCCTGCGCACCGACGGCGCGGCTCGCGTCAGCCTCGTCACGTACCTGCTGCCGATGACGGCGCTGATCTACGGGGTGCTGCTGCTGGGCGAGCCGCTGACGTGGCAGGAGCTGGCGGGCATGGTGCTGATCCTCGGCGGCGTCGCGCTCGGCTCGGGCGCCGTGCGGTTCCCGCGACGAGAGCCGGTCGCCGCGCCCTCGCCATGAACGTCAACGTGCGGCGGGCGCGCCCGGAGGACGTCGACTTCCTGCTCGAGCTGATCACGCACGAGGACGTCGACCCGTACATGGCGGTGATCCGCCCGCGCGACCGCGAGAGCATCCTGGCCGAGGTCGAGCGCTCGCGGGCCGAGCCGCAGGAGTTCGGCCGCTTCGTGATCGAGGTCGACGGCGAGCGCGCCGGGCTGATGGGGTTCGAGGTCGCCAACCGCCGCAGCCGCATCGCGAACCTCGGCTCGCTGGCCGTCCACCCGGACTTCCGCGGCCGTCGGCTCGCCGACGAGGCCGCGCGGCTCTTCCAGCGGCATCTGATCCTCGAGCTCGGCTACCACCGGCTGCAGCTCGAGATCTACGGTTTCAACGACCGCGCGCAGCGGCACGCGGAGCGCGCCGGGTTCGTCCGCGAGGGCGTGCGGCGCAAGGCCTACGACCGCCACGGCGAGTGGGTCGACGGCGTGATCTACGGTCTCGTGCGCGAGGATCTCGAGCAGTAAAGAATCGACTGCGTCCGGAACGTCGGACGGGTGATGATCGAGGACCTCGAGCAGCTCTACCGGGCGAGACGGCCCCAGTTCTGCCGCGCGGCGGCGGCAATCGCGGGCGACCGGGCGCTCGGTGAAGATGCCGTGCAGGATGCATTCGCGAGGGCTGTGCGCAAGCGGCGTAGCTACCACGGGCGCGGCTCGCTCGAGGCGTGGGTCTGGCGGATCGTCCTCAACGCGGCGCGCGACGCCGCCCGGCGGGCCCGGGCCGACGCGAGGCCGCTCGAGCGTTCCGCTGCCACAAACGGCAGCGGGCCGTCGCTGCCGCTCGAGCTCCTGACCGCGCGCCAGCGAGAGGTGCTCTTCCTCCACTACTACGCAGACCTCGACTACGCGACGATCGCCGAGGCGCTCCGGATCAGCCCGGGCACCGTCGGCGCCACGCTCTCGACCGCCCGCGCGGTGCTGCGCCGGGCGCTGACCCCGGAGGTGATCTCGTGACCGAGACGCGCATCGACGAGCTTCTAGACCAGCACGTCCCGCCGTTCGAGTCGCGGTCCGACGGTTGGGCTGACGTGCTCGGGCGGGCGCGGCGCTCCCTGCGGCGGTACGCGCTCGCCGTCGCCGTCGTGCTTGCGATCGTCGTCGTCCCGACTGGAATCGCTCTCGGTGGTGAGATCTCGAGCCTCTTCCGGGGGACGCCTGCACCGCCGCCGGTCTCCACGAGCTTCGAGGCCGGGAATCGCGTCGCCGATATGGCGACACAGAAGGGCTTCGGCGATCGTTTCCCGCACGTCGACGTGAGCCGCGCCCACGGCGTGCTCGAGATTCAGACGATCTACGGGCCGCAGGACGTCTGGGCGGCGCCGAACGACCAGGGCGGCACCTGCTGGTTCGTCGACTTCGCGAACGACCCGGCGCCCAACGGCTCTCAGCCCGGCTCGGGCACCTGCGACACCGGCGAGCACGACCGGTCGATCGCTCCGAGCATCGGCTGGGAGCTGCCGCACCCGGACGTCTCGACGCTGTTCGGGCTGGTGGGCGTGCAGGCCGACCGCGTCGTCGTGGTGCTGAAGGACGGCTCGATCCACACGCTGCCGGTCGACGAGGGCGCGTTCCTTGCGTCGCTCGACAAGGGCGCCCAGCTCGACCGGATCACGGCGTACGACGGGGACGACCAGGTCGCCACGTTCGAGCCGCCTGCGGACTAGCGCGTGAGATAGGCGACGCGGCCGTTCGCGCCCGAGGCCCAGCATGCGACCGGGCTTGCGCAGTCGACGGTGTCGAGGCTGCCGTCGTCGAAGCGCTGCCACGAGGTGCCGGCGTCGGTGCTGACGTCGCTGCCGGAGGGGCCGACCGCGATTGCGGTATGACCGTCGACCCACGTCGCGCCCGAGCGGTACTCCGAGGGCGCGCCGGTCAGGAGCTGCCAGCTCGCGCCGCCGTCGCTCGTCCGCGCGAAGTTGTCCGGCGAGGCCGTCTCCAGCAGGAAATCGCCGCCGACTGCGAGCCCGTGCTGCTGGCCGCGGAAGGCGAGCGCGAAGATCCCCGCGGTCGGGCCGCTGTTCAGCGGCGTCGGAGCGACCGTCCACGACGCGCCGCCGTCGTCGGAGCGGAAGACCCGGGCCTGGGCGCCGCCGCCCGTCCCGAACCACGCCCGGCGGCCGTGGTCGGAGGTGATGCACTGGCCGCTCGCGGCGAAGGCGAACTCGCCGGGGAGCGCGGCCGGCATCTGGGCTCCGGTCACGTGCCAGTGCAGCCCGCCGTCGTCGGTGGCGATCACCCGGAAGTGCTGGCCGTCCGGTGGATCGGAGAGAGCGAGGCCGCGCCGCTCGTCGAAGAACGTCATGCAGTCGTAGAACGCCGTCGGCTCCTGATTCACGAAGGTGAGCGTCCACGACTGGCCGCCGTTCGCCGTGACGTAGATGCGGAAGTCGGTCGGGTTGTCCCCGATCGACATGATCACGGCGTGATCGGCGTCGAACGCCGCGATGTCCCGGAACTGCAGGGTCGCGGTCCCGGGAGGCCCGACCTGCTGCCACGTCGCACCGCGGTTCGTCGTCCGCAGGACGGTGCCGAGGCTGCCGCTCGCCCACGCTGTCGTCGAGCTCACCGCCGCGACGCCGCGGAGCCTCGCGGCGGAGCCCGTCGGCGTGTCGTGCCACGCGTAGCCGGACGGGCCGGCCGAGGCCACCGACACCCCCAGGACGCCGGACATTGCAACGAGCAGGGCGATTCGCCTCGTCACGGCGCGGAACCATAACGCCCGAGAGAGCCGCGCGCAATGCGGGCGCAGTAGGCTGCGAGCCATGGCCGCCGTCAGCCACGCCAGGCGCTGGGTCGAGCGGTACCGGGTCGCGTGGGAGGCCGGCGACGCCGAGGCGGCAGCCGCGCTCTACGCCCCCGATTGCGTGTTCCGCTCGGCGCCGTTCCGCGAGCCGGAGCCGCCCGTCGCCTATACCACCCGCGTCTTCCCGGAGGCCCGGGCGAAGGACGTGCGCTTCGGCGAGCCGGTCGAGGAGGCCGACCGCGCCGCGGTCGAGTGGTGGGCGACGCTGGTGCTCCCCGACGGCGAGGAGCAGGCGCTCGCGGGTTGCTCCGTCCTCCGCTTCGACGAGCAGGCCCTGGTGGTCGAGGCGCGCGACTACTGGCACCTCGAGCCCGGCCGGCGCGAGCCGCACGAGACCTGGGGGAGGTGAGGCGCGGGCTCGCCGCGCCCGTGGCGGCCGCCGTGGCGGTCGCATTTGCCGACTCCTCGATCGTCGTCCTCGCGCTGCCCGATCTCTACGGGCGCTTCCAGACGACGATCGAAGGCGTCTCCTGGGTCGTCACCGCGTACAACGCCGCCGTCGCGGCGACGGCGCTGCTGCTCGTGTTCCTCGTGCACCGGTTCCGCGCCGCCTACGTGCTGGCGGGCGGGCTCGCGCTCTTCCTCGCGGCGTCGATCGCGTGCGCGGCCGCGAACGGCCTCGCGTTCCTGATCGCTGCGCGGAGTGTCCAGGGCGTCGGCGCAGCGCTGCTGCTCGCAGGCGCGCTGCCGTTGCTAGGCGCGAGGACGTGGACGCTCGCGGGGACGTACGGCCTCGCCCTCGGGCCTGCCCTCGGCGGCGTGCTCACGCAGGCATTCGACTGGCGGGCGATCTTCGTCGCGCAGGCGCCGGTCGCGGCCGCCGCGCTCTTCGGTGCGCGTGGCGCGCCCACCGACGCGGTCGCGATCGAAGGCTGGCGGCCGTCGCTGCGCCGGACGCTGCCGGCCAACGCCTGCCTGGGGCTGCTCTTCGGCGCGCTCGTCGGCGCGCTCTTCCTGGCAGTGCTGATCGTGATCAGCGTCTGGAGCTACTCGCCGATCGGCGGAGCGGCGATCGTGAGCGCGCTACCGGCGGCGGCACTCGCGGCGAGGCCGCTCGACCGCTGGCTGCCGCCGGTGACCGCCGTCTGCGCGGGCTCGGCCCTGCTCGCGGTCGGGCTCATCGGGCTCGCGCTGCTGCCCTCGGCGAGCGTCTGGCTGCTGGTCTGGGCGCTCCTGCTCTGCGGAGCCGGCCTCGGCCTGTCGCTGCCGCTGCTCTCGGACGCCGCGCTGGAGCCGGGCGCCAACGCGACGCGCAGCGGGACGCTCACGGTCGGTGCGCGCCACGTCGGCCTCGTGCTCGCTCTCGCGGTGATTGCGCCGCTGCTCGCGTCGAAAGTGCCTGCGGCCGGCGACCGCGCGCTGCTGCGCGGGACGGCGGTGCTGCTGGACGCGCCGGTCGGGCTCGACAAGAAGGTGCCGGTCGCGCTCGATCTCCGCTCGGCCTTCGGCCGCGCGCAGGAGGGCGAGACGCCCGACCTCGCGGAGCCGTTCGACAAGCACGGCGCGCAGCACGACTCCGCCCTGGGGGCGGCGCGTGACCGGCTGCTGGGTGCGATCGAGGCCACGATCACGCGCGCCTCGCGCTCCGCCTTCTTCGTCTGCGCCGGCTTCGCCGCCCTGGCGCTGCTCGTGGCACTCCTCTTCCGCCGGAGCGTCGTCTGGTGAGCAGGGCGGCGGCGTGGATCGTCGCGGCGCTGATCGCGAGCGGCGCCGTGCTCGTCGGCGTCGAGGTCGGGAAGGGCGCGCTCGAAGAACCGGCGCCGAAGATCGCGAACCCATGCGCGCCGCGCCACGGCCGCACGGGTGGGTTCGACACCACCGTCCAGCGCATCGTCCTCGACGGCCTCGACGGTGCGGCCTGCCGGCTGCACACGACGCGCGAGGATCTCGTTCTCTCGCTCGGCGGGAACAGCGCCGTGCTCCCGCGCCGCTGGGACGAGCACACCGTCGAGGTCGCCCTGCGGGCCGGGCTGCTGCGCTCGGTCGACGACGCCGAGCGGCGCGGCGACGTCCCCGGCTTCCTCGCTCCGGTCCTGCGCCGCCTCGTCGAGCGCGCGCCGCTCGACCGCCTCGTCCAGGGCGGCTTCAGCCTCAGCGATCTGATCGGTTAGCGGAGCTCGCGGCCGCGGCGAGGTGGCCGTAACCGAGCAGCTGCAGCGTCCCCGCGATCTCGTCGAGAATCGCGGGGTCGTCGATGGTTGCCGGCACCGAGTACTCCTGGCCGTCGGCGATGCGCCGCATCGTCCCGCGCAGGATCTTGCCCGAGCGCGTCTTCGGCAGGCGCTCGACGACCGCCGCGGTCTTGAACGCCGCGACGGGGCCGATCTCGTTGCGGACGAGGCGCGTGACCTCGCCCACGATCTCGTCCTCCGGGCGCTCGACTCCGGCCTTCAGGACGAGGAAGCCGACTGGCACCTGTCCCTTCAGCTCGTCGGCGACGCCGATCACCGCGCACTCGGCCACGTCCGGATGCGAGGCGAGCACTTCCTCCATTGCGCCCGTGGAGAGGCGATGGCCGGCGACGTTGATGATGTCGTCGGTCCGCGCCATGACGAAGACGTAGCCGTCCTCGTCGATGTAACCCGCGTCGGCGGTCTGGTAGTAGCCCGGGAATGCCGAGAGGTAGGTCTCGCGGAAGCGCTCATCCGCATTCCAGAGCGTCGGCGTCGACCCCGGCGGCATCGGCAGCTTGACCACCAGCGCCCCGACTTGCCCCGGGGGGAGCTCGCCGCCGGCCGGGTCGAGGACGCTGACGTCCCAGCCCGGAACGGGTCGAGTCGGTGATCCGGGCACGACGGGCAGGCGCTCGATCCCGAGGCAGTTCGCGACGATCGACCAGCCGGTCTCGGTCTGCCACCAATGGTCGATCACCGGCACCTGGAGCAGCCGCTCCGCCCAGCGGAGCGTCTCCGGGTCGCAGCGCTCGCCGGCCAGGAAGAGCGCGCGCAGGCTCGAGAGGTCGTAGCGGCCGACATGGGCGCCGTCGGGATCCTGCTGCCGGATCGCCCGGAAGGCCGTGGGCGCCGTAAAGAGCGTCGACACGCCATGCTCCGCGACCACCCGCCAGAACGCTCCCGCATCCGGCGTTCCGACCGGCTTGCCCTCGTAGAGGACGGTGGTGCAGCCGTGCAGCAACGGCCCGTAGACGATGTAGGAGTGGCCGACGACCCACCCGACGTCGGACGCCGCCCAGTAGACGTCGCCCGCGTCGACGTCGTAGACGTGCTTCATCGTCCACTCGAGGGCGACGGCGTGGCCGCCGTTGTCGCGGACGATGCCCTTCGGCTGGCCGGTCGTCCCGGACGTGTAGAGGATGTAGAGCGGGTCGGTGGCGTCGACTGCGACGCAGGCGGCCGGCTCGGCGGTCGCGACGGCGTCGTTCCAGTCGAGGTCGCGACCTACGACGAGCTCGGCCTCGAGCATCGGCCGCTGGAGGACGATGCAGGCCTGCGGCTTGAACGCGCTCAGATCGATGGCGGCGTCCAGGAGTGGCTTGTACGCAACTACCCGGCCCGGCTCGATGCCGCAGGAGGCGGAGACGACGACCTTCGGCTTGGCGTCCTCGATCCGGCTCGCGAGCTCGTTCGCGGCGAAGCCGCCGAAGACGACCGAGTGCACTGCGCCGACACGGGCGCAGGCGAGCATCGCGATCACCGCCTCGGGGACCATCGGCATGTAGATCACGACCCGGTCGCCGCGCTCGACGTTCTGCGCGGCCAGCGCGCCTGCGAACGCCGCGACCGCGTCGCGCAGCTCGCGGTACGTGAAGACCGTGGAAGTCTCGGTCACCGGAGAGTCGTAGACGAGCGCAGGCTGCTCGCCCCGGCCGCCGTCCACGTGCCGGTCGAGCGCGTTGTGGCACGTGTTCAGGCGGCCGCCGGTGAACCAGCGGTAGAGCGGCGCCTGCGAGTCGTCGAGGACCCGCTGCCAGGGCTCGATCCAGTCGATCCCAGCGGCGGCCTCCGCCCAGAAGTCCTCCGCCTGATCCAGCGAGCGCCGGTACATCTCGGCAAGTCGGCCCACGGCGGTCCCCTCCCTCTCGTGCCGGGCGCACCGCCGCCCGACTCGAGCAAGCATAGACCCGAATCGGGCGGCCTCTGGCGCCGAGGACAAAACGTCCTGCAGCAGGGTGGCCGAGGCTCTATGCTCGGCGACGTGGAGGAGACGCGCAGTCGCGCCGAGAGCCGGACGAAGTTCCTCCTCGACGAGACGCAGCTTCCGCGGCGCTGGTACAACATCGCGCCCGACCTGCCCACGGCGCCCCAGCCGGTGCTGCATCCGGGGACCGGGGACCCGGTCGGGCCGGACGATCTCGCCCCGCTCTTCCCGATGGAGCTGATCGGCCAGGAGGTGAGCGAGGAGCCGGAGATCGCAATCCCGGACGAGGTCCTGGAGATGTACAGCCTCTGGCGCCCGACGCCGCTCTACCGGGCGCGCCGGCTCGAGCAGGCGATCAGGACCCGCTCCCGGATCTTCTACAAGTACGAAGGCGTCAGCCCGCCGGGAAGCCACAAGCCGAACACCGCGGTCGCCCAGGCCTACTACAACAAGAAGGAGGGGCGGACGAGACTCGCGACCGAGACCGGCGCGGGTCAGTGGGGCAGTGCGCTGGCGTTCGCATGCCGGCTCCTCGGCCTCGAGTGCAAGGTCTACATGGTTCGAATCTCGTACGAGCAAAAGCCGGCGCGGCGCTCGATGATCAAGGCCTGGGGCGCCGACGTCGTCCCGAGCCCCTCCGAGGACACGCAGTCCGGCCGCGCGATCCTCGCCGAGCAGACTGACTCGCCGGGAAGTCTTGGGATCGCGATCTCGGAAGCGGTCGAGGACGCCGCAGGCCGGGAGGACACCGCCTACTCGCTCGGCAGCGTCCTCAACCACGTGCTGCTGCATCAGACCGTGATCGGCCAGGAGGCGCTGGCACAGATGGAGCTCGCCGGCGCGTTCCCGGACGTCGTGATCGGTTGCGTCGGGGGCGGCTCGAACTTCGCAGGCCTCGCGTTTCCCTTCCTCCGCGAGAAGATCGCCGGTCGCGAGATCGACGTCCTAGCCTGCGAGCCGGCCGCCTGCCCGACCTTGACGCGCGGCGTGTTTGCCTACGACTTCGGCGACACGAGCAAGCTCACTCCGCTCGTGGCGATGCACACGCTCGGGCACGACTTCGTCCCGGCGCCGATCCATGCCGGCGGGCTGCGCTACCACGGCGTGGCGCCGCTGATCTCGCAGCTCGTCCGCGACGAGCTGATCCGGGCCGAGGCGTACCTCCAGAACGACGTCTTCGCCTCGGCTGTGGTCTTCGCGGGCAGTGAGGGCATCCTGCCGGCTCCCGAGGCGGCCCACGCGATTCACGGAGCGCTCCAAGCCGCGCGAGCCGCGGACGAGGAGGGCCGGGAGCGGACGATCCTGTTCAACCTCTCCGGTCACGGCCACTTCGACATGGCCGCCTACGACAACTACCTGGCCGGCCAGCTGGAGGACGTCGCCCTCGACGAGAACGAGATGAGCCGCGCGCTCCACGCGATCGAGGGCCTCCCCAGCCCGGCGTAGCCGACATTGAGCCGCTACCTGCACACGATGTACCGAATCACCGACCCGGAGCGGAGCCGCGGGTTCTACGAGGCGCTGGGCTTCAGCTTCGCGGGCGACCTCGACATCGTCCGCGACGGGGAGCTCGAGGCGACGAACTACTTCTACTCGCTCGGAGATCAGGACTCCGTGCTCGAGCTGACGTACAACCACGACGGGCGCACCTACGAACTCGGCAGCGGCTACGGCCACATCGCCGTGGGCGTCGACGATCTCGACGGGACGCTGGAGCGACTGGCGCAGCAGGGCATCGAGCCCGAGCGGCCGCCGTACACGGTGCGCGAGGGCGGCTCGCGGCTCTGCTTCGTCAACGACCCGGACGGCTACCGCATCGAGCTGATCGAGCGCTCCTGAGGCCTCCCGGGCCGGGGCCCGGACCGCCGCGGCCCGGGCCCCAACCATGGTCGCCCCTCAGTGGTGCTTGTCCTCGTCGTGGCCGCCACCGCGGACGAGCTGCGCCCTGATCTCGCCGCCCGGTCGGCCGGTCGAGTGGACGTTGACGTAGGTCGCCCCGGCCTTGATCGCCCGCACCAGCTCGTCGAACTCGCCGGCCGCGAGGCCCTGGGCCGCGGCGCCGGCACCCACGTTCGCGGGCCGGATGGTGCCGGTGATGGTTCCGCCGTTCGGCGGGCACGCCTGCGTCCCGGGCGGCCCGTTGCCGAGGTTCGAGCACAGGAACACCACGATCGGACCGGCGTTCGTCTTGTTCTCGAAGTGGATGTGCGACTGCGTCGCCGGGCTCTCGAGCCCGCCGTAGGTCAGCCTGTAGTGGATCTCGCTGTGCGCCCGGTCGATCGACGCCCGGAACTGCCCGTGCCCGGTCGTCGACAGCGCGGGAACCTCCTGGTAGCCGGTCAGCTTCTCGCGGAAGCCATGGTCGCCGTTGGCGGCGGCGATCGCCACCACCGCGATCGCTAGCGCGGCGACGACAGCGACGGCCGCTGCCAGCCTGAAGCGAAGAGTCTTCATCTCCCCCTCCTGTGAGGACTACTGACGCTCTCCCAGCACGTACCCGCATCGCTTCGCATCGGTTCATTGCCGACGGCGAACGGATGCTCCTCTTGTCGAGCTCGACCGCCAGAGCAGGGGCTAGGGCTTCAGCACGACCTTCAGGCAGTCGTCCGCCTTGTGCTTGAACAGCTCGTAGCCGCGCGGGGCCTCGTCGAGCGGCAGCCGGTGCGTGACAATGAAGCTCGGGTCGATCTCCTCGTTCTGGATCCGCTCCAGCAGCGGCCGCAGGTAGCGCTGGACGTGGCACTGCCCGGTCCGGATCGACAGGCCCCGGTTCATCAGCGCGCCCATCGGGAACTTGTCGACGAAGCCGCCGTAGACGCCGACGACGGAGACGATGCCGCCGTTGCGGCAGCTGATGATTGCCTCGCGCAGCGCGTACGGCCGCTCGGTTTCCAGCCGCGCGGCCTGCTTGACGCGGTCGTAGGCGTAAAGCGGCCCGTGGAAGTGCGCCTCCATGCCGACCGCATCGATGCACGCGTCGGGCCCGCGGCCGCCGGTGAGCTCCTTCAGCGCCTCGGGGACGCTGTCGACCTCCTCGTAGTTCAGCGTCTCGGCGCCGGTGTGCCGCTCGGCGATCCGGAGCCGGTACTCGAAGCGGTCGATCACGATCACGCGCTCGGCGCCGAGCAGGCTCGCGCTCGCGGCGGCGAACTGGCCGACGGGGCCGGCGCCCCAGATCGCGATTACCTCGCCGCCACGGATGTCGCACATCTCGGCCCCCATGTAGCCGGTCGGGTACACGTCCGAGAGGAAGAGCACCTGCTCGTCGGCGAAGCCGTTCTCGATCTTCAGCGGCCCGACGTCCGCGAAGGGGACACGGACGTACTCGGACTGCCCGCCCGCGAAGCCGCCGGTCAGGTGCGAGTAGCCGAAGATCCCGGCGGTCGAGTGGCCGAACATCTTCTCGGCGAGGCGCGCGTTCGGATTCGTGTTCTCGCAGAGCGAGTAGAGCTCCAGCTCGCAGGCGTTGCAAGCGCCGCAGGCGATCGGGAACGGCACGACGACCCGGTCGCCGACCTGCAGGTTGCCGACGCCCTTCCCGAACTCGACCACCTCGCCCATGAACTCGTGCCCGAGGATGTCGCCCTTCTTCATCGTCGGGACGTAGCCGTCGAGCAGGTGCAGGTCGGAGCCGCAGATCGCGGTGGACGTGATGCGGACGATCGCGTCCCGGTCGTTCAGGATCTTCGGGTCGGGGACGTTCTCGACCTCGACCTTGTTGCGGCCTTCCCAGCAGAGCGCTTTCATCGGGCCACCTCCTCCAGCGGCTGCGCCGGCCGCTGCCTGAGCTGGCTCGTGAGCAGGTGGCCTCCCGGCGTGCTGTCGGAGCGAATGATCTCGCCGGTCTCGACCTGCTGCTTGAAGCGGCGCAGGTCGTCGGCGAGCTGGGTCGGCAGGTCCTTGCCCGCGACCTTCAGCGCAGCCGCGCCGAGGTCGCCCGCGGGGGGGGCGTGCAGGAGCTCGACCGCGAGCTCGGTGCCGCGGCGTCCGGGCGCATCGGCGAAGGAGACCTGCGCGTGCGAGCTCAGGACCTTCTCGCGCAGCTCGGCGGCTCCGACCCAGGCCCGCTCGACCTCCTCGCGGGGCCGGTTGATCGTGACCGCCTTGCGCACGAGCATCCCCCGCTGCGGCTCGCCCTGCTTCTCGCTCAGATGGCGGCTCTCGAGGACGTCCGGCACGGTCACCGCGAGCACGTTGGCGATCACGAACGCCGAGCGGGCGCGGCGGTTCTTGACGGCGGTGAGCACGAGCAGCGACAGGTCGAGCCCGTCGCCCGCGACACGCGACCAGAGCCACGCGGACGGGCGGGGTCGGGTCAGGATGCCGACGCCCTGTGCGAGCTCCCGCACGCCCATCAGCCGCATCAGCCGGTGCGACGCGCCTCGGCCTGACGCGCCCACGAGCCGGCACAGCGCCGCCGGCGCGAGCAGCTGCGCCGTCCCCAGGCCGACGCTGAGCCAGCCGAGGAACTGCGTCAGAGAGTCCTTGTCCCGTTTGCGTATCTGGTGCGTCGCCACGTGGCCCCTTTCGCTCGGAATCAGTCGTGTTCGTCTCCCTGCTGGGAGCGGGTCTAAACGTCGGTTGATCCCGGGCCGTTCGACCGCTTCTTGGTGTGGGCCGGCATTCCGCCCGATGCGTGATGCTCCGCCATCACGGTTTCGGCACGAAGCCGTTTCACACCCGTGACAGGTGCGCGGCTACGGTGGTTACGCGATGGCAAAGGCGGCGACACCGTGGGGACAGGCTGAGCTCGTCGAGGAGCTGACGCTCGCGCAGCGCGCGGGCGAGAAGCGGTTTTCGTCGGTCGTGCAGCTGCTCGAGGCGCCGGGCGGCGAGCAGCTCGTCCGCTTCGCCTACACGACCGGCGGCTCGGCCCGGCGCGGCCCGGTGACGCTTCGGAAGCGCGACCTCGAGCGGCTGCGGGCGGGACTGGCGGAGCGGCCCGGGCTCGCGGAGGCGCTCGGGCTTAGGCCGCCGTAAGGAGCCGCTCGCGCGCCGCGTCGACGAGCGACCCGAGGATGAGGGCGCCGTCGGTCGAGCCCAGCAGCGGGTCGACCGCGTGCTCCGGGTGCGGCATCAGACCGAAGACGTTCTTCGTCTCGTTGGCGACGCCGGCGATCGCGGCGACGGAGCCGTTCGGGTTCTCCTCGTAGCGCAGGAGGATCTGGCTATTCGCCTCAAGCCCGGCCGCGAGCTCCGGGTCGGCGAAGTAGCAGCCCTCGCCGTGCTTGATGGGGATCGTCAGCGCCTGGTCTGGCTCGGCGCGGCTCGTGAACGGCGTGTCCGCCTGCTCGACGCGGAGCGCGACGTCGCGGCAGACGAACGACAGGGACGCATTCGGGCGCAGCGCCCCCGGCAGGAGGCCGGCCTCGCAGAGCACCTGGAAGCCGTTGCAGATCCCGAGCACGAGCCCACCCTCGGCGGCGAACCGGCGTACGGCCTCCATCACCGGCGCGAAGCGCGCGATCGCTCCGCAGCGAAGGTAGTCGCCGTAGGAGAACCCGCCGGGGAGGACGACCGCCGCTACGTCCGGGAGCTCCGGCTCCGCGTGCCACACGAGCGTGGGGGCCGCGCCGAGACCCTCCAGCGCCAGCGCGGCGTCGCGGTCGTCGTTCGAGCCGGGGAAGGTGACGACGGCGATGCGAGGTCGCGGCGGCCCGACGTTCACGTCTCGAGGGCGATCTCGTAGGACTCGATCAGCGGGTTCGCGAGTAGGTGATCGCAGGCTCGTTCGAGCTCTGCGCGCGCGGCCGTCTCGTCGCCGTCGTCGAGCTCGAGGTCGATCACGCGCCCGACTCGGGCCTCGTCGACGTGGAATCCCAGCTGGCGCAGCGAGCTCTGCACCGCCTCGCCCTGCGGGTCGAGGATTCCCGGCTTAGGGCGGACGAGGATGGTCGCCCTCATGCGAGCACCACGTCGGGGTCGGCGAGGTAGGCGTCGAAGTGGATTCCCGTCAGCCGCTCGAAGGCCTCGACGTAGCGGGCGCGCGTGCCGGCCACGACCTCCTCCGGAAGCTTCGGCCCCGGATCGGTCTTGTCCCAACCGAGGCTCTCGCAGTAGTCGCGCACGAACTGCTTGTCGAACGAGGGCTGCGGGCGGCCCGGCTCGTACACGTCCGCGGGCCAGAAGCGTGAGGAGTCGGGCGTGAACGCCTCGTCTCCGAGCACCAGCCGCCCGTCCTCGTCGAGCCCGAGCTCGAACTTCGTGTCCGCGATCAGGATCCCCCGCTCGGCGGCGTACGCGGAGGCGAAGCGGTATAGCTCGAGCGAGGTGCGCTCGACCTCGTCGAACCGCTCCTGACCGACGAGCTCGGCGGCTCGCTCCCGGTCGATGTTCTCGTCGTGCCCCTCGTGTGCCTTCGTCGCGGGCGTGAAGATCGGCTCGGACAGCCTGTCCGAGTCACGCAGCCCCTCGGCCAGCACGTGGCCGCAGACCGCGCCGGTCGCCTGGTAGTCCTTCCAGCCCGACCCCGTGAGGTAGCCCCGCACGACACACTCGAGCGGCAGCATCTCGAGCCGCTTGCACTCCGTCGAGCGGCCGTCGGAGCGCAGCGCGAGGAGGTGGTTCGGGACGAGCTCGCGCGTGCGCACGAACCAGAACGCCGAGAGGCCGGTGAGGACGCGCCCCTTGTCCGGGATCTCGGTCGGGAGCACGACGTCGAAGGTCGAGATCCGGTCGCTCGCGACGAGCAGCAGGCGGTCGCCGTCGAGCTCGTAGAGCTCGCGGACCTTGCCGCTCCCGACGTGCGTGGCCGTCTCAGGCATGAACGGCTTCCTCCTTTCGGGCGAGCTCGCCCAGCCGCTCGAAGGCGGCGTCGACGTGACGGGTGTACCAGCCGAGGTCGAAGATCGCATCAAGGTCGACCCGGCCGGCGATCTCGTCGTCCGCGCGCACGAGCTCGCGGAAGTCCTGCTCCTCCTCGTGCGCTCGGAGAGCGTGCCGCTGCACGAGCCGGTACGCGTCGTCGCGGCCGAGGCCCGACTCGACGAGCGCCAGCAGCAGCCGCTGGCTGAAGAAGAGGCCGCGGCTCGACTCGAGGTTGCGCCGCATCCGCTCGGGGCGGACGTCGAGGCCTTCCATCAGCCACGCAAAGCGGTCGAGCATGTAGTCGAGCGCCAGGAACGAGTCCGGGATCACGACGCGCTCCGCAGACGAGTGCGAGATGTCGCGCTCGTGCCAGAGCGCGACGTTCTCGAGGCCGACGAGCGCGTTCGCCCGTACGACCCGCGCCAGCCCGCAGATGCGCTCCGCGACGACGGGGTTGCGCTTGTGCGGCATCGCCGACGACCCTTTCTGGCCCTTGCCGAACGGCTCCGCGACCTCGGCGACCTCCGTGCGCGCGAGATGGCGGATCTCGAGCGCGAACCTCTCCAGCGACGCGGCCACCAGCGCGAGCGCCGAGAGCAGCTCCGCGTGCCGGTCCCGGGGCACGATCTGGGTCGAGATGGGCTCAGGCTCCAGGCCGAGCCGCTCGCAGGCGAGCCGCTCGAGCTCCGGGTCGGTCGCGGCAAACGTGCCGACCGCGCCGGAGAGCTTGCCGATGCGCATCGTCTCCAGCGCCCCGGCCAGCCGCCGGCGGCTGCGGTCGAGCTCGAACGCCCAGCCTGCCAGCTTGAGGCCAAAGGTCGTCAGCTCGGCGTGCACGCCGTGCGTCCTCCCGATGCAGAGGTCGTCCTTGTGCCGCTGCGCCAGCGCGATCACGGCGTCGAGCGAGCGCTCGACGCCTTCGAGGAGCAGCTCGCCCGCGTCGCGCACCTGGAGCGAAAGCGCCGTGTCGACCACGTCGGAGGACGTCAGCCCGTGGTGGATCCAGCGGCCGGCCGAGCCGACGCCCTCTGCGACGGCGTCCACGAACGCGGCGACGTCGTGTTGCGTCTCGCGCTCGAGCTCCGCGACCCGCTCCGACGTCGGCGGCTTCGCGTGCCGGCGGACCTCCGCGACGGCGTCGGCCGGTACCGCTCCGAGCTCGGCCCAGGCGTCGAGTGCCGCCAGCTCGACGTCGAGCCAGCGCGCGAGCTTCCGCTCTTCCGACCAGACCCCGGCCATCGCCGGTCGGGAGTAGCGCACGATCACCGGCTGCAGTCTAGAGCGCGAGCAGGAAGGCGCTCGGTGGACGAAGAGTCACACCACCGCCACACCCGCGTCACACACTCGCGCGCCTTCGTCAGGCATCCTCGACGAACCCCGGGTGGGTGGGGGTTAGGGATGGGTCCCGCCGGTTGCCCTGCCCGGCGCCGGGCGGCGGCCCATCGCCGCGAGCTCAGCTGCCGAGGATCCGCGCCGCGAGGGCCGCGGCGTTCTTCGCGTTGTCGACGCCTACCGCCGCGACCGGCACGCCCGGCGGCATCTGCGCGATCGACAGCAGCGCGTCGAGGCCGTCGAGGACGCTCAGATTCGACCGCAGCGGCACGCCGATCACCGGCAGGTCGGTGTGCGCCGCGACCGCTCCGGGAAGCGCCGCCGCCAGCCCGGCGCCCGCAATCAGCACGCGGATGCCGCGCTGCCGCGCACCGCGCGCGTACTCGGCCACCGCGTCAGGCTGCCGGTGCGCCGAGCGCACCTCGAGCTCGTGTGCGATCCCGCGCGCCGCCAGCTCGTCGACGGCCGGCTGCATCCGCTCGCGGTCGGACTCCGAGCCGACCAGGATCCCCACGAGCGGTCCCTCAGCTGCGGACATGTTCCTCCGCGGCGGACAGTGCGATGTCACTGCGGAACTGCATCCCGGCGAAGGAGATCCGGCCGACCGCCTCGTACGCCAGCGACCGCGCGGCGGCGACGTCGTCGCCCGTTGCCGTCACCGCGAGCACGCGCCCGCCGCTCGTGACCAGCCTGCCGTCGTGCCGCGCGGTCCCCGCGTGAAAGACCACCGCGCCGGCTGCCTCGGCGTCCTCGATGCCCTCGATCGGCGTGCCGCTGTCCGAGCGCTCGGGATAGCCGGCGCCGGCGAGCACCACCGTCACCGCCGCATCGTCGAGCACCGCAGCCTCGGCACGAAGCTCGCCGGTGGACGCGCCCCAGAGCAGCGGCAGCAGGTCGCCCTCCACTCGAGGGAGCACCGACTGCGTCTCCGGATCGCCGAAGCGGCAGTTGAACTCGAGCACCTTCGGCCCGTCGGCCGTGAGCATCAGGCCCGCGTAGAGAAGGCCTGCAAAGGGTGCGCCGCGGCGGGCGAGCTCCTCGAGCACCGGGCGGTGCACGCTCTCGAGCAGCTCGTCGACCTCGGGATCTCCGATGCCGGGCACCGGCGAGTACGACCCCATGCCGCCCGTGTTCGGGCCGGTGTCCCCGTCGCCGATCCGCTTGAAGTCCTGCGCCGGCGCGAGCGCGAGCGCGCGCGACCCGTCGGTGATCGCGAACAGCGACACCTCCTCGCCCTCGAGCAGCTCCTCCACGAGAACCTCGCCACCCAGCGCGGCAACGGCAGCGAGGCCGGCCCCCACCTCCGTCTGCGTGCGGCAGACGAAGACGCCCTTGCCCCCGGCGAGACCGTCGGCCTTGACCACGCAGGGCGGCTCCGGCGTTGGCAGGGGACGTGCCGTCGGGACGCCCGCGGTTTCGAGCACCTCCTTGGCGAAGGCCTTCGAGCCCTCGATGCGGGCGGCGGCGCCCGTAGGGCCGAACACCGCGATCCCCGCGTGCCGCAGCGTGTCGGCAAGTCCGGCGACCAGCGGCGCCTCGGGCCCTACGACGACGAGGTCGATCCCGAGCTCGTGGCACAGCGAGAGCAGCCCCTCGCCGTCCTCGGCGCGCATGGGGTGGCACGTACCCAGCGCTGCGATGCCCGGGTTCCCGGGCGCGGCGTGCAGCTCGCGCAGGGACGGGCTCCGGCCGATCTTCCAGGCGAGCGCGTGCTCGCGGCCCCCCGACCCCACGATCAGCACGTTCACGGCGGCGAGTGTAACTGCGGTCACCGGCGTTTCACGGTTGGACGCATGCGGCATGTGAACCGCCGTGCGCGATCCCGGCGTGGACAGGCACGAGTGGGAGACCCAGTGGCAGGGCCTGGAGCCTCTCGTCGCTGACTCTCCCGCCGAGGCGTTGCCGGAGCTCGACGGACTGGTCGAGCGGATGCTGGTCGCCCACGGCTATCCGGTCGACGAGGAGCACGAGTTCGAAGCGCCCGAGGTCGAGATCGTGAAGGAGTTCCTCGAGGCGCGCCGCATCGCGAGGCTCGCCGACGCCGGCGAGCCCGTCGACCCGGGCGACGTGGGCGCGGCGGTCGCGGGTTACCGCAACATCTACGTCTACCTCAGCGAGCGCTACGTCGCCTAGCCCGATCTGCTGCCGGCGCCGCGCGGCCGCGGCTTCGGTAGAAGGTTGGCCCGGCCTCCTCCCCAAGGCGATCGTAGTCGGCGCCGGCGCGCGTGTCTGTCACGGGAGTGCGCCCGATGTGTGACGTCTGCTGGGTACGCTCCCGCGCATGAGCGCCGAGAACGACGCGCTCGAAGCACCGCCGTACGCCGCGGCGCGGGTCGAGGTGCTGCGACTCCCGGACGGAGCGACCGAGCCCGACCGAGTCGCCGTCGAGGAGCCGCTGGAGATCCGGATCGGCGGGCAACCGGTCGCGGTGACGATGCGGACGCCCGGGCACGACGAGGAGCTCGCGCTCGGCTTCTGCCTCTCGGAGGGGCTCGAACCGGTGGCCGCCTCGGCGCCCGCGGACCTCGCGGCCAACACGGTCGACGTCGACGCGCCCGCTTTTGAGCCCGAGCGCCTGCAGCGCAGCTTCTACACGAGCTCCTCCTGCGGGGTCTGCGGCAAGGGCGCACTCGAGGCGGTGGCGGTCGAGGCGCCGCGCGTGGAGAGCGGGCTGACCGTCGGCGCCGAGCTGCTGGCCGCGCTGCCGGAGCGGCTGCGCGAGGCGCAGCCGGCCTTTGCCGCCACCGGCGGGCTGCACGCGACCGGCCTCTTCGACCCCGCCGCCGAGCTGCTTTGCCTGCGCGAGGACGTGGGCCGGCACAACGCGATGGACAAGGTCGTCGGCTGGGCATTCCGTGAGGAGCGTCTGCCGCTGGCCGACACGGTTCTCTGCGTCAGCGGCCGCCTCTCGTTCGAGCTCGTCCAGAAGGCGGCCGTCGCCGGCTGCCCGATCCTCGTCGCGGTCGGCGCGCCGTCGAGCCTCGCCGTCGACCTCGCCGCCGACCGCGGCGTCACGCTCTGCGGCTTCGTTCGTGGCGGGCGGCTGAACGTCTACAGCGAGCCGTGGCGCGTCCTCGCCTGACGGGCGTCCTGCTCGTCGGCGGCGCCAGCACCCGCTTCGGCTCCCCGAAGGCGCTTGCGCGGCTCGACGGCGAGACCCTCGCGGTACGGGGCTGGCGCGTCCTCGGCGACGCCTGCGACGAGCGGCTCGCGGTCGGCAAGCGTGCCGACGGCCTCGAGCTGCCGTTCGAGCTCGTGGACGACGAGAGCGAGACCCGCGCGGCGCTGACGGGCATCGTCGCCGGTCTGCGCGCCTCGCCGACGCCCGTGTCGGTGATCCTGCCGGTGGACACGCCGCTCGTCACGCCCGACCTGCTGCGCGAGCTTGCCGCCGCGTGCGCCGACGCCGCCGCCCCCGAGACGACGCCGCTCCCCGCCGCCTTCGACCGACGCGCGCTGCCGGTGCTCGATCGGCGGCTGCGGGAGCGGCAGCTCGCGCTGCACGAGGCACTGGACGAGCTCGAGACGAGACGGATCGAGGTTGACGCGGAGCTCCTGGCCAACGTGAATACGCCCGATGAGCTTCGTCGTCTCGGGTGATGCGTACGACCGCTTCATGGGCCGCTACTCGCGTCCACTCGCGCCCGCGTTCGCCGACTTCGCGCGTGTCGACGCCGGACAGCGGGTGCTCGACGTGGGCTGCGGCTCCGGCGTCCTGACGGAGGAGCTCGCCCGCCGCGTCGGCGCCGAGCAGGTTTCCGGCGTCGACCCGTCGCCGCTTCTCCAGGCGTGTGCGGAGCGCGTGCCGGGCGCGGAGTTGAAGCGGGGCGCCGCGGAGGCGCTGCCATGGCCGGACGACTCCTTCGATGCCGCCGTCGCCCAGCTCGTGATCCACTTCATGGACGATCCCGGCGCCGGTGTCGCGGAGATGGCGCGCGTCACGCGACCGGGCGGCATCGTCGCCGCGTGCTCCTGGGACTTCAGCGGGGGGATGGAGATGCTGCGCCTGTACTGGGAGACGGCACGCGAGCTCGATCACGACCTCGCCGGCGAGAGCCGCTCCTTCGGCAACCTCGAGGAGCTCGACGCGCTGTGGCGGGGCCTCGCGCTCGACGATGTCGAGGCGGGCCCGCTCGAGGTCTCGGCCGACTACGAGGATTTCGACGAGCTCTGGGGCTCGTTCCTCCTCGGCGTCGGGCCGGCCGGTCAGTACGTCGCTTCACTCCCGCCGGGCAAGCAGGAGACCCTGCGCCAGGAGTACCGGCTGCGGCTCGGCGAGCCGGCCGGCGGCTTCACGCTCGGCGCGCGCGCCTGGGCCGCGCGCGGCCGGGTGCCCGCCTAACCGCCGCTAGGGCCGGGCGAGCGCCTCGAGCGAGCCCGGGGCGAGCACGCGTTCCCGCTCCGCGCCGGTGCCGATCAGCGAGACGGGAACCTCGAGCTCTCGCTCGACGAACTCGACGTAGCGGCGCGCGTTCTCCGGCAGCGCGGCGAGCTCCGTCACCTCGTCGAGCGGCTCCTCCCACCCCGGCAGCGTCTCGTAGACCGGGCGGCAGTGGTGGAAGTCGCTCTGATGCGGCGGGAAGTCCGGCGTCTCCGACCCGTCGCGCAGGCGATAGCGCATGCAGACCGGAAGCTCGGCGAACGCCGAGAGCACGTCGAGCTTCGTCAGCGCCAGCGACGTGATCCCGTTCAGCCGCACGGCGTAACGCAGCGCGACGAGGTCGAGCCAGCCGCAGCGGCGCTGCCGGCCCGTCGTCGTGCCGTACTCCGCCCCCAGCTCGCGCACCCGCTCCTGGTCGGCACCGTCGATCTCGGTCGGGAACGGGCCTTCCCCGACGCGCGTGACGTAGGCCTTCGCGACGCCGATGATCGCGTCGATTCTGTTCGGCCCGATGCCCACGCCGACGGCGGCCGCGCCGGCCACGGTCCCCGACGAGGTGACGAACGGATAGGTGCCGTGGTCGAGGTCGAGCAGCGTCCCTTGCGCGCCCTCGAGCAGCACGAAGCGCCCGTCGCGCAGCGCGCGGTCGACGAGCAGCGAGGTGTCGGCGACGTACGGCCGCAGCCGCTGCGCGAACTCCTCGTACCGCGCAGCGAGCTCCTCGAGCTCCAGCGGCTGTGAGCCGTAGACGCGCTCGAGCCAGACGTTCTTCTCGGCGAGCGCGACCTCGATCTTCTGCCGCAAGATCTTCGGCTCGAGCAGGTCCTGAACGCGGATCCCGAGTCGCGACGCCTTGTCCGCGTACGCAGGGCCGATGCCGCGGCGCGTCGTCCCGATTTGCAGCTTGCCGAGCCGGCGCTCCGATGCCTGGTCGATCGCGACGTGCCACGGCATGATCAGATGCGCCTCTCCAGACAGATGCACGACGGCGGTCGAGACCCCGCGCGACTCGAGCTCGTCCACCTCCGCCAGGAAGACCTCCGGATCGACGACGCAGCCCGCGCCGATGATGCAGGTCTTTCCGCGCAGGACACCGCTCGGGATCTGCCGGATCTTGAACGTCTCGCCGTCGACGACGATCGTGTGTCCGGCGTTCGGACCGCCCTGGTAGCGGCA
>JBJMJY010000024.1:0-30626 GCA_045806105.1 Gaiellaceae bacterium | reverse complement strand
CAGGGGCGCGACCTGCGGCAGCACGTGCCGCATCACGATCCTGGTGTGGCCCGCGCCGAGCGCCCTTGCCCGCTTCACGTACACGCGCTCGCGCACGCTCTTCACCTGCGCGCGGATCACCCGCGCTGTGCCGGTCCAGAGCAGGATCCCGATCACGATCACGATGTGGAAGAGGCTCGGGCCCCAGATCGCGGCGACCACGATCATCAGCGGCACGTCCGGGATGACGAGGAAGTAGTCGGTGATGCGCATCAGGATCGTGTCGACCTTGCCGCCGAAGTAGCCGGCGACGACGCCGATGGTGCCGCCGATCACCATCGAGACGAAGGTCGCCGCGAAGCCGACGACGAGCGAGATCCGCGCGCCCCACATGAGCAGCGAGACCATGTCGATGCCGCCGTCGTCGAGCCCGAGCGGGTGCTTCCAGGAGGGATGGCCGAACACGGGCCCGACCTGGTCGTGCACGTCGTAGGGGGCGAGGACGGGCGCGAGCAGCGCGGCGAGCACGACGCCCAGCAGGACGATCGCGCCGAAGAGCGCCGAGGGCCGCTTGCGGATCGTCTGCCAGACGATCCCGCGGCGCGAGCGGATCGGGACCTGCTCGATGACCGCGCCGGGCTCGCGGGCGGCGACGCTCACGCGGTCACTCCGTGATCCTCGGGTCGAGCCGGAAGTAGAGGAGGTCGGCCACGAGGTTGAAGAAGACGACCGAGCAGGTCAGGACGAGGAACGCGCCCTGCAGCATCGGGTAGTCGCGCTGCAGCACCGCGTCGTAGACCGCGCGGCCGATCCCCGGCCACGAGAACACGGTCTCGATCAGGATCGCGCCGGCCACGATGTAGCCGAGCGAGAGCGCGACCAGGGTCGTGATCGGCAGCAGCGCGTTGCGCAGCGCATGGCGCCGCAGGATCGCCCACGGCTTCAGACCCTTCGCGCGCGCGGTCAGCACGTAGTCCTCGCCCAGCGTCTCGAGCATCGCGGAGCGGACGATCAGCGTGTATTCGCCGTAGAGCACGAGCCCGAGCGTCAGAGCCGGCAGGAAGATGTGCTCGGCGAGGTCCTTGACGTGCGTCCAGAACGGCGGGTCGATCAGGAACTCGTTCGCCATCCCGCCGGTCGGCAGCACCCCCGCGAAGAGGATCACGAGCATCAAGCCGAGCCAGTGGGTCGGCATCGAGTAGAAGCCGAGCGCGGTCGTCACGGTCGCTCCCTCGGTGACGGTGCCGCGCCTCCAGGCCGCGACGATGCCCGTCAGCGTTCCCAGCACGATCGCGAAGAACGTGCCCAGCCAGACCATCGGGAGCGTGTTGATCAGCGCCGTACGCAGGTTGTCCGCGACCGGCTGGCTGTTCGCGAACGAGATCCCGAGGTTCCCGTGGGCGAGCTGCTGCAGGTAGATGACGTACTGCTGGAACTTCGACTTGTCGAGCCCGAACTGGCGCTTCAGCGCCTGACGCGTCTCGGGCGTCGCGTGCGGCACGCGCGCGAGGTTCGTCACGGCGCTCCCCGGCGCGAGCCGGAACAGCGCGAAGTTGATCGTGACGGCGATGAAGACCGTCAGGACGGCGAAGGCCAACCGCTTGATGACGTAGTCGGCGCCTCTCACGGCTGGCCCCCCGCGTCGTCCGCTGCCGCTACTGCCGGTGCACCCTCGACAGGCTCAGCTTGTTGATCGAGTTGAACGGGCCCTGCGGCGAGGCGACGAGGCCGCCCCAGCTCTTGCTGACCGCCCAGACCGCGTCCTCCTGCGCGAGCCAGATATACGGCCGCTTGGCCTGCAGGTAGCGCTGCATCTTCCAGACGACCGCCTTGCGCTTGGCCTGGTTCGGGGTCAGCTGCTGCTGCGAGTACATCGAGTCGTATCGCTTGTCGCAGAAGCCGCTGTCGCTCCAGCCGCCGTACTGGGCGCACGTGACGACCGAGAGCATGAAGTCGGGGTCGATCAAGGCCACCCAGTCCCACATCGCCAGGTCGAAGTTCTGGTACTTGCCGTTCGGCGCGGTAATCGCGTCGAAGGCCGCCGTCGAGTCGAGCGCCTTCTGCTTCAGCTGGATGCCGATCTTCTTGAAGTCCGGCTGGAGGATCTGGAACGTGCGGTTCACGCTCGGGACGTCGGTCGGCGTGATCACCTCGTACGACATCTTGTGACCGTTGGCGACGCGGATCCCGCCCGAGCCCTTCTTGAAGCCGGCTCGGTCGAGGATCTTGTTGGCGAGCGCGAGGTTGAACCTCTCGGGCTTGACGCCCGGGTTGTACCAGGCCCCCGTCGCGGTGGGGATGATCGAGCTCGCGGGCTTCGCGTAGCCGAGGAAGACCACGCGGATGATCTGCTTGCGGTCGATCGCGTGGGCCATCGCGGCCTTGACCTTCAGGTTCAGCAGCTCGCGGTGGGGCTTCTTCTTCGGGTTCGAGTTGATGATGAAGTCCGTCTGGTCGACGCCGCGCGTGGAGCGGACGTTGAAGCCGCTTTTGAGGGTCTTGATCGCGGTGCCCGGGACGGACTCGATCGCGTCGATCTCGTGCGCCTTCAGCGCCGAGACGAGCGCGTCCTCGTTCGAGAACATCCGCAGCCCAAAGCCGTCTGCAAGCGCCTTCTCGCCGTAGAAGGAACCGTTGCGCTGGAAGAGCGCGATGTCGTCCTTCTTGAACTTCGAGAGCGTGAACGGGCCGCCGCCGACCAGCGGGTTGTTCGAGAACGTCTTGAGGTCGTTGCCCTTGTGGCCGGTGTGCTTGCTCCAGATGTGCTGCGGCAGGATCGCGAACTGCTGGAACTGCCCGAGCACGTTGCCCGGCGCTTTGACGTAGTTCACGACGAGCCTGGTCGCGTTCGGAGCCTTCGCGTTCTTGATGTGCGCGATCAGACCCGCAGCATTGGCCGCGCCTCCGGCCGCATACTTGATGTCGGTGTTGATCGTCCAGGCCGCGTCCTTGGCGGTGAGCGGCTTGCCGTCGGTCCACTTGGCGCCCTTGCGCACCTTGAACGTCCAGGTCTTGCCGCCCTTGCTCGCGTTCCACGACGTGGCGAAGTCGGCGACGAACTTCTTGTTGGCCTTGTCGTACTGGATGAGAAACGGATAGACGTACTCGAACATCGAGTACGCGTCCTGGTTGAAGGCGACGTATGGGTTCAGCGAGTCGATCCGCGAGCTCGTCCCGAGCCTGAACGTTCCGCCCGTCTTCGCCGCCGGGCCCGAGCTCGAGCCGGTCGCCGTCGCCGCATAGGCGGCGAGCGCGGCCGCGAGGCACCCTGCCGCGAGCGCTGCCAGCCACCGCTTCTTCATCTCACCCTCCTCCTGCTCAGCCCCAGGGAGACTCCTCGAGCGTGAGCGTACGCCGGTCGGCGTCGAGCGTATACCGAAGCCCCAGGGGAATCGAGGCCAGATGCTTGCCGTGCCCGAGCGGCAGCCGGTAGAGCACCGGCACGCCGAGCGGCTCCAGGTGCTCCTCCAGCACGTCCTCCAGCGACCGTGACCGCGCCCAGTCCGAGGCGGGGCGCAGGTCTCCCCAGTCGCAGCCCTCCATCTCGCCGACCACGACCCCGGCGACGTTGTCGAGCTTGCCCGCGTGGCGCAGCTGGGTCAGCTGGCCGTCGATGTAGTACGGCGGCGCCTTGTAGTCCTCGAAGAAGAAGATCGCGCCGTCGAGCTCGATCTCCCACGGCGTCCCGAGCGTCTGCATCAGCAGCCAGAGGCAGCCGCCGACGAGCGGTGCCGTGACCGAGCCGCCGCGGATCGCGCGCGTGTACGGGTCGTCCGGGTTCGGCGGGACCGGGCCGGTTGCCTCGCCCGTGAGCACCTCGAGCAGGCGCTTCCGCGTGAACTCGGTTGCGTCCCCCGCGCCGACGCCGACCAGGCCGTTGCCGTAGACGGTCGGGAAACCGGCGCGCTGCCGGATCGCGACGTGCAGCGCCGTGATGTCGGAGAAGCCCACGAGCGGCTTGGCGTTGGCGGCGATCGCGTCGAAGTCGAGGTGCGGGATCGTCTGCGCCGAGCCGTAGCCGCCCTGCAGCGCCTGGACGACGTCGACCTCCGGGTCGGCGAAGAGCGCGCTCAGGTCGGCGGCGCGGTCCCTCGCGTCGCCGGCGACGTAGTCGTCCCGGTCGTAGACGTGCGGCGCGAGCTTGACTCTGTAGCCCTGCGACTCCCACCACTCGACCCCGCGCAGCACCTCCGAGCGTGCGTCGTAGGGGCTCGCGGGCGCGGCGACGCCGATCGTCCCGCCGGGGGGCAGCGGCTTCATCGCGCCGATTCTCCAGGAAGGTCGCCCGCTCGCGGGTGCGGAAGCGGGTGAACCGTGCCGGTCATCGCGAGGACCATGCGCTCGACCCGGCGAGCGTACTCGCGGCGCGAGCGGTCGAGGTGGCGGCGCAGGCTCTGCTCGAGCCACGGGCCGGGTTTCCGCGCGCCCGGCTCCCCGCGCAGCGACGCGAGCTCGCGCCAGAGGTCCGGCCCCGGGTCGGCGTCGCCCATCGCGCCCCAGCAGGCACGGCGCGCACGTCGGCCGCGGCGGCCGCGCTCGATCCGGAACGCCTCGTGCGAGAGGTCGGCGCAGAGCCAGTTGATCCCCACGCGTGCGAGGTGCCCGGCGGCATGGTCGGGATCCTCGAGCGCTCGCTCGAGGTGCTGGACGTCGGCCTCCGTCTGCTCGTGCGGGTAGCGCGGTGCGTCGATCGCGTCGAGGCCGTGGAGGCCGCGGGCCAGCGCCGTGAAGAGCCTGCGCGCGTTGTCCTCCGAGGTATCGCCGAGGCCCCACCCCAGACCCTCCAGGTCCCGCGCGCGCGGCTCGAAGTCGAGCTCCGGCTCCTCGAGCAGCAGCCGCGCGCAGAGCTCGGTCAGCTTGGCGAGGTAGCCGAAGTCGACCGTGTCGGCCGTGTCGAACTGCGTGTGGTACTCGGTGCGCTCGAACTCGGCGGTAAAGGTCGAGACGTTGATGCCCGGGATGCCGGCGGCGAGGAACGGCCAGACCTCGGTCCACGTGTTCGGCCGGCCCAGCTTCCAGCCGTGCGGCAGCAGGCCGTCGCGCTCGGCGGCGCGGCAGTGGCCGCGGATCCAGCCGGTCAGCTCCGGCGGCACGTCGAGCGTGAACGCGTCGCCCCGGCTGCCCGAGCCCTCGACGTTCAGGTAGAAGGGCGAGCCGGTCGTCCACTCGCGGTGCTCCGCGACCACCTGGTACCAGGCGCCGTAGCACCAGTCGTAGGCCGACTCGGCGATGCCGTACTCCTCGGCGGTGTGGGAGACGAAGGCAATCGTCCGCGCCGGGCGGATGCCCGCCTCGGTGAAGGCTCGAGCGAGCTCGAGCGTCACCGCCACGCCGGTCGCGTCGTCGAAGGCGGCCTGGAACCAGCCGTCGTGGTGGCCGGCGACGATCACAGGCGCGCCGCGGCGGCGGCCGGGCAGCTCGCCGACGACGTTCCAGCCGGTGCTCGGCTTGCGCGGCGCCCTCAGGACGACCCGCACCCGGCCGTCGACCTTCGGCGCGTCCTCGCGCCGGATCGTCACGCACGGCGGGCCCTCTGCGTGCCAGATCCCGTCGAACGTGCCGAGCGCGTTCGCCGCCTGGTAGAAGGGCCCGCCCTCGGGCGCATAGAGCACCATCGCCTTCGCCCCGCGAAGCCCTAGCTCGAGGCCGACGTGGTACGGCCAGAGCCGCGCGACCTGCCACTCGACGAGCGCGACCTTCCCGGCGACGTCGAGTCGGTCGAGCTGCCTACGGCCGCCGCGCCCGACGCGCACGAGCTCACCCTCGACGCCCCGCGAGCCGGTCTCGGGGACGCCGCCGAAGGATGCGCCCTCGATCCGCGTCCCGTCGGCGAGCTCGACGTACGCGTCTTCGAGCCGCCAGCCGTCGACCGGCACCGGCTCCTCGGTCACGTTCTCGAGCCCGAGCGAGCGCATCTCCCCGGCGACGAAGTCGACGGCCTCGCGCTCCTCCGGCGTCCCCGCGACCCGGAAGCCGAACGGGTGCGAGCCGATGGACGCGAGCCGCTCGACCACGTGCTGCAGGTACTCGGCGGAGAACTTCACGGGCGGCCCTCCTCGAGGCCCAGCAGCGCCTCGCGGACGAGCTCCCCGAGCGCGCGCAGGTCGTAGCCGCCCTCCTGGACGACCACCGTCGGCAGCGCGGGCGTCCCGAGCAGCCGGCCCGCCTCGCGGAAGGCGGCGCCGCTGACCTCGAGCGGGCTCTCGGGATCGCCTGCGGCCGCGTCGACACCCAGCACGACCACGAGCGCGGACGCACCGCGGGCCCAGCCAACGAGCTCCGCCACCGCCTCGAGCCACGGCCCGTCGCCTGAGCCCGGGGCGAGCGGGAGGTTGAGGTTCGAGCCGTCGCTCTCGTCGGCGAAGCCGAGGTAGTGCGGGAACCAGCCCGCACCCGGATCGACGTGGACCGAGCCGGTGAGAACATCGTCGCGGCCGCGGAAGATCTCCTGCGTCCCGTTGCCGTGGTGCGCGTCGACGTCGAGCACGGCCACTGGGCCTTCGAGCCCTGAGCGCAGTGCCTCGGCCGCGATCGCGGCGTTGTTCAGGTAGCACGAGCCGCCGTATGCGCGGCGCGTGACGTGGTGGCCGGGCGGCCGCGTGCAGGCGTAGGCGACGGGCTCGCCGGCGAGGACGAGATCGACCGCGGTGAGCGCCGCATCGGCCGCGGCCCGAGCAGCGTCCCAGGTGCCCGGGCCGACGAGCGTCATCGTGTCGTAGGCGAACCAGCCCGGCCGCGCCCAGACCGCCGCCGGCACCCGGCGCGCGCCGAGCTCGCGATGCGCGAACACGTACGGCACGACCTGCTCCTGGGGGAGATCGGCCGCATGCCACTCCTCCCAGGCGGAGGCGAGATACGCGAGCAGCTCCTCGTCGTGGACCGCGAGCAGCGCCTCGTCGGGGTGCGGCTCCGCCTCCACGAGGCGCGCGTCGAGCGCGTCGAGGATCGCCGTCATCCGCGCCGGCGTCTCGGCCGCGGGACCCGTCACCCCGACCCAGATCTCGGCGGCTGGCTCGTGGAGCAGGCAGCGATCGCTCCTGACGACCGGCATGGAAAGCTCCACCCGCCGACTCTACAGTCCTCCCGTGAGCGGTAGCCCTCCCGAACCCAGAGGCCCGCGGCCGCGCGAGCTCGGTATCCGGATCGGCGTGCTCGAGCCCGGCCCGACCGACTCGATCGCCGATGTCGAGGGCGTGCGAGTCGGCCACGTGACGGTGTGGCGCGACGAGCCCGACCCGCCCGCAGGCCGCGGCGTCGCCCGCAGCGGCGTGACGGCGATCGTGCCCCCAACCCTTCCGCTCTCGGCAGGCGTCGCCGTGCTCAACGGCCTCGGCGAGCTGACGGACTCACACGAGATCCGCGAGTGGGGCCGGATCTTCACGCCCGTCTACCTGACCGCGACGATGGCGGTCGGGCGCGTCTACGACGGCGCGGTGGAGGTCGCCGTGCGCGACGATCCGGGGGTGGGCGTCGAAGACGTGCTCGTCCCGGTCGTCGGCGAGTGCGATGACAGCTACCTCAGCGAGGCGCGGGTCGTGCAGGTCGAGGCCGCCGACGTGGCGCGCGCGGTCGACAGCGCCTCGGGCTGGCCTTTCGACGAGGGTGCGGTGGGTGCGGGCACCGGCATGAGCTGCCTCGGGTGGAAGGGCGGGATCGGCACAGCGAGCCGCATTGCCGATGGCCACACCGTGGGCGTGCTCGTGCTGGCGAACTTCGGCGGGGCACGGCAGCTGATCGTCGCCGGCGTTCCCGTAGGGCGGCACCTCAGCGGCGGCGGCCGCGCCAACCCGGCGGGGAGCTGTATCGCGGTGGTCGCAACCGATGCGCCCGTGAGCCCAGGCTCCCTGGAGCGACTGGCCCGGCGCGCCGGCATGGGGCTCGCGCGCACCGGCTCGACCGCGCACCACGGGAGCGGCGAGATCTTCCTCGCGTTCTCCACCGCGCGCGGCGGCGACCCGGTCGACGGCCAAGACCTCGACCCGCTCTTCGGGGCGACCGTCGAGGCGACCGAAGAAGCTGTCGTGAACACGCTCTGGGCGGCACCCGACGTTACGGGCCGCGAGGGGCGCGTGGAGCGCGGGCTGCCGCACGACGAGACGCTCGAGCTCCTGCGCGCGCACGGAGCCCTCGAGTGAAAGCCCTCGTGATCGGGACCGGCGGCGTCGGCAGCGCCGCCGCCGCCGTCGCGCAGAAGCGCGACTTCTTCGAGCGCATCACCTTCGCCGACCTCGACCCGGCGCGGCCGCAGGCGCTCGTCACGCGGCTGGACGACGAGCGCTTCGCAGCGGCGCAGGTCGACGCCTCGGACCAGGCCAGCGTCGCCGCCCTCGCGCGCGATGCGGACGTCGTCCTGAACGCGACCGATCCGCGCTTCAACCTGCCGATCTTCGAGGCCGCCTTCGAGACGCGCTGCGCCTACCTCGACATGGCGATGTCGCTCTCGAGCCCCGGCACGCTGCTGGGGCAGCAGCAGCTCGACCAGCACGAGCGCTGGCGCGAAGCCGGCCTGCTCGCGCTCGTCGGGATCGGCGTCGAGCCCGGCCTCTCCGACGTCTTCGCCCGCTACGCCGCCGACCACCTGTTCGCCCAGATCGACGAGGTCGCGGTGCGCGACGGAGCCGACCTCGCCGTCGAGGGCTACGACTTCGCGCCGACGTTCTCGATCTGGACGACGATCGAGGAGTGCCTCAACCCGCCGCTCGTCTGGGAACGGGAGCGCGGCTGGTACACGACCGAGCCCTTCAGCGAGCCGGAGGTGTTCGACTTCCCGGAGGGGATCGGGCCGCTCGAGTGCGTGAACGTCGAGCACGAGGAGGTCGTGCTCGTGCCGCGCTGGGTCGACTGCCGCCGCGTCACCTTCAAGTACGGACTCGGCGAGGAGTTCATCGACGTGCTGAAGACCCTGCACAAGCTGGGGCTCGACTCGACCGAGCGAGTCTCGGTCCGTGGGCTCGAGGTCGCGCCGCGTGACGTCGTCGCCGCCGCGCTGCCGGACCCGGCGACGCTCGGCGACCGCATGCACGGCAAGACCTGCGCGGGCACCCTCGTCACCGGCACGGGCAAGGACGGGCAGCCGCGCGCGACCTACCTCTACCACGTCTCCGACAACGAGCAGACCATGCGCGACTACGGCGCACAGGCGGTGGTGCTGCAGACCGCGTTGAACCCCGTCGTAGCGCTCGAGCTGCTGGCCGGCGGCACCTGGAACGGTGCGGGCGTGCTCGGGCCGGAGGCCTTCGACGCGGCGCCCTTCCTCGACCTGCTCACCGCCTACGGCGAGCCGTGGAAGCAGAGCGACCGCTAGCCCGCGGCACCGCGCACCCGCTCTGGCCGCTGTTCGTGCTCGCGCTCGGCGCCGGCGTGCTCGCGCTGGTGCTCGCGCACCCGGCTGTCGACGAGAGCTGGGAGAACCACCCCGCGCACTTCTGGCTCGTCCTCACCGCTGCGGCGATCAACGTCGCGCTCGGGTACGCGGTCGGCGTCGCGGCGCGGAGGCGGCGGGATGCGCGCCTGCTGCTGGTCTCGCTCGCCTTCGTCTCCGCGGCGGGCTTCCTCGGCCTGCACGCGCTCGCGACGCCCGGGGTGCTGATCGGCAAGAACGCGGGCTTCGAGCTCGCGACGCCCGTCGGGCTGGCGATCGCCGGGCTCTTCGCGGCGGGCTCGGGGCTGCCGTTGCGGCCGCGCGCGGCCGAGCGCGTGCTGCGCTGGGCATGGTTGCTCGTCGGCGGGCTCTCGCTGCTGATGGCCGCCTGGGCCGTGGTCTCGCTCGCCGAGCTCCCGCCGCTCGCAGGCGAGCTCGGCACCGAAGAGCTGGACGGCTGGCAGATCACGCTTGCGGTTGTCGGGGTCGTCCTCTACTCGGCCGCCGCGTTCGGCTACTACCGCCTCTACCGCCGACGAGGCACTCGGTTCCTGCTCGGGATCGCCGTCGCGTTCGCGCTGCTCGCCGAGGCGATGCTGGTGATCGCCTGGGCGCGCAACTGGCGCGTCTCGTGGTGGGAGTGGCACCTGCTGATGCTGACCGCGTTCGTGACGATCGCGGTCAGCGCGCGGACCGAGTGGCACGAGGAGCGGTTCAGCCCGCTCTACCTCGACGAGACGCTGGCCGGGACGCGGGAGGTGAGCGTCCTCTTCGCCGACCTGCAAGGCTTCACGTCGTTCTCAGAGCAGAACGCGGCGGCGCGAGTGGCCGCGATGCTGAACGGCTACTACGGACGGCTCGTGCCGCTGCTCGAGGCCGAGGGCGGCGTCGTGCACCAGATCGTCGGCGACGCCGTGATGGTGATCTTCAACCAGCGCGGCGACGAGCCCGACCATGCGGCACGGGCGGCGCGGACGGCACTCGCCTTCCAGGCCGCCGCGGCGGAGATCGCCGACTCGCATCCCGACTGGCCGCGCTTCCGCGCGGGTCTGAACAGCGGCGAGGTGCTCGCCGGCCTCGTCGGCGGCGAGAGCGGCCACCGCAAGCACGGCGTCGTGGGCGACACCGTCAACCTCGCGGCGCGGTTGGAGTCGGAAGCGCCGGTCGGCGGAGTCGTGATCGGAGCGGAGACGGCCGCGGCGCTTCCGCCGGGAGCGGTGCTCGAGCGCCTGGCGCCGCTGCAGG
Organism: Gaiellaceae bacterium; assembly: GCA_045806105.1. Taxonomy (GTDB): domain Bacteria; phylum Actinomycetota; class Thermoleophilia; order Gaiellales; family Gaiellaceae; genus AC-32. Next base: position 20,041 of record JBJMJY010000024.1, on the reverse strand, counting down.
TGAAGGGCAAGGAGGAGCCGGTCGAGGCGTACCTGCTGCACGGGCTGGGAACCGCAGACCCTCGGCCGGTGTAGACGTGGACATTTGAAGCGCCGACCGAGCCTCCTTCTCGCACTCGCGGTTCTGGCGGCGGCCGGTGGGGCAGGCAGCGCGCCGGCCACGCGCGAGATCCCATCCGCGCCGCGCGCGAGCCTGCACGGCCTGATCGCCTACAGCACGCGTGGAGGCGACATCTGGGTGATGCGCGCCGACGGCAGCCGCCGGCGGCGGCTGACCCGTTCCGGGCGCGGGATCGACTTCGACCCTGACTTCTCCCCCGACGGGAGGCGCGTCGTCTTCCGCAGCTCGCGCGGGCGCTACGCGCCCGACCGCTACGGCATCGGGCTCGAGGCCATCCGCGTCGTCGACGTGCGCACTGGGCACCAGCGGCAGATCCAGCCACGCACGGGCGGCCTCTTCCCCGCGTGGTCGCCCGACGGCACGGCGATCGCGTTCAGCGGGCTGCGCTCGGACGGCGCGCCCGTCGACACCATCCAGCTGATGCGCCCGGACGGGAGCGGTCTCGTCGACCTCGGCATGCCGGGCGAGGTGGCCACGTGGTCGCCGGACGGGAAGACGATCGCCTTCGCCTCCCACCCTGGGAACGGCAACTGGGCGGTCTGGACGATGAGCCGCGACGGCAGCGACCGACGGCAGCTGACGCACCCCGTGCTGCGGCCGCCGGCCGGCGCGCATGGCGACGACCCCGCCGCCTGGTCGCCCGACGGCTCACGGATCCTCTACAGCTCCGAGGTGCGAGGCGACCACGAGCTCTTCGTGATGAACGCGGACGGGTCGGGCAAGCGCCGCGTCACCCACTGGCGCGGTGGCGACAGCCCGAACGGCTGGCTGCCCGACGGGCGGATCGTCTTCGCGCACTTCCGTGGCTCGGAGCCGCTGCCGCACTGGTACCTGATCAGGCCCGACGGCAGCGGCCTGCGCTCGCTCCCGCGCCTCTACGGCGCCGGCGATCCGCTGGACTGGCTCGTGCGCCGCTGAGCGGAGACGATGCGGACGGCGCGGGCGATTCGCACCGTCGCCGCCGGAGAGAGCCTGCCCGCGGGCAGCTCGACCACGAACGCCGTCGTGCCGGTGAAGCTCGCGTTCGACCACCCGGTCGCCGTGCCTGGGTAGCGCGGCAGGTAGCCGGCGCGCAGGCCAGCGAGGCGGGCGAAGCGGCGCTGCAGGCCGAGGTTGCCGCTCGTCAGCACGACCATGTTCAGGTGCTGGTGGAACCAGATCGTCACGGCGGGGCGAAGGCGCCGGACCAGGCGCATCAGCGCACGCGTCTCGGGCTCCGAGGCCGGACGCGAGCCCGAGTCGTAGGCGCCGTCGAGCCGCCGCCAGCGGTGCGGGAAGTTGCGGTTCAGGTCGACGCCCTGCGCGTTTCGTCGCGTTCCGGCGGCATGGCCGTCCGGGTTCGCGTCCGGGAGGAGCCAGAGGTCGACGCCCTCGAGCGGCCCGAGCCGCCGGAGCCGGTCGACGACCGCTATTCCGGCGCACTCGCTCCCGTGGATGCAGCCGACGACGAGCACCTTCCGCGCGGCAGAGGGATCGCCGAGCTCGTAGGCGACGATCCGGCGGCCCTGCACGGAATGGCCGACGAGGTGGGCCGCGGCGGCGAGCAGGGCGAGGAGGGCGAGCAGCCGCATCAGCACGTATCCTCACGCCTCGCTTGACGGTCGTGGGTCTCCTCCGGTTCGTCCTCTGCGTTGTGCTGCTCCTGGCCGCGGCCGGGAAGGCGCGCGGCGGTGCCACTGCCCGCGACGCGCTCCGCTCCTACGGGCTCGAGGGCGCGCGGCTGCGCGCCGCGGTGTGGGCCGCCGCGATCGCGGCCGAGGCAGGCCTCGCCGTCGCGGTGGCGATCGACGTCGACGCCGCGTTCGGCGCGGCCGCGTTGCTCGCGCTCTTCGCGCTCGCACAGGTCGTCGCGATCGCGCGCGGCCGGGCGGGCGCGCCCTGCGGCTGCTTCGGCGGCCGCTCCCGGATCGGCTGGGGAAGCGTCTCGCGCACGGCCTTGCTCGCCGCCGCGCTCGCGGCGCTGCCGTTCCTGCCGGACGCGAAGCCGTCGACGGAAGGCTGGCTCGCGATCGGGCTCGGCGTGGCACTCGTCGGGCTCGCGACCCTCGGCGTGGCCGTGCTGGCACTCGCGCGGGAGCTCGGCGAGCTGCGCATCGCGGTGGCGCCGCAGGCGGCGCTCTCGCTGGACCACGAGGGCCCGGAGCTCGGCAGCCGCGTCGACCTGATCGACCGATTCGACCGTGATCCCAGAAGCCGTAGGCTAGTCGCGGCGTTCACGTCGCCGGGCTGCTCTCTGTGCGCTGCGCTCGAGCCGTCGCTGCACCTGCTCGGGAACGACCCCGACGTGGAGCTGCAGCTCTTCGACGAGGAGGCGGACGCCGACGCCTGGGCCGCGCTCGCCGTACCCGGCAGCCCGTACGCGGTCGTCCTCGCGCCCGACGGCGAGGTGCGCGCGAAGGGGACGTTCAACTCGCTCTACCAGCTCGAGAGCCTCCTGGCACACGCGACCAGGCCCGTGCGTGCTTAGCGAGAGCGTCGCCGGGGCGAGCTCCCGGCGCGGCTTCCTCGCCCGCACGGGGCGGCTGCTGCTCGGCCTCGCCGGCGGCGGCTTCGTGCTCGAGGCGCTGCGGGCCCAGAAGGCCGAGGCCTTCCACTTCTGCGGCCACATCTACACCACCGGCTCCTGTCCGCATCCGGTCGGCCTGCCGCGGATCGACGCCAAGGGCTTCCCGCTCCGCGCTTCCGACGGCAGGCCCGTCGACGACCTCGGCCGGGCGGTGGACAAGCTGGGCCGGCCGGTCGACGCCAAGGGCGCGCTGCTGCGCGACCCCGACGGCAACTCGCTCCCGCCGGCCCCGCGGACGCGCGTCTGCGCGCGCGCCGGGCGCGAGTCCGGCTTCCGGGGCCAGATCGACGGCGCCTGGTACCGCTGCTGCGGCGGACACATCCGCAAGCTCGTCGACTGCTGCGGCTACGTCCGCAACCGGATCAACGGCGACGCGGCGCTGACCGGCTACTGCTACGGCGGCCGGAGGGTCTTCTGCGTCATGTACTACGACACCAAGATCCGGTGCTGACGGCGGCGCTTGCGCTCACCGGGCTGCTGGTCGGGCTCGCCGGCGCCTGGTCGCCCTGAAGCCTCTCGATGGTCGGCACCGTGAGTGCCGCACGCCATCGCGGGAGAGCGGGAGCGGCGTTCGCGGTTGGCCTGGCGCTCGCGGCCGCTGGCGTCTTCGCGACGCTTGCGGCAGTCGGCACCGCGACGGGCGGACGCGTGGTGCTGGTCGTCGCGCTCGCGATCGCGGCCGCGGCCGTGGTCAGCGACGCGCTCGGGCTGCGCGTCCGGCCGCAGATCCACGTGCAGGTGCCGGAGCCCTGGCGGCGGAGGATGCCGCTGGAGCGAGCGCTCTTCCTCTACGGCCTGCTGCTCGGCACGGGGCTCACGACCTACATCCCGGCAACGGCCGCCTGGGCCCTGCCCATCCTTTGCCTCGCGCTCGGCAGTCTCGGCGCGGCGCTCGCGATCGCCGCGGGGTTCGCGGCGGGCCGCGCGCTGCCGGTGCTCGTGCTCGCCGTCCGCGGGGGCGAGACGGTGCTCGCGGAGCGTCCGCAGGGGCTGCGGCTGCTGCGGGCGCTGGCCGCGGTGTCGCTCCTCTGCGCGCTGGTCGCCGGGCGTGTGGAGGCCGCCTCAACCGTCGCGGCGCCTGCGGGCGACCCGAGCGCGGAGGGCACCGACCTCGTGTGGCAGCAGCCCGGCGTCGGCGGCTTCCTCCGTCGCGACGGGACGACGACGCAGCTGCCGGGGACCGACCCCGCCGTGGGCGCGACCTACGTCGCGTGGCGCTCCGGGCCGACCGTCACCGTCGCCGACCGCACCACGCTGGCGCCCATCGTCTCGGAGTCGATTCCCGGCGTGACGAAGCTCGCGGTCTCACGGCGCTGGCTCGCCTACCGCGTGGGGCGGGAGATCCGCGTCGAGGACGTGGCCGCGCCGGGAGCCCCGAAGACCGTCGTCCGCGTCGCGCAGCCCGCGACTCTCGGCCGACCGGCGCTCGGCGTCGACCTCGTCGCCTTCCACCGCTCCACGCGCGAGGCGAGCTGGCTCACGGCCGTCAACGCCGTCAGCGGCAGGCCGCTGCAGCTGCGGTTCTCCCGCGACGACCAGCTCCTCAACCCGTCGCTCCTCGCAGGGCAGCTGCTCTACGTGCGCGCCTCCCGCTGCTCGCAGCAGCTCGTCCTCGGCCGCGCGCGCGGCCGCCGCGACCGGGTGCTCTACGAGATCGGACCGCTCGCGGGCCAGGACGCCGGCCACGAGCGCCACCACACGCACCAGGGTGAGCGCCTGCCGTGCGCGCACCGCCCGCGGCCGACGGCGAAGATGCTCTGGACGACGGCGCTCTCGCCGACGACGGCGTACGTGACGGTGCTGAAGCCGGCGCCCGGCGGCCGAACGATCCCGACGCTGCTCGCGGTCGCTCGCACCAAGTCGCGTTAGGCTCGAGGCGTAACGCTGCGGCTCCGGCGGCGACTGTTCCGCGACAATCGATCGGGGTCACAGGAGGGGAACGATGGATCGGATCTACGTGCAGACCAACGACGCGGAGCGGAACGAGGTCGTCGCCTTCGAGCGCGACGGCGAGGGACGGCTCACACAGCTCGGTCGCTTCGAGACCGGCGGGCGCGGCTCGGGAGTTCCGCACCTCGCATCGCAGAGCTCACTCGCCCTCGAGGGCAACCGGCTGCTGGTGACGAACGCCGGCAGCGATGAGCTGTCGCTCTTCCGCGTGACGAGTGACGGCATGGAGCTTGCGGCGTGCATCGCCAGCGGCGGCTCCGCTCCGACGAGCGTCGCCGTCCACGGCGACATCGCGTACGTGCTGAACAATGGCTCGCCCGGGATCGCCGGGTTCTCGCTCGCCGCCGACGCGCCCGCGCCGCTCGACAGCCCCGTCGCGCTCGCCGAGGGCGCCGACCCGGCCCAGATCGCCTTCAGCCCGGACGGCCGGATGCTCGTCGTCACCGAGCGCGGCACGAACTCGATCAGCACCTTCGCGGTGGACGAGCGCGGCCGTGCGAAGGGGCCGGAGACGATCGCCTCCTCGGGCGCGACGCCCTACGGCTTCGGCTTTGCCGGCGACGCGGTCGTCGTCACGGAGGCCTTCGGCGGCGAGCTCGGCGCCGCGGCCGCCTCCTCGTACTCGCTCAGCGGCGGTCGCCTGCAGCCGCTCAGCGCCTCGGTCGGCGACACGCGCAGCGAGGTCTGCTGGGCGGCGGTGAGCAAGGACGGCCACTTCGTCTTCGTGACGAACTTCGGCGACGGCACCATCTCGAGCTACGCGATCGGCGACGACGGGAGCCTCGAGCTCGCCGATGCAGTCGCGGCGTCGACGCGGCTGGGCGAGAAGGGCGTGCGCGACGAGGCGATCACCGGCGACGGCCGCTTCCTCTACGCGCTCGATGCCGACGCGCGCCGGATCTTCGGGTGGTCGGTCGGCGAGGACGGCTCGCTCTCGCCGGTCGGCGACGCGGACGGCCTGCCGGCGACGGTCGCCGGGCTGGCGGCCAGCTGATGCCAATCATCTCGCGCGGATTCCGCGGGCGGCGCCAGGAGGGGCCGCCCGACCGCGTCCCGCCGGGCCAGTACCTGACGGACGACTTCCCGGTGCTCTCGGCCGGGCCGACGCCGCACACGCCGCTGGAGGAGTGGACGTTCACGATCCAGGGCGGAGCGGAGCCGGCGCGCTGGACGTGGGAGGAGTTCCAGGCGCTGCCGAGCGAGGAGGTCACGGTCGACATCCACTGCGTCACCAAGTGGTCGAAGCTCGACACGACGTGGGAGGGCGTCTCGGTGGACACGCTGCTGGAGGCGGTGGACCACGACGCGGGCTACGCGCTCGCGTTCTGCGACGGCGGCTACACCACCAACCTCCCGCTCGAAGACCTCACCGATGGCAAGGCGTGGGTCGCGTACGCGTACGGCGGCGAGCCGCTCGAGTCGGAGCACGGCGGCCCCGCACGGCTGCTCGTGCCGCACCTCTACTTCTGGAAGAGCGCGAAGTGGGTGCGGGGGCTCGCGTTGCGCGACGAGGACGAACCCGGCTTCTGGGAGCAGAACGGCTATCACTTGCGGGGGGACCCTTGGCTAGAGCAGCGCTATTGGGGCGACTAGGCAACCGGAGTGAGCCCGGCGCGCGAGCGGAGCTCGTGCGCCTTCAAGCGGCACCGCAAGCCGTGCGTCCGGACCCGTGGCAGGAACAGCGGTACTGGGGCGACTGACGTGGCTCGCGGCCGAGGTGGCCGGGGCGCGGGAGGAGACGCCGCGCGTGCGCACGCTCGAGCTCGAGGCCCCGGGCTGGGGCGGGCACCGAGCGGGGCAGCACCTCGACGTGCGGCTGACGTCCGAGGACGGCTACGAGGCGCAGCGCTCGTACTCGATCGCCTCGGCGCCGGACGACGCGCTCGCGATCACGGTCGAGCGGCTCGAGGACGGCGAGGTCTCGCCGTACCTCGTGGACGAGCTGCGCGAGGGTGACGTGATCGAGGTGCGGGGGCCGATCGGCGGCTACTTCGTCTGGGACGGCGACGAGCGCGAGCCGGTGCTGCTCGTCGCGGGCGGCTCCGGCGTCGTGCCGCTGATGGCGATGGCACGCCACCGGGCGCGCGTGGGCTCGGCGGCGCCGATGCGGCTGCTCTACTCCTCGCGCACGTGGGAGGACGTGATCTACCGGGACGAGCTCGACGAGCTCGGGATCGAGGTCGTGCACACGCTGACGCGTTCGCAGCCTCCCGGCTGGGAGGGCTACGGGCGGCGGATCGACGACGATCTGCTGCGCGAGGTCGCGTTCCCGGCCTCGGACGAGCCACGCGTCTACGTGTGCGGCTCGACCCGCTTCGTCGACGCGGCCGCCGACGGGCTCGTCCGGCTCGGGTACGACCCGCGGTGGATCCGGACCGAGCGCTTCGGAGCGACGGGATGACCGTGGAGGAGCGTGTGCTCGACGGGAACGCGGCCGGCGGGCTGCTGCTGGAGCTGTTCGGGGTCGAGCTGACGGCGGCGCCGTGTGTGTGCGGCGGCTGCGGCGCCCGCGAGGAGGTCGCTCGGCTCGACGTCTACGTCGACTGCCCGGGCGTGGTGATCCGCTGCCGCCACTGCGGGGCCGTGATGATCACGATCGTCCGCGGGCCGGCCCGGACGTGGGTCGATCTGGGCGGGACGCGCCGGCTCGAGCTGAGCTAGGGTCGGCCCATGCGGCGCCGTCTCGAACGTGCCTTTCTCGGCGTCTTGATGAGCGTGGTCGCGTTCGTCGTCGAGCGCCGCATCGTGAAGGCGCTAGCGAAAAAGCGCTAGCCGCGGTGTCAGCCACCGAATTTGGTCAAGGCTGACGTCGTCGCGAACGTGTGACGATCGTTCCCCAGGCGTCAGACCCGGCGGCGTAGCAGGTCGAGCAGCAGCACCAGGGCGAGGCCGCCGCCCGTGGCGCCGAGCGTGATCGGCACCCAGCGCTCGACGTGCTGGGCAGCCGCGGTCGCACCGCAGGCGACGAGGGCCGAGCCGGCCGTGATCGCGAGCGCCAGCTGCCGCGCGACGATCCGGATCGTGCGCTCCAGCGGGGTGATCCCCCGGATGTCGACCTGCAGCCGCTGCCCCGGCCGCGCCCCGCTGATGCGCTCGAACGACTCGATCAGCCGCTCGCCGCGCACCTTCAGCTTCTGCACGTCGTAGAAGAGCCGCTTCGGGTCGGCACTCGCTTGCGCGCGGGCGAGCAGGTTCTTCATGAGGAACCGCCCGACGACCGAGAACGGGTCGAGTTCGGGATCGAGCTCGGTCGCCGCGAGCTGCATCTGCGCGAGCGCCTTCCCGGTGAGGACGAGCGGCGCCGGCAGCCGCACGCCGTGCTGGGTCGAGGTGTGCGCGATCTCCTGCATCAGCGGGCCGAGCGAGATCTCGCCGAGCGAGGTATGCCGGTAGCGCCGCAGGAGCTCCGTCAGGTCGGCCTCGAGCCCGACCGCGTCGGCGTCCTCGGCTTCGGGGCCGGCCATGATCAGCACGACCTCCGTCAGGAAGGGCACGTCCTCCTGCCAGAACGCGAGCAGGAGGAGAAGCAGCTGGCCGCGCATCTCCGGCGACAGCTCGCCGACCATGCCGAAGTCGAGGAAGTAGATCTTCCCGTCGGCCCAGAGCATGTTCCCCGGATGCGGGTCGGCGTGGAAGAAGCCCTCGACGAGGATCTGGCGGTAGTAGCACTCGAGCAGCTGCCGCGCCGCCTCGCCGCGCTCGGGGCCTTGCGGGATCTCGCGCACCGGCACGCCGGGGATCTCCTCGAGCACGAGCAGGCGGCTCGTCGTGAACTCCTCGTAGACGCGCGGCGCGTCGAGGCGCGGGAAGGCGGTCAGCGCGGCCCGCAGGCGCTCGACGTTCTGGCCCTCGAGCGTAAAGTCGAGCTCGCGGCGCAGGGAGTCGGAGAGGTGCTCGATCGCCACCGGAAGGTCGACGATCCTGCGCAGCGCCGCGCGGTTTGCCGTCTTCTGCGCGAACAGCTCCAGCAGGCTGAGGTCGCGGAGGATGTCGTGCTCGGCGGTCGGACGTTGCACCTTGACGACGACGCGCTCGCCGCTGTCGAGCACGGCGCGGTGGACCTGGCCGATCGTCCCCGCCGCGAGGGGCTCCGGCTCGATCGACGCGAACACGTCCTCCCACGGCACACCGAGCTCCTGCTCCATCACGCCGACGACCTCGTGCTCGTCGAGCGGCGTGACGCGGTCCTGCAGCGCGGCCAGCTCGGCGACGGCCTCCGGCGGGATCAGGTCGGGGCGCGTCGAGAGGATCTGGCCCAGCTTCGCGAAGGTCGGGCCGAGCTCCTCGAGCGCTTCGCGCAGCCGCCGCGCGCGGAGCTCCGGCGGATCGTCCTCACGCCGTGACTCGTTGAAGCCGTACTTGCCGAGGACGGTCGCGATCCGCGCCGCGCGCCCGAGCAGCCGCTGGTCGGCCGGGGCGCTCACGCGTCCCCTCCCGCCGTGTCCGTTCCGGCCACGGCGGGGGACTGTCCCCTGCCATGGCCAAAAGAGACGCGCCGGAGCTGCGCCGAAAGTGTGACTGTTCGTCCACAGGCCACGGTCACGAATCCTGGCGGTGGGTCTTGACGATCACGACGGTGCAGTGCGCGTTGTGCGAGACGCGGTTCGGCACGTTGTGGAGCAGGAACTCACGCCGGCCGCTCATCCCGACGCTGCCGACGACGATCACGTCGACGTTCTCGCGCCGCGCCGCGTCGACGATCGCCTCGGCCGGGTCGTCACCCGAGACGACGGCGGATCGCTTGCGGTCGCCGTCCAGGCCGGTGACGTACTCCTCGAGGTCGCGCACCGCCTCCGCCCGGGCGCCGTTCCCGCCGACCAGTACCCGAAGCACCAGCAGCTCGGCCTCGTAGCGCGCCGCCATCTCTGCGGCAAACAGCACCGCGCGCTCCGCGGTCTCGGAACGGTCGGTCGCGACCATCACGAGCCCGACCTCGTCGCCCGGGCGCTTCCGGCGCAGCCGCATCAAGCTTCGCCGCCGAGCGCCTGCGGCAACTCCGTCCGCGAGCCGATCCCGAGCTTGCGATAGACGTTGCTGAGGTGCACCTCGACGGTCTTCGTCGTCACGAAGAGCGCCTGCGCGATGTCCTTGTTCGAGAGCCCCTCCGCCGCGAACTTCGCGACGCGCTTCTCGCTCGCCGTCAGCGACTCGACCCCCGAGAGCAGCAGCCGCCGCGGCCGCGCGCCGGTCGCCGCGAGCTCGGCCTCCGCCTGCTCGACGAGCGGCGAGGAGCCGCAGCGGACGGCGAAGTCGAGCCCTTCCCTCAGCAGCTCCCGCGCCTCGGCTCGCGCGTTCGCCCGGCGCAGCGCCGCCCCGAGCTCGATCAGCGTCCGCGCCCGCTCGAGCTGCGCGGACGACCCCTTCAGCACCTCGAGCGACTCACGCAAGCTCTCGATCCCCTCCGCGCCGCCCTCGGCCAGGCCCTGCACGCGCAGCGCCACCCCGATCGTCCGGGGCGCGCCCCACGTGCGGGCGGCCTCGACCTCCTGCTGCGCGAGCTCCAGCGCCTCGTCGCGCCGGTCGAGACCGAGCAGCGCCAGCGCAAGGTGCGAGCGCCACGCGACGACCGCCGGGTTCCACATCTGGAAGGCCTCCATGCAGCGGCCCAGGCGCTCCCAGTCCGCCGCCGCACCGGCGAAGTCCCGCCGGCCGTAGCGCACCCAGCCGCGCGCTCCGAGGAAGAAGATCAGGTGGCCGCTGTCGGCGACCTCCTCCGGCAGGCCGAGTTGCGCGAGCGCCTCCTCGGCCTCGTCGAGCTCGCCGCGGTTCGTCAGCACGTCTGCGAGATAGGAGCGGTAGTAGATCGCGCCCTGCTGGCTCGGCAGGTAGCTGACGAGCTCGTCGGACTCCCGCAGGTCCTGGATCGCGCCCTCGAGGTCGCCGCGCTGGGCGAGGGTCAGGCCGCGGAAGCAAAGCAGGTTCGAAAGCGTGACCAGCTCGCCGCGCTTCTTGGAGGCCTCCATCAGCGCCTCGAAGAAGCGATCGAGGTCGTCGTCGAGCTCCGCGTACATCAGCGCCGTAACCGCACAGGAGATGGCGACCGACGGCATGCTCTCGATCAGGGCGGCGATCATCGTCGGCTCGGCCAGCTCGCCCATCGCCTCGCGGTTGATCCCCCGCCGCGCGTCGAAGTAGCGCAGCGTCGAGACCATGACCGCCCGGCCCACGCCGCCGACGAGGTCGCTCTCGTCGACGCGCCCGAGCCGTTCCTTGGAGATCTCGATGACGTCCGAGTCGAAGCCCGACGAGTTGATCAGCTCGGCCTCGAGCACCTGGCAGAGCTCCGGCTCCCCCTCCCCCAGGCGCTCGATCGCCTGCTCGAGCACCCGCGCGGCCTCCGGGCCTCGGTTGAGGCGGAAGAGCGAACGCCCGAGCTCGAGCGCGAGCCGCGCGTGGCGCAGCGGTTGGTCGGTCGCGGCGAGCGCCTCACGCAGGTGCTGCGCGGCCGCGGCCACGTCGACGCGCTGCTCCGCGAGGCCGAGCTCCAGCAGGGTCTCGGGGCGCTTCTCCTCCGACGGCGGCTCGGCGAGCGCGCGTCGCAGGTAGCGGACCGCGACTTCCGGCGCGCCGCGGACGAGCGCGCGGTCGGCCGCCACTCGCAGCGTCTCGACCACGAACGGATCCCCGGCCGGCGGCACGAGGTCGAGATGCGCCGCCACCCGCTCCGGCTCGGCGCGCGCGGCTTCCAGCAGCTCGGCCGCGCGTCGGTGGGCGAGCAGGCGCTGCGGGGGCTCGATCGACTCGTAGACCGCCGAGCGCACGACGGGATGGACGAACTCCACCGTGGGCGTCGAGACGCGCAGCAGATCGGCGCGCGCGAGCCACGTCGCCGCGACCGTCGAGAGGTGGCGGTCGTCGAGCTCGGCAAGCGCGGCCACGTTGCGCTGTTCGGAGCCGTCGCCGAGGACGGCCGCCGCGGTCGCGAAGCGGCGAGCCTCCTCCGGCAGCCGCGAGAGCCGCAGCAGGACCGCCCGCGTCACCGGCTCCGGCCCGATCTCGTGCACACGCGCCGCGTTCTCGGCGCGGGGCACGACGCCCTCGCCGTGCAGCGCGTCGACGAGCGCGCGGACGAAGAGCGGATTGCCGCCGGTCGCCGCGTAGCATGCCGCCGCGAAGGTCGGGTCTGGCTCGCAGCTGAACTCCTCCTCGACGATCGCGGCGACGGCCGGCTCGCTGAGTGCGGTCGGCCGGATCACGAGCGCGGCCGGATCGGAAACCAGCTCCGTCAGCAGCTCGGTCTCCACGCTCTGCTCGGGCGGCCGCAGCCCCAGCACGACGAGGAGCGGCAGGCCTTCCAGCCGGCGGCCGAGGAACGAGAGCCAGCGCATCGTCGGCGCGTCGCTCCAGTGCAGGTCGTCGACGACGATCGCTGTCGGGCGCCGGGTCGCGATGTTCGCGGCGAGCCAGTAGAGGCCGTGCAGCACCGCGAACGAGACGTCACCCGAGGCGGCGCCGGTCACCTCCTCGTCGCCGAAGAGCCGCTCTGCGAGCGCCGCCGTTCCCGAGAGCGTCTGGTCGCGCTCCGCGGGCGCCAGCGACGCGAGGTACGGCTCGAAGAGCTGCCGCACGACGCCGTAGGCGAATTCCTGCTCGAGATCGGCGCTGCGGGCGACCAGCACCTCGAACCCGGCCTGCGCCGCGAGCGCCCGCGCCTCGGCGACGAGCCGGGTCTTGCCCATGCCGGCGCGTCCCTCGATCGCCACGATCCGACCCGCGCCCGACGAGGCCGCGTCGATGACGGCGTGCAGGGCCGCGACCTCAGCCTCGCGCTCGAGCAGCGGCGTGGTCGCGACCGGAACCTCGGCCCGCCTACGGGGCATGCGCGGCTTGGCCTTCTCCTTCTCCCGCGTCGAGAGCGGCGGGAACTCGCCGGGCACGCCCTCGATCTCGAGCTGGTAGAGCCGCTCGGGCCGGTCGATGTCCGGCAGGGTGGTCTCGCCGAGGTCGCGCAGTCCCAGGCCGCCCGCGAGCTCGCTGCGGATGAGGTTCGCCGTCGTGCTGGAGAGCAGCACCTGGCCGCCGTGGCCCGCGTCGCCGATCCGCGCCGCCTGGTGCACCGCGAGGCCGACGTAGCCGTCGGTGCCGACGCTCGCCTCGCCGGTGTGCAGGCCCATGCGCACGCGAACGGCCACGCCCTCCGCCCACTCCTGCTCGGCGAGCGCGCGCTGCCCCGCGGCCGCCGCCTCCACCGCCGAGCCGGCGCTGTGGAAGACGACGAAGAACGAGTCGCCCTTGGTGTCGATCTCGGCCCCGCCGGTATCGGAGAAAGCCGCGCGAAGGAGGCGGTTGTGCAGGGCGAGCACGTCGCCGTAGCGGTCGCGCCCCAGGTTTTTGAGCAGCCTGGTAGAGCCCTCGATATCGGTGAACAAGAACGTCACCGTCCCCGTGGGCAGGGCTGCTGAAGCCTCGCGTACTGCAGGTGAGCTCAAATTGCCGAAATCCCTCTGGTTTACCGCCCGGAGGCTGAATTGTAGAGCCAGTGCAGCAGAAACCTTGGGGCCGAGTTTGGGGGTGTCCTCTCCGCGCCGCAGTACGAGTAACGAGAGGCTGGTGGACAGCGAAAGGGGCGGCTCGGCGGCCGCCCCTTTCTCGTCGGGCACCATTCCCCGGTGGGCCGAAGAGGTTTCGTCGTCGTCGCGGCGGCGCTCGTCGCGGGCGGCGCGGTGCTCGCCTTCCTCCTGGTGCGCGGCGGCAGCGCGGCGCCCGGCTCGACCCCGAACGCGACCTTCCGCGACCGCAACGGCGACGGCGTCCTCGAGCGCGCGTCCGGCGAGCCCCTTGTCGACCGGACAGAGCTCGCGCCGCGCTCGCGCGTCGTGCGGCGGCTCGCGCTCTTCGCCCAGATCACCGACGCGCACGTCATTGACGAGGAGTCGCCGGCGCGGCTCGAGGTGCTCGACCGCCGCGGCCCGCCCTTCACTTCCGCCTTCCGGCCGCAGGAGGCGCTGAGCGGTCGGGTTCTCACGGCCGCGGTGCGATCGGTGAACGCGCTGAAGCCGGAGGCCGTGATCGTGACGGGCGACCTGATCGACAACGCGCAGCGAAACGAACTGGACGAGGCGGTCGCGATCCTGCGCGGCGGCCGTGTCGACCCGAACGGCGGCGCGCCCGGCTACCGCGGAGTGCAGGCGGCCTCCGACCCGGATCCGTACTACTACCGTCCCGACGTCGACCCACCGCGCCACCCGGGCCTGCTTGCCCGCGCCGAGCGCCCGTTCGCCTCGCCCGGCATCCATGCGCCGTGGTACCCCGTCGTCGGCAACCATGACCTGCTCGTGCAGGGGAACGTCGCGCCGAGCCCGCGCACGAACGCCATTGCGACCGGAGACCGCAAGCTCCTGGCCCTGGACGCAGCCGCACTGCAAGCCGTGCAGGGGCTCGAGCTGACCCCGGCCGTCGTCGCGCGGCTGCTCAGCCGCGGCCTGCCGGGGCGCTCCGCACGCGTGCCGGCCGATCCGCAGCGCCGGGAACTGTCCGCCGCGGAGACGCTCGCGGCGCTGCGCAGCGCGAGCGGCCACGGCGGCAGCGGGCCGCTGCTCGACTACGCCTTCGACCTCGGCGCCGCTCGCGCGATCGTGCTCGACACCATCCGGCGCCGCACGGGTGCGAAAGGCCTGATTCGGCCGGCGCAACTGCGCTGGCTCGCGGGGCAGCTACGCGCCGCCGGCACGCAGCCGGTCGTCGTCTTAAGCCACACGCCGCTGCGCTCGGCCTCCGGGGGCGCCGCCGCGCTCGCGCTACTCGACCGCGACCGCAACGTCGTCGCCGCGATCGCAGGTGACACGCACCGCAACGCGATCCGGCCGCGCTCGCACTACTGGCTCGTCGAGACCTCGTCGCTCGCCGACTACCCGCAGCAGGCACGCGCGTTCGAGCTCGACCGCACCTCGAACGGCGGCCTCGTCCTGCAGACGTGGATGCTCGACCACGACCCGTCCGACCGCGACGCCGAGATCTCGCGCGAGCTCGCCTACCTCGACTTCCAGGGCGGCCGCGTGCAGGGCCTCGCCGGGCAGCGCGCCGACCGCAACGCACGGCTGTATGTCCGCTAGGGCTCGCGCAGGCCGCCGACGACGGGGCCGTGCGTGACGAGCCGTGTCGCCCACAGCACCGTCAGCGCCGTTCCCAGCGCGAGGCCCATGGCGGTCGCGCCGACGGCTGCGGCCGAGGGCTCGAGCGCGAGCGAGACATAGCTCGCCGCCATCCGCGCGACCGCAGGCCCGACCACCCACCGCTCGGCGAGCGTGCCGGCCACGACCGCCAGGACGACAACCGGTGCCGCGGCGGCCGCGACGATGATCGCGAGCTGCCGCGTGCCGCCGCCGAGCGCGCGGACGGTCGCGAGGCCGTGACGCCGCTCCTGCACCGTCAGCGCGAGCAGCTGCGCGATCGCATACAGGCAGACGAGCGCGTCGAGCAAGGCGACCGTCCGCAGCAGCGCGACGAGCACGCCGATGAACCCGCTCGAGCGTGAGGCCCAGCTCTGCACGGACTCGCCGGCGATCCCGCGCGACGCAGTCGAGAAGAAGCCGGCGCGTTCGAGCTCACCCTCCACGGCCGAGACGTCGGCGGACGGTCGCAGCCGAACGGCGATCTCCGCGGCCGCCTCTGCGCCGAGCCGCTGCGGCTGGACGTACACGACGCGGCCCTGCCGCTCGAACGCCTTCACGACCCCGGCGACGCGGAAGCGCACCTCGCGCCCGCTCGGGAGCTGCGCGGCGAGAGCCGCACCGGGCCGCAGGTTGAGGATCTGCGCCAGGCCGAGCCCGACCTCGGCCTCCCGCGGCCCGCGCAGCCGCCGTCCCTCCACGAGTGCCGGCGCCTCGAAGCGCGTGTGGTCGCCGGGGAACGCGATGACGGTGAACGGCTCCCCGAGCTCGAACGAGTCGGCTGCATTCACCTCGTAGCGCGGCGCTGCGGCCTCGACGCCAGGCATCCGCGCGATGTGACCCGCGTCCCGCGGTGCGGCGCTGACCGTCAGCTGGTACCTCTTGCCGACGGCGACCGGGTTGCGGTCGAGCCGCAGCAGGAGCGCGGCGATCGAGAGAATCAGCAGGATCACTACGACGGCGGAGCCGAGGACGACGGTGCCGCCGAGCGTCCGGGCGGGCCGCGCCGCGGCCATCCGCAGGCCGAGCGCCGCCGGGCCGCCCCCTCCGGGGAGCAGCCGCGCCGAGCCGACGACGTCGCCGCGCTGCAGCGTCGCGGCTGCCGAGCCGCGCGTCGCGCGCCAGGCAGGCCAGGCCGAGGCGGCCGCCACCAGGGCGACGAGCGCCGCGAGCACGCCGCCCAGGAGCGGAGCCACCGAGGCGCCGGGCCCGAGCTGGCTCAGGTTCGCGAGCAGCCGGTCGAGGGGCGAGGTGACCGCGGCCCAACCCGCGACGAGGCCGATCGCCCCCGCGGGCAGCGCGATCGTGACGGCCTCGACCACGGCGGCCGCGATCACCGCGTGCGGCGGAGCGCCGAGCGCCCGCAGCAGGCCGAGCCCGTGGAGGCGGCGCTGGACCTCGGCGTTGGCGGAGGCGGCGAGCATCGTCCCGGCCACGACGAGCGCGATCACCGAGAACGCCACGAGCAGGGCGATCACGATCCCGGCCGCCTGGCCGATCAGCACCTGCAGGCCGGCGCGCGTCGTCACGCGCAAGCCCTCCACGCCGAGGCTCGCCGACCTCGCCTGGGCCAGCGTCACGTCGACCAGCCGCGGGTTCGCGAGCCAGATCAGCACCGAGTTGACCGTCCCGGGCGCCATCCCGGTGACCGCGGCGGCCTCGCGGTAGCCGAGCCAGACGCGAGGGCCGCGCGCGAGCGGGAAGGAGACGTTGTCGGGCGCGACCGCCACGCCGACCACGCGCACCTCGTCGCCGCCCGCGTCGATCCGCGAGCCTGGACGCAGGCGCCACTCGCGCGCGAGGCCCTGCTCGACCACGACCTCACGCGGAGCGCGAAGGTCGCGCCCGCTCACGAGCGCGTAGCCGCGCGGCCCCCCGCTGCGCAGCCCGACCACGGTTCCGTCGTCCTCGTAGCGGCTCCCGGCCGCGAGGTAGACGTGCGCGACCTGCAGCCGGTACGAGACGGCGCGGACGTTGGCGAGGCTCGAGACGACGCGCGCAACGTCCCCACGCGGCTCGGGCTGGAAGGTCGCGAGGATGTCCGGCAGCTGCGCCCGCGCGGCAGTGCGGTCGAACCCCGTCGCGAGGCCGTACGCCACCGTCACCGATGCGCCGAGCATCGCCCCCGCCGCGGCGATCCCGCCGGCCGCGAGCAGCACGCGGCAGCGGCGCGCCCGTAGGCGGGCCAGGGTGTAGGCGAGGATCGCCCTCACCGCAGCCGGCCTCCCTCGAGGCGCAGCACGCGATCGGCTCGCCGCGTCGCCTCGCGCTCGTGCGTCACCAGCAGCACGGCACGCCCCTCGTCGGCGATCGCCCGCAGCAGCGAGAGCACGACCTCGCCGGAGTCGGCGTCGAGGTTTCCCGTCGGCTCGTCGGCGAGCACGAGCTCCGGGTCGTTGACAAGCGCCCGGGCGATCGCGAGCCGCTGCTGCTCGCCGCCGGAGAGCACCGTCGGCAGGCGCTGCGCCGCGTCGCCGAGTCCGAGGCGCTCGACCAGCTCGCGTCCGCGCTCGAGGGCGGGCCCTCGTCCGTTCAGCCGCGCCGGCAAGAGCACGTTCTCGAGCCCCGTCAGCTCCGGCAGCAGGTGGAAGCTCTGGAAGACGAAGCCGATCCGGTCGCGCCGCAGCGGCGCGAGCACGCGCTCGGGTACCTGGTCGAGCCGTACGCGGGCGACCTCGACGACGCCGCTGTCGGCGCGGTCGAGCGCGCCGACCACGTTCAGCAGCGTCGACTTCCCGGAGCCGGAGCGGCCCGTGACCGCGACGAGCTCGCCGGCCTCCACCTCGAGATCCAGGCCGTCGAGCACCCGCAGGGCGGCCCGGCCCTCCCCGTGGACCTTGACCACACCGCGCAGCCGCACGACCGCCATCCCTCCAGAGTGCCAACCGTCGGGCTGCCGCAGTAGGATCATTCCACGGGGTCGAGCGACGGGAGGAGCCCAGGATGGACGTGATCGCAGGGATCGACGCGGCTCGGGAGCGCTGGAACGTGCTCGAGCATCCGTTCTACACGCGTTGGGAGCAGGGTGAGCTGACGCGCGAGGAGCTGGCGCGCTACGCCGGCGAGTACCGGCACGCCGTGGTCGCGCTCGCGCGCGCCGCCCGCACCGCGCGGCTGCACGCCGACGAGGAAGCCGCGCACATCGCGCTCTGGGACGACTTCGCCTCCGCGCTCGGTACCGAGGCGATCGAGCCACTCCCCGAGACGCGCTGCTGCGCCAGCGCCTGGGCCGCCGCCGACGACGAGCTCGGCGCCGCTGCGATCCTCTACGCGATCGAGGCCGGGCAGCCGGCGATCTCGCAGACGAAGCTCCGCGGCCTCGTCGACCACTACGGCTTCTCGGACAGCTCGGCCGGGGTCGAGTACTTCGCCGTCCACGGCGAGCGCGATCACGAGCACGCGGCCGAGGCCCGCAGCACGCTCGAGGGCAGCGACGATCCGCGCCTGGTCGGCCTGGCCGAGGCCGCCCTCGCGGCGAACTGGGCGCTGCTCGACGGCGTCTCCGCCTAGCGACAGGAAACGACGAGGCCCGGCGTGAGCCGGGCCTCGTCCAGATCAAGAGCGCTCGAAGCGCTAGCGCTTGGTCGCCTTCTTGAGCATCCCCGAGACCGCCCCGTCGGGGTACGTCATCGTGTGGACGTTCACGTAGAACGCGCCGGGGTGCACAAGGATCTGCCTCAGGAGCCCGCGCGGCGCGTTCGTGCAACCCGTCGTCGGCGCCGTGAACGGTGCCGGCAGGGCCAGCGGAACCGCAACTGTCCGCGCCTTCGGGCCGGTCCGGTAGTGGATGTGGGCCGCGGTCACGTCGGTCAACTCGGTGACGGTGAGCCTCCAGCAGATCCGGCCCTGACCGAGGTTCGACTGGGCGGCGAAGCTGCCGGCGCCCTCGGTGTTGGGCGGCACCGGCACGAGGCCCGTGGTGATCGCCCGCCCGCCGCGCGACCAACTCAGCCGCTGCTTGGGGCACAGACCCGCGGCCGGGTTCACGATGTCGCCAGCATGGCGGTTGCGATGCGCCCGGATTACGGCGCGGTTGGCGGTCGCGATGCGAACGTAGGGCTTCGCAACACCGGCCCTGGTCGCGTGGCAGATAACGGTCTTGTGCGCAGACGTTGCGGCCTGTGCGCTGTAACCCACGAGCGCGACAAGCGCGACCGTGAGCAGCAGTCCGTAGCGTCTCATGATGTGTTTGTCCTCCCTGGTTGGGCTTGCACCACCAGGGTTTTCCCGTTTGCAAGTAATAGACCCCTGGGGAGGGACGGCTTTACACGCTCCTTACAGGGCCTGCCGGTCGAGGCTCTCGCCGTGCACCGCACCGCCGGCTCTACCGTCAGGAGGACGGCTAGAGCCTGCCGGCCTCGATGATCCGCTCGAGAAACTGCTGGGTGCGCGGCTCCTTCGGCCTCGTGAAGATCTCCTCCGGTAAGCCCTCTTCGAGGATCAGCCCCTCCTCCAGGAAGCAGACCCTGTTCGCGATGTCGCGGGCGAACCCCATCTCGTGGGTCGCGATCACCATCGTCATCCCGCCCGCGGCCAGCTCACGGATCACGTTGAGGACCTCCGCGACGAGCTCGGGGTCGAGCGCGCTCGTGACCTCGTCGAGCAGCATCAGCTCCGGGCGCATCGCGAGAGCACGCACGATCGCGACGCGCTGCTGCTGACCGCCGGAGAGACGGTCCGGATAGTCGTCGCGGCGGCTCTCGAGGCCGAAGCGGGCCAGCAGCTCGACCGCCCGCGCCTCCGCCTCGGCCCGAGACAGCCCGAGCGCGTCGCGCGGGCCCAGCGTGACGTTCCGCAACACCGTCATGTGCGGAAAGAGGTTGAAGGCCTGGAAGACGATGCCGATCCGCCGGCGCACGGCGTTCACGTCGACGCTGCCGCGGGTGATCTCCTCGTCGCCGAGCCAGATGCGCCCTCCGTCGAGCGGCTCGAGCAGGTTCACGCAGCGCAGCAAGGTCGACTTGCCCGAGCCCGAGGCGCCGATCAGGCAGACGACCTCGTGCTCGGCCACCTCGAGGTCGATCCCGCGCAACACCTCGTGGTCGCCGAACGACTTGTGGACGTTCTCGAGCTTGAGCGAGCTCATGCGAAACCGCCCGCGGCCTGGCGCCGCCTCCGGTCGCGCGCAATCAGCCAGTCCGTGAAGCGGGCGAGCGGGATCGTGATCGCGACGAAGAGTGCCGCGGCCGCGAGGTACGAGCCGTACGTGAAGGTTGCGTTCGAGTAGATCTGCGACTGGTTGAACGCCTCCACGACTCCGAGCGTCCCCACGAGCGCCGTGTCCTTCTGGAGGCCG
>JBJMJY010000023.1:0-4863 GCA_045806105.1 Gaiellaceae bacterium | reverse complement strand
GGCGTTGCAGGACATCGACCTGGAGATCGGCGCAGGCGAGTTCGTGTCGCTGATCGGCCCCTCCGGCTGCGGCAAGTCGACGCTTCTGCGGATCATCGGCGACCTGATCCCGGCGACGAGCGGCACCACGCTCGTGAACGGGAAGACCGCGCACCAGGCGCGGCTCGACCACGACTACGGGATCGTCTTCCAGGACTCCGTCCTCTACGACTGGCGCACCGTCGCCCGCAACGTCTCGCTCCCGCTCGAGATGCTGCGTTGGGACCGCGCCAAGCGGCAGGCGCGCGTGAAGGAGATGCTCGACCTCGTCGAGCTCGAGGGCTTCGCCGACCATCACCCGTGGCAGCTCTCGGGCGGGATGCAGCAGCGCGTCGCGATCGCCCGCGCGCTCTCGTTCGACCCGGCGCTGCTGCTGATGGACGAGCCCTTCGGCGCCCTCGACGAGATGACGCGCGAGCGCCTGAACATGGAGCTGCTGCGCATCTGGGAGGCGAGCGGCTCGACGATCGTCTTCGTCACGCACTCGATCCCCGAGGCCGTCTTCCTCTCTACGCGCGTGGTGGTGATGTCGCCGCGGCCCGGACGAATCGCGGACGTCGTCGAGATCGACCTGCCCTACCCGCGGACGGCGGAGACGCGTGAGGAGCCTCGCTTCTTCGAGCTCGTGACCGGGGTGCGCGAGCGGCTTGCCGGTCGCGGCGCGCAGGTCGAGCCCGAGCTGCTCGAGGACGCGACGTGAGCATGGCTCTCCGCCGGCGCGTCGTCGACTGGGGCCCGCCGCTCGCCGTGTTCGTGCTCGGCATCCTCGCGTGGCAGCTCCTCGTGGTCGCGTTCAACGTCCAGGAGTTCCTGCTGCCGAAGCCGACCGAGATCGCACGAACACTCTGGGACGAGCGCAGCTCGCTCTGGGACGCCGGCATCTACACGTTCAAGGAAGCGCTCGGCGGCTTCGCGCTCGGCTCGAGCCTGGCGATCGCGGTCGCGCTCGCGTTCGCCGCCCTCCGCCCGCTCGGGACGGCGTTCATGCCCTTCGCCGTCGCCGCGAACGCCGTGCCGATCATCGCCTTCGCCCCGATCATGAACAACTGGTTCGGACTGCTGAACCCGTTCTCGAAGATGGCGATCGCCGCCGTCCTCTGCTTCTTCCCGGTGCTGATCAACACGCTCCGCGGGCTGACGTCGGTCGACCCGCGCGCGATCGAGCTGATGCGCTCCTACGCCGCGGGGCAGCCGTCGATCTTCCGGCGCGTGCGGATCCCCGCGTCGCTGCCGCACATGTTCGCGGGCCTGAAGATCGCGAGCGTGCTCTCGATGATCGGCGCGATCGTGGGCGAGTACTTCGGCGGACCGACGACGGCGCTCGGCGTGACGATCCTGAACGCGTCCTCCTACACCAACTTCTCGCTCGCCTGGGCCGGGATCGTGCTGGCCAGCGCGTTCGGCATCCTCTTCTACGGCGCAGTCGCGCTCGCAGAGCGGCTGACCACCGCGTGGGACCCCTCGCGCCGGGCCTTCCACGCGGAGTGAAAGCGGGTCAAAATGGCGCTGACCGGATGGGGTCGTCGAACACGAAGGGAGAACGGATGAGTCGCAGGTTCCTGCTCGCGGCACTAGCGGTGCTCGTGAGCGCGCTCGTCGCCGGCTGTGGCGGCAGCAGCAAGTCCTCCGAGAGTGGAGGCGAGAGCTCCGGCGGCGCCAAGAAGAAGGTGACCCTGCAGCTGAAGTGGGTCACGCAGGCGCAGTTCGCCGGCTACTACGCCGCGAAGGCCAAGGGCTACTACGACGAGGAGGGCCTCGACGTCAACATCAAGGTCGGCGGCCCGAGCATCACGCCGGAGCAGGTCGTGCTCGGCAAGCAGGCCCAGTTCGGGATCGATTGGCTCCCGAGCCTGCTCGCCGCGCGTGACAACGGCCAGGACCTCGTCAACATCGCGCAGGTCTTCGGCAAGAGCGGCATGACCGAGCTGACCTGGAAGGACTCCGGGATCACGACGATCAAGCAGATGGCGGACAAGAAGGTCGGCGTCTGGTGCTGCGGCAACGAGAACGAGCTCTACGCCGCGCTGAACAAGAACGGCCTCGACCCGAAGAAGGACGTCACGATCGTCAACCAGCCGTTCAACATGGACCTGTTCCTGAAGAACCAGGTCGATGCGGCCGCGGCGATGACCTACAACGAGCTCGCACAGGTCCTCGAGACGAAGAACCCGAAGACCGGGAAGCTCTACCAGCCGAGCGAGCTGAACGTGATCAAGATGAACGACGTCGGCACCGGAATGCTCGAGGACGGCGTCTTCGTCCGCGGCGACTGGATCTCCGACAAGGACAACCAGGAGACGGCCAAGAAGTTCCTTGCCGCGAGCTTCAAGGGCTGGGCCTATTGCCGCGACCACGTGAACGAGTGCACGCAGATCGTGCTCGACAACGGGCCAACGCTCGGCAAGGGCCACCAGACGTGGCAGATGAACGAGATCAACGCGCTCATCTGGCCGGCCGCGAAGGGCATCGGCGTGATGGACAAGGCGGCCTACGACCGGACCGCGAAGATCGCGCAGGACTTCAAGGTGATCAAGACGGCGCCGAGCTCGGATGCCTACCGCACCGATCTCGCGCAGGATGCGGTAGACGAGATCTCGGCCGAGGGCGTCGACGTGAACGGCAGCGACTACAAGAAGCCTGCCGTCAAGGTCACGCCCGGCGGCTCCTGATCTAGAACGGCAACGGGATCACGAGGCCTCCCGCTCCGGGAGGCCTCGTTTTCTTCTACGCTCGCGAAGAGCGCGAGACGAGGAGGGCCGGATGTCAGTACTGATCAAGGGCGGCCGGATCATCACCGCCGCCGACGACTACGTCGCGGACGTCTACGTCGAGCACGAGACGGTGTCGCTGATCGGCGAGTCGCTCGACATGAGCGCCGACAAGGTGATCGACGCGAGCGGCAAGTACCTGCTGCCGGGGCTCGTCGACCCGCACACGCACCTGGATATGCCCTTCGGCGGCACGGTCACGATCGACGACGTCGAGTCGGGCCAGACCGCGGCGGCGTTCGGCGGGACGACGTGCCACGTCGACTTCATCATCCAGCCGCAGGGCTCGAGCTTCGCCGACGCGCTCGCCGACTGGCGCGCGAAGGCCATCGGCAAGCAGGTGATCGACATGGGCTATCACATGGCGGTCACCGATCTGCACGAGGGCGGCTCCCTCGAGGAGCTGGCAGCGCTGCCCGACGAGGGCATCACCTCGTACAAGCTCTTCATGGCCTACAAGGGTGCGCTGATGGTCGACGACGAGACGCTCTTCCGCACGATGGAGGTCGCGGCCGAGACCGGCGCGCTCGTGATGGTGCACGCCGAGAACGGCGACGCGATCGACGTGCTCGTCAAGAAGGCGCTCGCGGAGGGCAAGACGGAGCCGCGCTACCACGCGCTGACGCGCCCGCCGGAGACCGAGGGCGAGGCGACCAACCGCGCGATCCAGCTTGCCCGCGTAGCCGGTGCGCCGCTCTACGTCGTCCACGTCTCTTGCAAGGAGTCGATCGAGCCGATCGAGCTCGCGCGGGAGAAGGGCTGGGACGTCTGGGGCGAGACGTGCACGCAGTACTTCTTCGTCGACTACACCTTCCTGGAGCGGCCGAATTTCGAGGGCGCGAAGTACGTCTACACGCCGCCGCCGCGGGACAAGGAGAACCAGGAGCACCTCTGGAACGCGGTTCGCACCGACACGCTCTCGGCGATCTCGACCGACCACTGCGCCTTCCTCTGGGACGGGCAGAAGACGCTCGGCAGGGACGACTTCTCCAAGATCCCGAACGGCGGGCCGGGGCTCGAGAACCGCCTCCAGATGATCCACGAGTTCGGCGCGCGCGCCGGGCGCATCTCGCTCAACCGGATGGTCGAGCTGCTGGCGACGAGCCCCGCGAAGCTGTTCGGGCTCTACCCGAAGAAGGGCACGATCGCCGTCGGCTCGGACGCGGACATCGTCGTCTTCGACCCCGAGAAGAAGCTGACGATCACCGCCGCGAGCCAGCACTCGAAGACCGACTACAACCTCTACGAAGGCACGGAGGTGACCGGCTCGCCCGAGATCGTGCTGCTACGCGGCAACGTGCTCGTGGAGGGCGACGAGCTCGTCGCCTCGCCGGGGATCGGGCAATACGTGCCGCGGGCGCGCTTCGGCCAGGAGCTGCGGGCGAGGAGCGCCGTCGCATGAGGCGATTGCTGCTCATCGGAGTCGTCGTCGCGGCCGCGGCGCTCGCGCCGGCCGCGGCGGCGAAGGTCACCTACTGCAGCCCCACCGGCGACTACTGCACCTCGGTCGCGAAGGTGAAGGGCGTGCGCTACCTCCGGCTGACGAGCTTCGCCTTCAACGGTCGCGTGAAGATCTGCGTGCGCGACCCGAAGGGCGGCCGCGTCTGCCACGGCTTCCGGCTGACGAAGTCCGGGCCGGCCTACGGGCTGAACATCCGCTGGGCGCGGCACTACCCGAACCGCGGCGCCGGCACCTACCGCGTGTCGTTCCTCCTCGGCGCGCAGCGGCTCGGCCCGGTTCTCGCGTTCGTGAGATAGCCGGGAGGCCGGCGGGGGCTCTAGCGGCGGCCCGCGGCCTGCATTCCGCACGCCCGGGATCGCTCAACCTGTCAGGCAGTCCGGCCGGGATCGCTCGGCTCGGCAACGTCGTCGCCCGGCGCGAGGACGATCGGGTTCTCGACGGAGAACCACTCACCCTCCACGGCCTCGGGGCGGTCGGGGTCGTCCGCAGCGCGGCGCACGAACTCCCGCAGGAGCGACGGCTTGACCGCGAACACCGCGTCGGAGTCGACGTACTCGCTTTCGCGGTCGAAGATGTGCGTCGCCAGCGTCCGGT
>JBJMJY010000022.1:0-32484 GCA_045806105.1 Gaiellaceae bacterium | reverse complement strand
CGCGGCACGCAAGGCCTGGGACGAGGCGCTCAACCTCGGCGAGGTGCACGGCTACCGCAACGCGCAGGCAACCGTGCTCGCGCCCACCGGGACGATCAGCTTCATGATGGATTGCGACACGACCGGGGTCGAGCCCGACTTCTCGCTCGTCAAGTCGAAGAAGCTCGTCGGCGGCGGCGAGATCACGATCCCGAACAAGACCGTGCCGATGGCGCTCGAGAAGCTGGGCTACGCGCCGCGCGAGGTCGAGGAGATCGTCGCGTTCGTGGACGAGCGCAACACCGTCGTCGGCGCGCCGAACGTGAAGGCCGAGCACTACCCGGTCTTCGACTGCGCGATCGGCGACCGCGCGATCCACTACTCGGGCCACGTGAAGATGATGGGCGCCGTCCAGCCGTTCATCTCGGGCGCGATCTCGAAGACGGTCAACCTGCCCGAATCGGTCACGGTGGACGAGGTCTCGGGACTCCTGCTCGACGCCTGGAAGCTCGGCGTCAAGGCGATCGCGATCTACCGCGACAACTGCAAGGTCGCCCAGCCGCTGTCGGGCCAGAAGGACGGCGGCGCGCAGCTCGAGGCTGTCCCGCCGGTGCCGCTGACCAAGCGCCGCCGGCTGCCGGAGGACCGCACCGAGGTCGGCCGCAAGTTCCGCGTCGGCGACTACGAGGGCTACATCCATGTCGGCCTGTACGAGGACGGCCAGCCCGGCGACATCTTCGTCGACATCGCCAAGGACGGAACGACCATGTCCGGCCTGATGAACTCGCTCTGCATCGCCGTCTCGATGGGCCTGCAGTACGGCGTCCCGCCGGAGGTCTACGTCTCGAAGCTGACCCACATGCGCTTCGAGCCGAGCGGCATGACGAACGACGCCGACATCCGCATCGCGAAGTCGATCGTCGACTACGTCTTCCGCTGGTTCGGCAAGAAGTTCCTCACGACGGAGCAGCAGGAGGCCGCCGGGATTCTCTCGCCCGAGGTGCGCGCGCGGCTGGCGCAGAGCTACGCGGAAGGCGCGCCGGCCGCGGCGGAGGCTCCAGCCGAAGCGGCGAGTCCGGGCCAGACCGCTCTCTTCAACAACTGGGAGGACGCCGTCGAGTGCGCCAAGTGCGGCGGGCGCATGGTCCGGACCGGCAGCTGCTACACGTGCCGGGACTGCGGGACAAACACGGGCTGCTCCTAGTCGTCCTCTGCGGCGGCGGTTTCCGCTGAGCCACTAGGGCTCTGCGGAGTCGCCCGTCTCAGCGCCTTGTAACTGCTCTGGCCTCAGAATGACGCGCCGAATCGAGCGCCGATCATCGAACGGAACGATTGTCTCTGCCTCGGCCCGGCGAGATCCTCGTTGAAGTCACCTTCTGGCGCCTTTTGCGTCCCAATGAGATCGACGTAAGTCCCGTCGGCGGCGATGCCGGCGGCATTGGCGCCGACCGAGACCACCCCCGGCCCACGGCCGGCAGATTCTCCTCCTCATTCCATGCCGGTACGAGGCTAAGGCTCCACGGACGCTGTGCTGAGCGACGACTAGCGAGCGAGCGCGATCGAGTCCACGGCGTTACTGAAATCGCGACTGTAATTCTCCGGGAGCCTTTGAGACACTTGGCACAAGATGTCCTCCTCGCCGCCGTTGAGCAGACCGATTCCCTGGTGCGACGACCCGCGGCCCTTGTGGAGCGCAGAGGTGGCTCGGACGTTCAAGGCCCGCGTTGCACCGCCTAGAGGCGATGCAACCGAAATCGTGCTCGAAGGACGATGTCCTCGTTGTCATCACGACTTCGCCTCGACGCATCCGATTCGCGCGGTGATCTCCGAAAGCAAGAAACAGGAACTCGCGGAACAGGACGAGGCCACTGCCCCGGACGGCTACGAACTCGCCCGCGTAACCACAGACTGCCGCTGCAGCAACAAGCACGCGGATGCACCAGAAGACCGAACGGGTTGCGGGGCACCGTTCGCGGTTTGGGTGTCATGGTCGCCCGCGCCCGAGCCCTCGCTCCGCGACCGCGTCTTCAGTTGGCTCAGTCAGGCGCCGCTGCCCGTCGGCCGCGAGAGGACAGTCGAGCCGCTCGTATCGGCAGGGTTGGCAGAACCGCTCGCGCTCGAGGAAGAGAGGCAGTTGCGAACGGCAGCAGCAACGCAGCTCGCGGATGTGCGTAAGGCAGCCGAGAGTTGGAAGACCGGGCTTGCAGCGTTCCTGGCGATCCTCGTTGCCGTCTTCTTCGTCAAGGGAAAGGACTCGTTCGACGACATCGACGGTGCTTGGTGGAAGAGAGCGCTGGCATTCCTGCTGCTCTTGGCGGGGGCGTCCGCCCTGTACGGCGCTTATCGCGCGTTGCGCGCCGCGTACGGCACGCCGCGAGACGAGTACCTCGGCGAGGTCTCGCCGTTCTTCCGACGACTGCACCCGACGACGCCGCGCGACATCTCGAAGTACGGCACCGTCAGCGCGTGGCACCATGCCTCGGCTCGAACGGCAGTGAACGACCTGAGACATGCCAAGGTCGCGACGATCTTTGCGATGTTCGCGTTTGCCGCTGCTGCCGCGATCACATGGTTCGCGCCTGGACCGCCAGTGCCGGCCTCTGCGAAGGTGACCTACCGTGTCAGGGGAGGGCGGATCACGACCTGCGGAAAAGTCGCAGAAAGTAAGGCCGGCAGGCTGAAGATCGAGCCGCCGAGCGGTCGCAGCCATACACCGTCACTCAGGGCGGTGGACTCGATCCGGATCGTCAAGAGCTGCCCCTAGGATCGACCCGAAGCTCAAGACGCCTATATCGGTCGGCAAGTGCGATCCACCCTTCGGCACCACCATAGGCCGAATCGGCGCGGCGCCGGGGGTTCGCGGTGAACTCCCCGCGGCAACACGTGGGCGGTCGGCCCGCGCAGCCGGGTCGTGCTGGCGACCGTCCTGTTCTCGAGCCCTCCGAGCACTCAGCAGGAACAGGCCGAGCGTAAACGGGACGAAGAGGACGCCTCCGGGCACCAGCAGCAGCGCAAGCGACCCGAGGAGCGAGAGAACCGCAAGCAAGGCGCTCATGTGATCGCCTCCGTCATTGACTACTCATCGGTCCGATGCTGCCTCCGCCTGCACGGGCCGCATCGTGGGCGCCCCCGGACCGAACCGAAGTCCTTTCGCTAGGCGCGGGCCGGCTCGTAAAGCGCGGCTCAAGGGTGTCGGACGCCGTCGTGCCTAGCGGGAGCTACCCGTCAGTCACCGCGGTTCCCCTGGTCGAAGCGGACGACCTTCGAGTCCGTGATCGCCAGCAGCTGCATGTCGTCGTCGCCGGACGTGTAGTACACGCGGCCGCTGACGGCGATCTCGCGCTGTCTCGAGCCGACGATCGCGCGGCCTTCATCGGAGACAAGCTCCGGGCTGCAGACCGAGTTCACGACCGTCAGCTGGCTCGGGATGTTGCGGGAGGCGAAGTCGACCGTGAAGTCGGGCGGAATCGCCATCACCGTCGTCCCGACCGGCGACGAGTTGGGGCTGAATCCCTTGAACCACAGGACCGTGACAACGTTCGGCCTGGGCGACTGGTTCGTCACCGTCACGATCGTCGCCGACCGGATCCGCCCACCGGTCTGGGAGTTCATGTACGTGACGACGTAGCGCGGTGTGCCGTGGAACTTGATGATGTCGGCGAGTTCTTCGAGTTCTCCGAGTTCGACGTGCCGTTCCAGGCGGCTCAGCGCGTGTGCGTCGGTCGGGACGTCGGGCGCCTTCTTCGTGAACTTCTTGCTCGCGGCCTTGCCCTCCATGGGGATCCCCTTTCCCTACAGGCGGTACGGACGTCGCGCGGCGGCTTCGCCCCCTTCAGACAGAGAAGCCCTCGCGCCCACCTCTCGGTGGGCCGAAGGCCGCAGCAACGATCTCGCGCGTGTCATCGCGCCGATCCCTTCGTTGCTTTGGGAAAGGTCTACTCTCAAGGCCGCTCCGCGTCAAGCCGGATGTGACCGGTTGCAAGAAGCGCATTTTGGATCCGCGAACGCCGGACTGCTAGTCCGCGCGAACGACCCCCAGGACCGACCTGCAGTGAGGGCCGTGGCGTCGTCGAGCCACCGATGCTCGACGTGGCGCGCATGCCGGGTCGCAGCGATGTCCCCGGTGGTGAAGACCGATGCCGGCCGCGCTTCCTCGGCCTCCCACCACGGTGCGTGCGGCCACCCCTCGACCGTCGGCTCCACGAACGACGCGCCGCCTTCGGCGGGCGCGTTGGCCGCGAGCCACTCACATGCGCCTGCGACAAGCTCCTCGTCCCATGCGTCGGCTTCGTCGAGCGTGCGCAGAGCCATCGCGACGGCGGCCGGCTGACTGGCTGGCGTGCGCCCGTCCGGCTCGAGCGCGCGGCCGAATCCGCCGTCGGAGTTGCGGAAGGCGGTGACGGCGTCGCGAACCGGTCGAGCGTCTCCGCCGGAGAAGCGCCGCTCGAAGCGACGACGGTCGAGGACGCGGGCGTTGCCGGCGAGGAACCGGGCGGCAGCGTCGACGTCGGGCGTCGTCACCAGCGAGACGTGCCCGTCAGCGAAGGGCCTCCTCGAACCGCGGGTCGTCGCGCACGGCGGCGAGGTCGTCATCCACTCGCGCCTGCTGGCGGAACGGCGGGAACAGCTCGACTGACCGCCGGAGGTGGCCGAACGTCTCGTCGCCGGTTTCGCCCGCGAGCGTTGCGAAGCACGCGTAGTTGTAATTGAGGCCCGGGTGGTCCGGCATGCGCTCGAGGCCGCGGCGGACCGCGTCGAGCGCGTCGGCGTAGCGCTGCTCGCCGTAGGCGGTCATCGACTCGCTGTGGAGCGGCCACGCCTCACCCCAGTCGATCGCCTGGTACGCCTCGCCGGGTTTGCCGCCCATGGCGAGCACGGTTCCGTCACCGGTCGCCTTCCGCCGTGACTCCGGCCGAACAGACACGAACGTCCCGGCAGGCGCGTCGAACGTCTCGCCGTCGACCTCGAAGGTCGCGTTCCCGTCGAGCACGATGTACAGCTCTTCCTGGCCCGACCCGGACTCGTCGTGATCGTTGATCAGCGTGCCGTCCTCGGTAGGCGTGTAGGCGTTGACTCCGAATGCGTGGATCCCGAAGTGCTCGCGCACCGGGATGCTTCTGCCGCGCCGCTCGATGTCGTCGAGGCGCGCGACCTGCGTCTTCGGGTTGTCGTTCATCCGATCACCTCCGTGCAGCGCGGGTTGCCGCGGTCGATCGTAACTGCCGTCAAGCGCTCGGCCACAGCCGCGAGGGATCGGCACCTCAGTCGAACTCACACGCCGTCCCGCCACGTCCGCGGGTTCATCTCCGGGTCGTGCTGAACGACAGTTCTGTTCTCGAGCCCTCCGAGCACTCCCGTCAGCGCCAGCAGGAACCCACCGAGCGTGAACGGGACGAGGAGGACCCCTCCGGGCACCAGCAGCAGCGCAAGCGAACCGAGGAGCGAGAGAACTGCAATCAGGGCGGTCATGTGATCGCCTCCTTCGTTGGACTACCCATCGGTTCGATGCTGCCTCCGCGTTGCGCGGGCCGCATCGTGGGCACCCCCCGAACCGAACCGAAGTCTTTCGCTAGGCGCGGGCCGGCTCGTGGAGCGCGGCCGCAAGCTGCGAGCGCGAGCTGATTCCGAGCTTGCGGTAGATGCTAGTGAGGTGGACCTCCACGGTCCGTTGCGTGATGAAGAGCTCCTGTGCGATCTCCCGGTTGGTCGGGCCTTCGGACGCCATCTCCGCGATGCGGCGCTCACTGGGCGTCAGTGACTCGACGCCGCTCAGAGCAATGCGGCGGGGCCGCGCGCCGGTGGCCAGGAGCTCGGTCTCGGCGCGCTCAGCGAGGGACGTTGCGCCGCAGATCGTCGCGAGCTCGACCGCCTGCCGAAGGTGCTCCCGCGCCTGCGACCGCCGGTTGGCCCGGCGAAGCGACGCCCCCAGCTCGGCGCGCGCCTTCGCATGCTCAAGCTTCGCGGGCGACTCGCTCAGCACATCGACCGCTTCCTCGAGCAAGGCGAGACGTTGCTCTCCGCCCTCGATCGTCCCCGCGGCGCGGAGAGCGGCACCGAGTGCGCGGGGAGCACCCCAGCTGCGCGCGAGCTCGAGCTCTTCGCTCGCCAGTCGCCGTGCTTCGTCGCGCTCGCCGAGCTGGAGCTTTGCGAGCGCGGCCGGCGAGCGCCAGGCGATGAACGCCGGGTTGTGACTCCCTACTGCCTCGAAGTCGCGACCCGAGGCGAGCAGCTCGTCGGCGCCTCTTGCCGGGTCTCCTCGCAGGATTCGGAGGCGCGCGTTGCTGTCGCGGAGGAAGAGCAGGCGCACGGTGTCCGGGAGGGATTCGTCCGCGTTTGCCTCCGCCAACACTGCCGCGGCTTCGTCGAGCCGGCCCTGCTCCATCAGCGCGTCCGCGAGGAAGGACGCGGCGTGCCCCGAGAAGCGCGCCGAGGTCCCCCACTCGCCGGCGAGAGCCAGGGCCTCTCGGGCGGTCTCCTCGGCCTCGCCCAGGTCGCCTCTCCAGACGAGGGACTTGGCGCGAAAGACTGTTCCGGCAGCGAGGCCGATCGTCGAGCCGCGCCTGTGGGCTTCGGCAAGCGCGTCGTCGTAGACGACGAGAACCTCGTCGAGATCCGCCATCGCGAGCACCGCGCAGGCCGCCACGAACGAGCCTCCGGATCCCTTGATCAGCGACCCGTCCGCGAGCGCCAGCCGGGCGAGGGCAACGGGTTCGGCGGCCGGCGCGCCTGAACGCGCGTCGTAATACGCGACCAGCGACAACAGCAGCTTCTCGCCGACCGTCTTGTCGCCGAGACCGCTTCGGACGCGCTCCAGCCGCTCGAGCGCGCTCTCGTGGCGCCCCGGAAGGAACAGGTCGTTCGTGATCAATCCTGCCTGGAGCAACCGCTCGAGCTCGGGGTCGGCGCCGCCGAGCTCGTCCAGCGCCTCGCAGTACACGCGGTTCGCTTCCTCGCCGCGAACGAAGAAGAGCTGGCGGCCGAGCAGGAGGCCGGCCCCGGCCTTCCTCAACGGATCGTCGATCAGCTCGTACGCCGTCTGCAGGTGATCGGCCGCGTCGTCCCCGCACACGCGGACCTCGGCGGCGCCGAGCTCGAGCAGCAGGTCGGCCCGCTCTTCCGCGGGAGGCGGCTCTGTGATCGCGCGCCGCAGGTAGGCGACCGCGTTTTCGGAGGCGCCGCGCGCGCCGGCGCGGCGGGCGGCCTCACGGAGCGTCACGACAGCGCGCGGATCGGAGGCGGGAGGACTGTGCAGCAAGTGAGCGGCGACGAGCTCCGGCTCCGCGCCGGCCTCCGCCAGCAGCTGCGCCGCGCGAGCGTGTCCCTGGTCACGCTCCGGCGCCGGCATCGACTCGTAGACCGCGGTGCGCAGCAGCGGATGGACAAAGCCGAACGGCCAGCCGGGCCGCAGAACGTCCACGCGCGCGAGCGCTCTCGCGGCATCGAGTGCGATCGGGACGTCCAGGTCGGCCAGCGCGGCTGCGAATCGCGGTTCGACGTCGTCGCCGAGGACGGCGACCGCCTGAGCAAGCGCAGTCGCCTCCGCTGGGAGGTGGGAGAGGCGCAGAGCGACGGCGCGCGAGCCGGCCCGCGCGCCCAGATCGTGGAGCCGGGCCACATTCGCAGTGATCGGGATCAGCCCCTCGGTGGCCACCACGTGCACGAGCTCGCGCAGGAGGAGTGGATTCCCGCTCGTCTCCTCCCAGCAGGCCTCGCAAAAGGCGTCGTCGGCGGCGGAGGTGAGGGTCTCGCGCACGACGCTCGCCGCGGCTTTACGCGTGAGCGGCGCGGGCCGGATCACTGTGGCGAGCGGATCGGTGACGACCCGGCCGAGAAGCGCGGGATCCTCGCCGGGCTCCGCCTCTCGAAGGCCGACGAGCAGCGAGACGTCCAGCCCTTCGATCCGCGGCAGGAGATAGGCGAGCCAGTGCAACGACGGCCGATCGCACCAGTGGAGATCGTCCACCACCAGCAGCAGCGGCCCGCCTGCCGTGGCGTTCGCGGTCAGCCAGTAGAGGCCGTGCATGGTGCCGAGCGACGACTCCGCGGGCTGATCCGCCGCGAGCTGGCTGGGCTCGAAGAGCGGCGCCGCGAGCGACGCCGCCCCGCTGAGGAGCTCGGCGCGCTCCGGCGGCGGCACCGACGCGAGCAGGGGCTCGAACAGCTGCCGCACTACCCCGTACGAGAACGACCGCTCGAGCTCGGAGCCGCGCGCGCTCAGCACCCGCAGGTCGGCGTCCCTCGCCAGCGCCTTCGCCTCCGTCATCAACGCCGTCTTGCCGATTCCCGGCGGGCCTTCGATCACGAGCAGCTTGCCGCCGGAAGCGCCTTCGAGGAGGCCGTCGAGCGCAGCCAGCTCGTCGGTACGTTCGAGGAGCCTCGGCCGCGCGAGGACAGTCGAATCCGTCATGCGTGCCGGGGGGACACCCCGGGAGTCTAGGGGTCGGTCAAAAACCCTGGGGTTCGAACTGTGGTGCTCCCACGAGGCGAGCCTCCTCCCTCAGCGAGCACGATCGACGGCATGTCACGTCAGCCGACTCTGGCGTGTCGTCTCGACAGACATCTACGAAGGAGGCCGCGGTCATGACCGCAGAGACCTATCCGGCAGAGGTATCCATCCCTCGAGCGCAAGACGCCCCGTCCCTTTCGTCGAGGCGGGGCGTCGCGATCCTGACCCTGCTCTGCCTCGTCCAGTTCATGGACGTCCTCGACGCATCGATCCTCAACATCGCCCTCCCGTCGATCAAGCGCGACCTCGGCTTCACGCAGGAGAGCCTGCAGTGGGTCGTCAACGGGTACATCCTTACCTACGGCGGTTTCCTGCTCCTGGGAGGACGGGTGGCCGACCTGCTCGGCCGCCGCCGGATCCTCGTGACCGGCCTCGTCGTCTTCGCCGGCGCGTCCCTGGTGGGCGGCCTGGCCCACAGCGAGTCGCTGCTCATCGGCGCCCGCTTCGCGCAGGGCCTGGGTGCGGCCATGCTCTCGCCGGCCGCCCTGTCCTCGCTGACGACCATCTTCCGCTCGGGCCGCGAGCGGAACACCGCCCTCGGCGCCTGGGCTGCCGTCTCGGGCCTCGGCGGTGCCGCCGGCGTCCTCTTCGGCGGGCTGTTGACCGAGGGGCCGGGCTGGCGGTGGGTGCTGTTCGTGAACGTGCCCTTCGCCGCGATCGCCCTGGTCGGCGCCTTCGTGCTGCTCAAGCGGGAGCGCGGGGCGGCCCGCCTGGCGAACTTCGACGCGCTCGGCGCGTTTCTCGTCACCGGCGGCATGCTGTTGCTCGTCTACTCGCTCGTAAAGGCCCCGGATGTCGGCTGGGGCGCGGCTCGGACGATCGGCGGTCTCGCCCTCGCTGGAGGTGCGCTGGCCGCATTCGTAGTCAACGAGATGCGGGCGTCGAACCCGCTCGTGCCGATGTCGATCCTGCGAGTCAAGGGAGTTGCGGTCGCCGACGCGACGCAGCTGGTCACGGCGGCCGGCTTCCTCCCGATGTTCTTCTTCCTCACCCTGTACATGCAGACCGTGCTGCACTACTCGCCGATCCAGACCGGCGTCGCCTACCTCCCGCTGACGGCCGGGTTCATCGTTGCCTCGAGCATCTCGTCCCAGTTGTTCGCGCGCATCGGCACCAAGCCGGTGATCGTGGTCGGCGCGGTGATCGCGTCCGGCGGCCTCTACTGGCTGTCACGGATCCCGGTCGACGGCTCGTACGTGTCGGACATCCTGCCCGGGCTGCTGGTCTCCTCGATCGGCCTCGGCGGCGTGTTCGTGGGCGCGACTACCGCCGCCAACGCGGGCGTCAGCGAGGACAAGGCCGGGCTCGCGGCCGGGCTCCTCAACACCGGGACCCAGCTCGGCGCCGCTCTCGGGCTGGCCGTCTTCTCCGCGCTCGCGACGGAGCGAACCACATCGGTGCTGCATGCCGGCCACTCGAGCGTCGCCCACGCGGCCACCGAGGGGTTCCAGCTCGCCCTCCTGGCCGGCGCCATTCTCATGCTCGCCGCAGGCGCCGTCGCGCTCCTGGCTCGCAACACCCGCCAGTCCGCGGCGGTCGAGGGGGAACCCGCGCTCGACCTCGCGGCGTAGACAAGCCTTGGGGGAGCCGGCCACGGCTCCCCCAAGCCGGGCCGAGACCCCTAGTAACTTGGTAGCCCTGAACGTAGGATCGAAGTGTTCCTGCGGGGGGCCGATAGGAGGCATATGCGACGGCCTGGCCTGATGGCTCCCCCGGATCTTCACGAGCGCCCCGAGTCGCCGGGCCTGATGAGCCCCGGTGCCTCGCCGGCCGAGCCGGTCGACCTCAGGGTGTTCCTCTGGGCGGTGGCGATGGGGCTCGGTGCCGTCGTGCTCTGCCTCGAGCTTGCGGTCGGCTAGCGAGGCGCGGGCGCATCGTTGTTGCGAGAGCCTTCGGAGGGCCGAGTTAAGGCCGTCCCTGCTACCGTGAAGGCTCCACAGAGCGCGTACCTGGTCGGCTTAACGCCTCCCATCTACCGTTCGCGAAAGGTAGGAGGAGGTGTTTTTTCATGGCTACAGGAACAGTGAAGTGGTTCAACGACTCGAAGGGGTATGGCTTCATCAGCCCCGACGACGGCGAGAAGGATCTCTTCGTCCACCACACGTCCATCGCAGGTGACGGCTACAAGTCGCTCGCCGAGGGTGCGAAGGTCGAGTACGAGGCGGCCGAGGGTGCCAAGGGCCCCGAGGCGAAGAACGTAACGCCGGTCGGTTAAACAGAGCGTCGGCGCGCGCCGCGGCTGTGGCGCGCGCCGCCTCCTAGCGAAAGGATGCGATGCGAGGACAAATGCTCTGGTTCAACGAGGCCAAGGATCACGGATTCATCATGACCGACGAGGGCGAGCGGCTCGCCGTGGCGGGCGACGGCTTCTCGGGCGGGGAGCGGCCGGTCGGCCGCTGCGCGCACAGGGTCGTGACCTTCGAGATCGACGACAGCGGCGGGCCGCGGCAGGCGCGCAACGTCGTCTTCGAGCAGGAGATCGCGGCGCGGCGAGCGCGCCTTGGCAGTGGCGGGCGAGGCATGCGGAACTAGGAGGCCGAATGGCGACCAAGAAGCGACAACAGACGATCAACAAGCGGAACCGCGAGCGCGCCGTCGAGGAAAAGCGCACCCTCAAGCGGCAGCGCAAGCAGGAGAAGCGCGAGGCCGCCCGCAATGGCGAGCCCATTCCGGGCAGCGAGCCGATGGCCGGCGACGAGCCCGTGACGGGCGACGACCCGACGATGCCGGGCGAAGAACCGATCACCTCGGCCGAGCCGGCCGAGCCGGCCGCGGACGTCAGTTAAACCGGGCTACTTCAGGAGGCGGCGAGCGCCCGCGAGCTCTGGGCGGAGCTGGGCCAGCGGTACGTAGCGCACGCGCTCGCCCGTCTGCGGAGCCGAGATCGCGCTGGTCTTCGAGACCACGAGCTGGACGTGGCCGCCGCCCTCGGTGAAGAGCAGGTCACCCGGCCGTAGCCGCGCATAGCGAACCGACCGTCCCGTGCGCAGCTGATCCCAGCTCGAGCGCGGAATCTTCCAGCCGATCGAGCGGTAGGCCGCATACACCAGCCCCGAGCAATCGAAGCCCGTTCGGCGCGACGCGCCGCCCCAGCTGTAGGGGACGCCGAGCTGGTCACGGGCATACGCCACGACCTTCCGAGTGAGCTTCTGCACACGGGTCGCGTGACCGGTCTTGGAGCTCCCGGAGGGCCAGTGGACAGCCGCGAAGGCGGCTTGGGCCTGGCTGGCGGCGATGGTCGCAAGCAGCACAAGCACGAACAGCGGGCGGCGCATCGGGCCTACATCGGCGGCCTCCGCTCGTCCTCAAGGAAGTGTCCCTCGTTCGAGGGACGCGTCGGACACTCCTGTCGGTTTGTCTTGAGCCGCCGCCGACGCTAGGACGTCAGTCTGCGGAGAGCTTTCGCAGCTTGCTCAAGCTCGACTCGATCTGCTCGTCGAGCTGCGCTTGCTGTTCATCGATTTCGCCGATGATCTTCTGGCGGTCCCTCGAGGCGCCGTCGATCTCGTCCAACGCCTCCTTCGATCTCTTTCTTCTGGCGGTCGCGCGCATGGCGATACCCGGCAAGATCGGCGGCACGCAGACGCCCCGCCGGAGCGGGGCGTCTGCTCGATCACAGGCCGCCGGGAGTTACCGATTGTCGTGCGACCGGGCGCCGCGGCCGTAGTAGCCGCCGAGCTCGTCGCGGTAGGCCTGGTCGTGGTACCGCGTCTCGTCGAACTCGGGCGCGTTCTTGATCTCTTCCTTCGTGCGGTTGACGAAGATCGTCTCCGCGTCCGGGTCGATGTCGCGGATCACACCGGCCGGGAGCATGACCTTCTTGCCGAAGATCCACGGGCCGGTGTCGACGACGATGAAGCTGCCGCCGACCTCGCTCGTGGCCTCGTCGACCTTGCCGATGTCGCCGTCCACGGCCTCGACCTTGAAGCCGGTGAGATCGATGTTCGATGGCGTCTCGATCGTGTAGCTCCACATCTCGACGATCGACATGACTGCACCCCCTCGAGGCTCTCTGGCCTCATCGCTTTCGTCCTGACTCGCGTACCCGCGACTGTGGGTGCCAAACAGTGAAAACCTGTTGATTTGCAGGGAACTTCTAACTCCCTGAGTGATATGCCCCACCAGTCCCCTCAGGCCGTTCATCGTGGAGGCCGAGCGGCGGGAGAAGGCAGCCAGCGCCTGAGCGCAGCGGCTAGTCCCTACGACTCTCGCGCCACGGGCCCGGCACGAAGTCGAGCACGACGTTCACGGCCCACACGATGACCGTCGCCCAGAACAGCGCCCTCAGGCCGTGGATGTCGAAGCCACTCACGAACAGGTCGGTCAGCCAGAGCATCAGCATCGAGACGCCGAACCAGATCAGCCCGAGCGTGATGAACGCAATCGGCAGGGTGAGCGCGCGAAGCACGGGCTTGAGGATCGTGTTGAGGATCCCGAACAGCAGCGCCGCGGTGATCAGGTTCCCGGCCGAGTCGACCTCGACGCCGCTCAGCACCGCCGTGACGATGCCCAGCACGACGGCATTGGCGATCCACGAGAGCAGGAGCTGTTTCGCGAGGCGGATCATCCGGGCTCTGCCGGGCATTCGCCGCGGCGGGCGAAGTGCCTCTACTCCTCGGCCAGTGCGAGCAGCGCCTCGACCGTCGTCCAGTTCCGCGATGTGGCGGTGACGCCGAGGGTCTTGCCCGCGAGCTTCGCCCACAGCTTCGAGCGGGCGATCGTGCCTGGATGCCAGGCGTAGACCTCGCGTCCCGCGACAACGACCTGCTCCTCGGCTGCGGCCACCTCCTCCAGCTCGCGTACGACGTTCGCCGGCAGCTTCGCCGAGAGGAAGGCGACCTGGTAGCGCTTCGGCTCGGTCGCGACCTTGCCGAGCGGGTTGCGCTTCACGACGGCGGCGAGCTCGGCCCGCGTGCGCACCACCACCGCGATCTCGAGGCCGAAGCACTCCGCGATCACCTCCTCGACCTTCCGCCGCACGGTCTCGGGCTTCACGCTGCTGCTCAGGACGACGTTGCCGCTCTGGACGTAGGTCCGCACGTCCTCGAAGCCGGCCTCCTCGAGCGCCTCGCGCAGCGCCGGCATCGCGATCCGGTTGCGCGGGCCGATGTTGATCCCGCGCAGCAGGACGACGTGGCGCGCCACCTCAGGCGGCCGCCCGGCGCTCCGCCTCACGCTTCAAGTGCTCGAGGCCCTCGCCGAGCGACTTGTCCAGCGTCTTCTGCAGCGACCGGCGGAAGAGCCGGGCGACCAGCCCGGAGAAGGACTCCTCGGTCTCGACGCTCGTTCCGTCGCCTCGCGGCTCGAGGTGCCACTCGTGCCGGGCCTTGATCGACATCGTTCGGCCGCGCCATATGACGAGCCGCGGCGGCTCGATCTGCTCGAGCGTCGAGACGATCGTCCCGGGACCGGCCTTCCAGCGGAACTCGGAGCCCGGCGCCAGCGGCCCGTCGTAGGACATCGACTTGACGTCCGGGTTCCACTGCGGCCAGTCCCCGAAGCGGGTGAGGACGTCCCAGGCGACCTCGATAGGCGCCGAGACCTCGATCTCGCGTCTGCTCGTGACCGGCGGCTCAGATGCCACGAGGCGATCCTAGACCCGAAGCCCCGCCGCAAGGCGGGGCTTCGCAAGCACCAGAGGGGAATGAAGGCGCGGAGCTAGCTTGCCGCGATCCCTTCGATGCCGGGCGGAAGGTCGTCCACGACTCCGATCGAGGCCAGCGACCCGTCGCTCCCTACGTGGAACGCGTCGACGGTGCCGTTCACACCGGTCTCGACGTAGAGGAAGCTGCCGCTCGAGGCGAGGTCGATCGGGCCCGGGTTCGTCGTGGCCGCGACTGCGGCGACCAGCGACGGCTGCCCGGAGCCGTCGATCGTGAACGAGCTGACGTTGTTGCTGCCCGTGTTCGAGACGAAGTAGAAGCCCTGCACCTGCAGGATCCAGCAGAGCGCGACCTGGCCGTCGCTCTGCGACTTCGGCGCGGTGAGCGTGCCGCCGGGCTGGATCACGTACGTCGTGACTGAGCTCAGTCCGGCTTCGCCGGAGACCAGCCGGCCTGCGGGGTCGAACGTGAACGCGAACGGAACGGGCGTCGCCGACGGGTTCGCGACCGGCGCGGCCGAGAGACGGCCGTCGGGGCCGACGGCGAAGACGTCGATCATGCTCCCGCTCGCCTTCGTCGTGACGATCAGCTTCCCGCCGTCCGGCGTGAAGCCGACCTGGCCGGGCGACATGAGGAAGTTCGGCGGGTTCGAGTTCGCGAGCCCGAGCGACCGCGCGGACCCGGAGATCGGGGCGAGCCCGTCCTTCGAGAGGCGGAAGCCCTGCACAACGCCGGTGCCGCCCGAGTTGAGCACGTACGCGAGCTCGCCGTGTAGGCCGATGCTGGCGGGGAACTGCCCGCCGGAGGGCTCGATGTCCACCAGCCTGAGGCGGTCGCCGTGCACGCGGAACGCCGAGACGGTGTTGCTGCCCGCGTTCACCGCGATCAGCAGCCGGTGGCCGCGGTCGTAGACGAGGGAGCCCTGCGAGGCCAGGCGGTCGGATTCGGTGCCCGGAGCCGCCGCTCCTCCGAGGCCGCCGGTGGGATACGTGCCCGCGCGCGTGAGCGAGCCGTCCGGGCGGCGGTCGTAGACGGCGATCTGGTTGCCGCCGAGCTCGTTCGTCTGCACGAACACGACGTTCTTGCCGTGGCCCTGGTGTTGCCCCTGGGCGAACGACGCCTGTGCTCCGACGAGCGCCAGCGCGACCACCGCGAGCAGTGCCGCAAGGGCTGAACGATGCGTCATGCCTCCTCCTTTCGTGGAGCGGGCCACGCTAGGAGAGGGCCGGCGGACGCGCCCTTACGATTTTGCGAACTCGCGCCGGCAGGCGCGTGCGGGGGCGACTTGCCGGGGGTTTTCCACCGGCCGCGCGGTGGGAGGAATTAAGGATCTTGTAACCGGCACGCCACCCGGCGCCGGTTTAAGAGAGGCAGACTGCCTAGATGACGACGGTCCTCGTGGTCGACGACGAACCGCTGGTGCGGGACGTCGTCACGCGCTACCTCGAGCGCGACGGCCACCGGGTGCTCACCGCCGAGGACGGCGACGCCGCGCGCGGCCTGATCGAGCGCGAGCGCCTGAGCCTCGTGCTGCTCGACGTGATGCTTCCTGGAGAGGACGGGCTCGCGCTGTGCCGCTGGATCAGGTCGAGCTCGGAGCTGCCGGTGATCTTGCTGACCGCGCGCGTCGACGAGGCGGACCGGATCGTCGGGCTCGAGCTCGGCGCGGACGACTACGTGACGAAACCGTTCTCGCCCCGCGAGGTGGCCGCGCGCGTCAACACCGTGCTCCGGCGCGCCCGCGCCGGAAGGCCGCCCCGCGAGCGCGTCTCCGTCGGGCCCCTCGAGCTGGATGCCGCTGCGCGTGAGGCGAGACGTGAGGGCGAGCTGCTCAGCCTGACCGCCAAGGAGTTCGACCTGCTCTGGTTCCTCGCCTCGAACGCCGGCCGCGTCTTCTCCCGCGACCAGCTGATGCATCGCGTCTGGGGCTACTCGTCGGCGCTCGACACCGGAACGGTCACCGTCCACATCCGCCGCCTGCGCGAGAAGCTCGAGCGCGATCCTTCGCGCCCCGAGCTGCTCACGACCGTCTGGGGCGTCGGCTACCGGATCGACGCATGAGCATCAGGGCCCAGCTCGCCGTGCTCGCCGTGGCCGCCGTGTGCGTGCCGCTTGCGATCGTGGTGGGGTCGGGGCTCGTCATGTTCGGCATGCACGACGAGGCGAAGGTCTGGCTGGTCGTGGCCCTTTCCGCGCTATGCGCGCTCGCCGCCGCGCTGCTGCTCGGCAGGCAGATCCTGCGGCCGCTCGACCAGCTGCGCGCGACCTCGAGCCGGCTCGCGGCAGGCGACCTGAGCGCGCGCGCCTCCGAGGCTGGGCCGCGCGAGCTGCAGGAGCTAGGTGCCTCCTTCAACGAGATGGCGGCCAGCATCGAGCGCCTGTTCGACGCGCGCCGTGAGCTCGTCGCGTGGGCGAGCCACGACCTGCGCACGCCGCTCGCGTCGCTGCGGGCGATGGTCGAGGCGCTCGAGGACGGACTGGCGACGCCGGCCGAGTACCTCCCGGCCGTGCGGGCCCAGACGGAGATTCTCACGCGCCTCGTCGACGACCTCTTCGAGCTCGCGCTGATCGACGCGGGGGCGCTGACGCTCGAGCTGCGCGACGCGTCGGTGGGCGAGCTCGTCTCGTCCTGCATCGAGGCGCTGGCGGGCGACGCGCGGGCGCGCGAGGTCCACCTCGGATCGCAGCTCGATCCGGCGGATCCGGCCGTGAGGGTGGCGCCCGACAAGGTGCAGCGCGTGCTGCTCAACCTGTTGAGCAACGCGGTCAGGCACTCGAGCCCGAACGGCGCCGTCGCGGTCGTCGTCTCGAAGGACACCGACCACGTCGTCGTCGCGGTGGAAGACGAGGGCAACGGGCTCGCGACCGACGCGCCGGAGCGGATGTTCGAGCGCTTCTGGCGCGACGACGACTCGCGCACGCGCAGGCGCGGCGGCGCCGGGCTCGGCCTGGCGATCGCGCAGGGGCTCGTCGAGGCGCACGGCGGCAGGATCTGGGCCGAGAACCGCGCCGGGGGCGGCGCGCGCGTGGCCTTCACACTCCCGCTCGCCGACGTACGCGGTCGCTAGCGGGCCGCGAAGCCCTGCAGGCCCTCCGGCTCCTCGTCCGCGACCTCGACGCGCTCGACCACGGCGCCGCGCGGGCCCTCGCGGCAGACGCGCGTCAGCGACTCGACCGCCTCGGCCTCGCCCTCGAGCACGGCCTCTAGCGTGCCGTCAGCGCGATTCGCGGCCCAGCCGACGACGCCGCGCGTCTGCGCCGCGCGCGCGAGCCAGTAGCGGAAGCCGACGCCCTGCACGCGGCCGTGGACGATCACTCGCCGCCGGATCATCGCCGCAGCCTAGTTAGGATCGCGCGGGATGGACGCCGTCGCCACGACCACGGGCAAGCTCGCGCCTGAGGTCACGATGAAGCTGCGGCGGCCTGGCGAAGTCGCGCTCTCGCCCGACGGGTCGCGGATCGCGTTCGCCGTCTCGGCGTCCTTCCGCGAGAAGGGAAAGCCGATCGAGACGCGCCTGTGGAGCGGCGAGGTGGGCGGCGAGCTGCAGCCGGGCGAGGCCGGCGCGTTCCCGCGTTTCTCGCCCGATGGGTCGCGGCTGGCCTACGCATCCGACCGCGGGCACGAGGGGCGGCTGTCGCTGCGGATCGACGACCGCGAGCTCGGCGAGATCCCGGGCTCGGTCGAGGACATCTCCTGGTCGCCCGACGGCGCGCGGCTGCTGCTGCTCGCAGCGGACGTCGGCGCCGACCGCGCCGGTGCGCAGTCCGCCACGAAGATCGAGGAGGCGGGAGCCGCCGAGCAGGACCCGAAGGTCTTCCGGCCGGCGCGCTTCTGGCGGCGACTGTGGCTCGTCGACGCCGCTAGCGGCGAGACCCTCGACGTTACCCCGGAGGGCGTCAACGTGTTCGAGTTCGGCTGGGCCGGCGGTAAGGTCGCGGCGGTCTGCACGAACGAGCCCTCGGAGAGCGCCTGGTACGACGCGTGGGTCGGCCTGATCGACCTCGAGACGCGCTCGGTCGAGCGCGTGCACACGCCGAAGTGGCAGCTGCAGGCGCCTCGCATCTCGCCGGGCGGGCGGGTCGCGTTCGTCGAGGGCTTCTCGTCGGACCGCGGCACGCTCACCGGCACGGTCCACGTCCTCGGTCAGGGGCCGCTCGCCCCCGAGCTGGACGCCACCTGGATCGACTTCGCCGACGAGGACGCGCTCTGGGTCGCGGGCTGGCGCGGCGCCGGGTCGTTCGCGGGGCGCCTGAAGCTCGACGGCTCGTACGAAGAGGTCGCCGGCGGCGAGGCCACCCTCGGGCCGCGATACTCACCGGCGGTCGCCGCTAGCGCCGACGGCTCGCGCGTCGCGACCGCCTGGGAGAGCACCGACGAGCCGCCCGAGGTCGTGCTCCTCGAGGACGGCGAGCGGCGCACGCTTACCGGCCTGAACGCCGAGGTTGCCCCGCAGCTCGCGAACATCGACTGGCGCGAGTACCGGTGGGAGTCGTCCGACGGGCTCGAGATCGAGGGCCTGCTCGCGCTCCCGCGCGAGCGCGGCGACGACCCGCTGCCGCT
Source organism: Gaiellaceae bacterium (assembly GCA_045806105.1). Taxonomy (GTDB): domain Bacteria; phylum Actinomycetota; class Thermoleophilia; order Gaiellales; family Gaiellaceae; genus AC-32. Next base: position 13,835 of record JBJMJY010000022.1, on the reverse strand, counting down.
CGTCGTCGACGTCCACGGTGGCCCGACCGGCTCCTGGTCGTGGCAGTTCGCGCCGGCGTACGGGCTGCCGCAGCTGCTCGCGGACGCCGGCTACGCAGTCCTCCTCCCGAACGTGCGCGGCAGCGTCGGCTGGGGCCCGGAGTTCGCGGAGGCGAACCTCGGCGACATGGGCGGCGGCGACCTGCAGGACATCCTCACGGGGATCGACGCGCTCGTCCGCGACGGGATCGTGGACGACAAGCGCGTCGCGATCACCGGCGGTAGCTATGGCGGCTTCATGGCCTGCTGGGCGGTGACGCAGACCGACCGCTTCGCCGCCGCGATGCCGATGGCGGTCGTGACCGACTGGGTCAGCTTCCACTCGACGACGAACATCGGGCAGTTCGACCGCCTCTATCTCCAGGCCGACCCCTACGACCCGCAGGGCGAGTACACGGCGCGCTCGCCCGTCTACCACGCGCGGCGCTGCAAGACGCCGACGCTGATCCTCCACGGCGAGGACGACCTCTGCACGCCGCTGTCGCAGGCGGTCGAGTTCTACAGCGCGCTCGTCGAGGCGGGTTGCGAGACCGAGCTCGTCGTCTTCCCGCGCGAGGGCCACGGCTGGACCGAGCGCGAGCACCAGGCCGAGGGCTGGAACCGCATCCGCGACTGGCTCGTGCGCCACGTCTGACGCGATGGACGTGCCACCCATAGATCCAGGCCCTCCGGACCGCGGCGGCGATCGCCCCGACATGCAACGCCGCGGGCCGGCTCGACCCGCGGGACCCGCTCGGTCGGATACGCGAGAAGCTGTCGCCGCGGCGCTAGCCGGTGTAGACCAGAACGCCGAGGAGACATCCGCGGCGATATCCCCTTGCGCCCATCATGTCGTGCGTGTAATGTCCCCCATTCATTTCCGGGAAAGGAGGAGCGACTTGAACGATTACTCCGCGACAAATCGTCTGTTCGTTGCCTCCACCCCGGCGACTACCTTCGCTTTCGTGGAGCGGCGTGACGGCGGTTTCGCCCCTCGGGAAGTCCTCGACTGGAGGCGCTCCGGCTAGACCAAAGCCGGAGAGCGACGTCCACCGAGGGCGACCCTGAGAGGTCGCTTTCGTCGTTTCTGAGGCGAGAACAGCGCCGGAGGCCGAAGAGCGCGCGAGCGTGTCACTCAGCTCCAAGACATAGTCCGAGTCGAGCCCGACTTGGTGGTAGCGACTTACCGATCATCATCCGCCGCAGAAATCAGCGCGGTAATGTAGCGCGCGCGACAGCACGCACATTTTCGGAAGGCGCACGTATCACCTCCTGATTGTCGGCACTCGACTTTCCGACTTGTCGAGACGGACAAACGAAAGGAGGTGAACGAGGTGTTCTACTACGACTCCGACTTCCGCCGTCAATCCCAGCGGGAGCGCACGGCGGAGATGCGGGACGAGTACCAGCGCGTCCAGCGAGCGAGCGACTCGAGGGCGCAGAGCCGCGTCAGGCGATACGCACGGTCCGCGCGGTCGCATATGCGGTTCAGCCCCAGGCGTGCACCCGTCTACCGCGCATGAGATGGCGCCTGCCGGCCAGAGCCGCGCGTGTCTCAGGGGACGACATCCCTGAGGGCGCGCGGCTCTGTGCTGAGCGTCTAGCTCTCGCCGCGCGGCCCGTGCCGCCAGACGCCGACGACGTTGCCAGCGGGATCCCGGAAGAGTGCGACCCACAGGTCGCCCTCCGGGTGACCGCGCCTGAAGACCGGATGCTCGCTCACGGCTGGATCTTCTATCCGGAGCCGGCGCGCAGGGAGACGAACGCCGCGACGTCGCGGATCTGCTTCGGGCTCAACTGCCCCGCGAACGACGGCATCCCGCCGCCGCCCGAGCGCACCTTGGAGACGACGGCGTCGAAGCCCGGGCGCGCAGAGTCGAGGTTTGGGCCGATCTGACCGTCTGCGCCGGCGGCCTTCAGCGTGTGGCACGAGCCGCAGCCGGCCGTCTGGAAGACGCTCGCTCCGGCTCCGGGATCGACGTCCCCCGGAAGCAGCTCCAGCGTGATGTGCCGTGACGGCGCGGCCGCTGCGGCGTTCTGGCTGTAGAGCCAGACTGCGCTCGTCCACCAGACGCCGATCAGCACCGCGAAGAGCAGCCCGCCCGCGAGCGGCAGCACCGGCCGCGGGAAGCGGTGCAGCCGGACGACCGTCACCTTGGCCGCGAACGCGCCGTAGACGGCGCAGCCGAGCAGCGCGTGCGCGAGGACTCGCGTGGTCGGCGAGCGGAAGCCGAGCTTGAAGATGCAGTGGTAGGCGACGGGCAGCGTGCAGGTGAAGGCGAGTCGGCCCGACCAGCGGTGCACCGGGTTCACCCAGGCAGGCTTCTCCCACGGCAGCTTCCGGAAGATCCAGGCGGCGGTGAGGAGCTGGAAGCACGCGAGCGCGGCCGCGGTGGTCGCGAAGGCGGCCTTCAGGTGCAGCGGGTCGCTGAAGAAGAGGCGGAAATAGCCCTTCGAGCGCGGGTCGTGGGCCGCGAGCAACCCGGCGGTGAGCGCGCCGAGTGCGAATGCAACGAGCGGCGCAGCGAGCCAGCGGTACGAGCGCTGCTCGGGAGCCGGGGCAACGAGCTCTCCCACGGCGCTATCGAATCGCAGTCTCGACGGCGGAGCAAGGGCGCTAGGGCAGCGTCGAGGTCGCGGCGATCCACCAGCACTGCACCCGCGGTGAACGCGACACCGAAGCGCCCAGGGCGAGCAAGAGCCAGCCGTAGAACAACCCGAGCACGACAAGGCCGCTAATCGCTTCGGCGAGCCGCCAGAAGGCGAGATTCACCCAAAGACCGGAGTGACACTTCGGTCACGCGTCTGACGCCGTGACAGAAGCGCGATTCGCCTGCTCACACCGAATTTGTGGATCGTTCGTCACACTGCCGGCACGTGTCTGACACCGGGTTCCTGAGCGCGAACGCGACGAGCGGCGTGGCGACCCAGCGGTACAACCGCTGCTCGGGCGCGGCGGCGGCGAGCCCTCCGCCGCTCCGCGGTGCTCTCTGACTAGGCTCGAACGGTGCTCGAGCTCGAAACTCCGGTCGGCCTCGCGCGTGCTCGGCTCGAGCCGGCCGACTCGCCCCGCGCAGGGCTCGTGCTCGGGCACGGCGCCGGGGGCGGGATCGACTCCCCGGACCTCGCCGGCGCCGCGCGCGCGGCACTCGAGGCGGGGCTCACCGTCGCGCTCGTCGAGCAGCCGTACCGCCTCGCGGGGCGGCGCTCACCCGCGCCCGCCTCCCAGCTCGACGAGGCCTGGATCTCGGTGATCTCGCAGCTGCCGCTCGACGGGCTACCGCTCCTCGTCGGCGGCCGCTCGGCAGGCGCGCGCGTGGCCTGCCGCACCGCAGCGGACGTCGGGGCCAAAGCCGTGCTCTGCCTCGCGTTCCCGCTCCACCCACCGGGGAAGCCGGAGAAGAGCCGGCTCGCCGAGCTGGACGCGGTCGAGGTGCCGACACTCGTCGTACAGGGCGAGCGGGACCCCTTCGGCCTACCGCCGCCGGGCCCGAACCGCACCGTCGTCACGGTTCCGGGCACGCATTCGCTGCAGAGCAGCGGCACCGTCGCGGCCGCCGTCGCGGAGTGGCTGCCGACGGTGCTCGGCTAACCGTTCGGCGCTGCCGTCGTCGCAGTGGTCACGTGAGGGCGGCCCTACCCCCGGTCGTGCTCGCCGCGCTTCTGCTGCTCAGCGGCTGCGGCGGAGGAGGCGGTACGTCCACGCCTGCCAGGGCGTCGGTGGTCGGGCCGATCGGCCGGGGCGGCGAGGGCGTCTGGCTCTTCCGGCCCGCGGGCGCGCCGAAGCGGCTCGTGATCTTCTTCCACGGCCAGGGCGGGCGCGAGGAGACGACGCCGACGAACCATCGGCCCTGGATCGACCACCTCGTGCGCGCCGGGGCGATCGTGCTCTACCCGCGCTACGAGACCGACTACAGCGGCGCTGTCCTCGACAATGCCACGACCGGCGTCCGGCACGCGATGCAGCGGCTCGGCCCGCAGACGCTGCCGGTGCTCGCGCTCGGCTACTCGCGCGGCGCGGCGCTGGCAGTCGAGTACGCGGCCGCGGCGCCCGGCCAGCGCCTGCCGGTCCCCGACGCGATCGAGAGCGTGAACCCGGTTCCGTACGGCGAACAGGCCCGCATCATCGACCTGCGGCCGATCCGTCCGGGCACGGTCCTGTCGATCCTCGTGAGCGAGGAGGACCCGCACGCGACCGACGGGATGACGCTGCTGCTCGACCGGCTGCGGAAGGCCGGCTTCCCGCCCGACCGGGTGCGGCTGCACGTGGCGCGCTCACGCGGCTCGTTCACCGCCGACCACCTCGCGCCGCTGAGCTCGTCAGCCGCCGCGCGCGCCGCGTACTGGCGACCGACCGACACGCTCCTCGCCCGCCTCGCGGGCGCGGGCTAGCTCCCGCGCGTGGAGCGGTAGCGCGGCGAGACACGCGAGCTCGCGTAGCGCTAGCCGGAGCGGCGGGCGCCCGGGCGGGGACGAGCTGGTGACCGCGACGCCGTCCCCGGCGGCAGCGCGCACGAGGGTGCGCGCGCGGAAGGCATGCCATGAGGAGGTGACGACGACGACCTCGTCCGCGCCCAGCTCGCGCGCCGCTGCCGCGACACCCTTCGCGTTCTCGCGCGTGTTGCGGGCGGAGCCGTCGAGGATGACCTCGCCCCGAGGCGAGGCGTCGCGCATCAGCTCGGCCTCGCCCGAGAGGAGCACGGCGTCGTCGTCCCCCGCCAGCGCCTCGGCGTGCTGCAGGCGCGCGAGGCAGATCGCGTGCAGAGCGCGGCCGCGAAAGCCGGAGTAGCCGAGGACGGCGACGAGCCGCATCAGCGCCGCCGCAGGAACGTCAGCAGCGTCCCGATCACGGTGACGACAACGAGCACCGACTTCCAGCCGCGCAGCTTCGACTCGCCGCCGGCCCGCTCACGCATCTCGACGGGCACCTCATTCACGCGCAGGCCCTCGTCGTTCAGCCTCAGCAGTGCCTCCACCTCCGGCGCCTCCGTCGTGTAGGGCCGTGCGAGCACCGGCAGCGCCGTCGCGTTCACCGCGTACATGCCGCTCGTCGCGTCGAGGAACGGCCGTCGCAGGACGACGTGCATCGAGCGGCGCAGCAGCGCGGTGCCGAACCGCCGCGGCCCGCTCGGCCGGTAGCGGTAGGGCGCGTACCCGTCGCCGCTGGCGAAGCGCGAGCCGACTGCGACGTCGCAGGCGTCCGCGCGGATCAACGCGAGCAGGCGCGCCAGCTCCTGCACGGGATGCTGCCCGTCGGCGTCGACGCGGCCGCAAAAGGCGTAGGCCTGCTCGAGCGCGTAGGCGTAACCGGCCGCGATCCCGGCCGGCAGGCCGCGGTTCTGCCCGAACGAGACGACCTCTGCGCCGTGGGCCCGAGCGACCTCCGCGGTCGCGTCGGTGGAGCCGTCGTCGACGACCAGCAGGTCGGCCTGCGGAAGCTCCCGCCGCAACTCCTCGAGCACGGCGGGCAGGTTCTCCTCCTCGTTCCAGGCCGGGAGGAAGACGAGCGTGTCGGAATGCGCGCTGATGCTCGGAGGCTAGTCGCGACCCGCGGCCCGCGTAGCCTTCCGCGGCGATGGAGCGCAGCCCGCCGTTCACCACCCGGCCCGAGCTTCGTGGCACCGTCGGCATGGTCGCCTCGACGCACTGGCTCGCCTCCGCCGCCGGTATGGCAGTGCTGGAGCGTGGCGGCAACGCCTTCGACGCCGCGGTCGCGGCCGGCTTCGTTCTGCAGGTCGTCGAGCCGCACCTGAACGGGCCCGGCGGCGAGGCGCCGATCGTGCTCTACAGCGCGGACCGGGACGAGGTGCTGGTCGTCGAAGGCCAGGGACCGGCGCCGGCCGCCGCCACGATCGGCCGCTTCCGGGAGCTCGGGCTCGACCTCGTGCCCGGCACCGGCCTGCTCGCGGCGTGCGTGCCCGGAGCGTTCGACGCGTGGCTGCTGCTGCTGCGCGAGCTCGGCACGCTCTCCCTCGCCCAGGTGCTCGAGCCCGCGCTCGGCTACGCAGAGGGCGGCTACCCGGTCGTGCCCGGGATCTGCCGCTCGATCGCCGCGGTCGAGGAGCTCTTCCGGACCGAGTGGCCCGAGTCGGGGCGGCTCTACCTGCCGATCCCGGAGCCGGGCAGCCTCTTCCGCAACCGCGACCTCGCAGCGACCTACCGCCGCGTCCTCGACGAGGCCGGCGCCGGCGGTCGCGAACGGCAGATCGACGCGGCGCGCGATGTCTTCTATCGCGGCTTCGTCGCGGAGGCGATCGCGGAGTACCTCGCGCATGGCGAGGCGATGGACAGCTCGGGGCGACGGCACAAGGGGCTCCTGAGCGGGGACGACCTCGCCTCCTGGCAGGCGTCGCTCGAGCCGCCGGTCGAGCTCGACTACCACGGCTGGCGGGTCTCGAAGACCGGCCCGTGGGGGCAGGGCCCGGTCTTCCTGCAGCAGCTGGCGCTCCTCGACGGGTACGACCTCGGCTCGCTCGACCGCGCCGGCGCCGAGTTCGTCCACACCGTGGTCGAGTGCGCGAAGCTCGCGTTCGCCGACCGCGAGGCCTGGTACGGCGACCCGGACTTCGTCGACGTGCCGCTCGACGAGCTGCTGGGAGCGCATTACGCGGAGGAGCGGCGTGCGCTGGTCGGCGAGTCGGCCTCGGCGGAGCTGCGGCCGGGAAGCCCGAATGGCCGGGAGCCGCGGCTGCCGACGGTGCCCGACGTCGATGCCTTAGTGCCCGGTCTGGGAGACCCGACTCGCGGAGACACATGTCACGTCGACGTGGTCGACCGCTATGGCAACGCCGTCTCGGCGACGCCGAGCGGGGGGTGGCTCCACGGCTCGCCGGTCGTGCCCGGGCTCGGCTTCTGCCTCGGCACCCGCGCGCAGATGTTCTGGCTCGACGAAGGGCTGCCGAGCTCGCTCGAGCCGCGCAAGCGACCGCGGACGACGCTCTCGCCGACGATCGCGCGCCGCGACGACGGGACGACGATCGCCTTCGGCACGCCCGGCGGCGACCAGCAGGACCAGTGGGCGCTCGTCTTCTTCCTCACGCTCGTCCACTTCGGGCTGAACGCGCAGGAGGCGATCGACGCGCCGATGTTCCACACCGAGCACTTCCCGGAGTCGTTCTACCCACGCGCCGCGCGGCCGCGGACGCTTCCCCTCGAGGCCCGCTTCGAACCGGCAGTCGTCGGCGAGCTCCGCCGCCGCGGCCACCTCGTCGAGCTCCGGGAGCCGTGGTCGCTCGGCCGCCTGAGCGCGGCGGGGAAGGACGGCGACGGCGTCCTCTACGCCGCCGCCAACCCTCGTGGGATGCAGGGCTACGCCGTCGGGCGCTAGCCCGGCATTTAGTCCTTGACGATGCCGATCAGGTTGCCCTCGGGATCCTTGAACTGGCCGAGCTCGACCATGTCCATGATGTTCTCGGGCCCCATCACGCGCGTGCCGCCGAGGCTCTCGGCCTTCTGCAACGCCTGCTCGACGTCCGGCACCGCGACGTAGAAGGTGGCGTGGCCGCCGTAGCCCTCGGGACCCTGTCCGACGCCGCCGCCGATGCCCGTGTCGCCGCTCGCGGTCTTGTTGTCCTTGCCGTCGACCATGCCGTACTGCATCGGGTTGTCGGCGTCGATGTTCCAGCCGAACAGCTCGCCGTAGTACTGCCGCAGCCTCTCGCCGTCCTTGCCGACGACTTCGAAGTGCACGACCGCCTGGCCCATCTCGTTCTCCTTCCCTTGGGGGTCGTAGGGTACGACGACGGACGCGCCGAAAAGTCATCGGTGGGCGGCGGCGCTCGTCGTGGCGGTCCTGCTCGCGGGCTGCGGCTCGAGCTCGCCGGTGAAGCCGGTCTTCTCGGACGGCATCGAGGCGGTCAGGCGGACGCACGACTACGAGGAGCTGCGCACGAAGCTGCGGCGGACGATCGCACGGCTGCGCGCGATGCGGGACGGCGACGCGAGGCGGCTGGCGCTGGCCGGCTTCGAGGCGACGCTGCGCGGGGCGCAGAGGCGGATCGACTTCGTCGAGAACGATCGCGGCAACATCGATGCCGCGACGCGGGACGCGCGCAAGGCCGACGCGGCACTACGCCGAGGGGCCTTGCTCCTGCGGTCGGCGGGCCGGCTCCTCGACGTGCGAGTCGGGACGCTCGGCGGCTACTGAGCCGCGATCCAGATCTCGTTGCCGTCGGGGTCCCGCACGGAGCCGGCACGTTCACCCCACTCGCGGTCCCTTGGCTCGCGCGCGACTCCGACTCCCGCGGCGCGCAGCCGCTCGATCTCCGCGTCGACATCGTCGCAATACAGCCAGAGCGAGACGCGGCCCGGCGGCTCGAGCTCCTGCACCGCGGTCAGCCCAAGCGTTACCGGCCCCGTCAGGCCGACGTACGCGTCGTCGAAGCGGAAGACCTCCTCGCAGCCGATTCGCTCGACGTAGAAGCGGACCGCCGCTTCGAGGTCGGCGGTGTGGAAGATCGGGAAGCCTTCGCGGAAGCCCAGGCCATCGAGCCTAACGCTCCGCGATCTGGCGGGCGATCCGCTTCGCGTCGTAGCCCACGCCGCCGACGTTCTCGGAGACGAACGAGTGCTGGAAGTCGAGCCCGAGGAAGTAGAGCCCGGGCGCCGCGGCGACACCGCTCTCGTGAACCGGCCCACGTTCGCCGTCGAGCACCGGCGCGTCGATCCAGTCGAAGTCGTGCCGGAAGCCGGTGCACCAGATCACGTTCGCGACGTCGAGCACCCGGCCGTCCTCCAGGAGCGGCAACCCGTCGCGCACGCCCACCGTTCGCGGAACGAGCTCGACGCCCGCCGCGCGCAGGTCGTCGCTCTTGACGCGAATCCGGGGGGCGCCGCTCCCGAGCACGTGCCCCCGCACCTTCCGCCCGATCGGTGTCCTAACCGTGAGCACGCGGGACGCGATCAGCCAGAGCAGCGGCAGAACCAGCCGGCCACGCCTGCTTTCGATCCGGATCGGAACCTGCCCCTTGTCCGGTCCCGAAAGCCACGTGCGGTGGGCCCGCGAGACCTCCATCGCGATGTCCGCCCCAGAGTTGCCCGCACCGACGAGCAAGATCTCGCCGGGACGCATTTGCGACGGGCGCCTGTACTCGCTGGAGTGGAACTGCACGATCCGCGGGTCGAGCTCGCCGGCGAAGGCGGGCACGTGCGGCGTCCCGTAGAAGCCGGTGGCGACGACGACCGAGCCGGCCGTGAGGCGGCGGGCGCCGGACTCGACGACGTAGCGGCCGTCGCCGGCCGCCAGGCGGTCGACCTTCCAGCCGCTCCTCACGGGGAGCTCGAACCGCTCCGCGTAGGCCTCGAGGTAGTCGGCCGTCTCGCGGGCGGTCGGGAACGACCAGCCCGGCACGGAGAACGCCCAGCCCGGGAGGCCGTCGTAGCGCGCCGGAGTGAACAGCCGCAGCGAGTCCCACGTCCTGGTCCGCCACGAGCCGCCGATGCGCGCGTTCGCGTCGAGGATCACGAATCGCTGCCCGAGCCGCTTCAGGTAGTAGCCGAGCGAGAGGCCGGCCTGTCCTCCGCCGATCACGATCGTCTCGAACTCCTCGACCACCTGCTCCTGCCGCTCCTGCGCCCTCTCCGTCGTCGACATGGATGCCTCCTCGCGTGTCGTGGCTCGTCCCTTGACCGTACGGACGGACAGCTCCCGAGCGCATCGCACGTATCCGCCAACTTGTGGCGGGAGCGATGGTCATTTCTGACCAGCGTTAGACGAGGTCGTGCTCGAACGCGAACGCGCCGGCCGCCGAGCGCGAGCCGACGTCGAGCTTGCGAAAGATGTTCTGGACGTGCCGCGCGACGGTGTGCTGGCTGATCACGAGCTCGTTCGCAATCTCGCGGTTGCTGAGGCCGCTCGCGACCAGGCGAAGAACCTCCAGCTCGCGCGAGCTGAGGCCGTGAGGCGGCGGCGCCGCGCCCGTGAGCGCATCGACCGCGGCGACGTCGCCCGCCGCGCCGAGCTGCTCGAACGCCTCCCGAGCAGCCTCGAGCTCGAGCGCGAAGGCATCCTCGTCGCCGGCCTGCCGGCACGCGCGACCGACCAGCAGGCGCGTCCGCGCCGCCTCGTACGGTGCTTCGAGCTCCTGCCACGCCTGGAACGCATGCCGCAGCTCAGCGAGGGCCGCGCTCCCGTTGCCCGCCGCGAGCGCGATCGTGCCGCGCAGCTGCGCGAGCTGCGCGCGCAGGAGCTCGCTGTCGCAGTCGGTGCAGATCTGCTCGAGCTCCGCGCACACCGCGCGCGCCTCGTCGAAGGCGGCTGCGGCAACCATGATCTCGGCGCTCGCCGGCAGCAGTGCCGCTCGCTTCAGCGGTTCGAGGGTCTCCGCGAGCGCTCGCCTGATCGCGCGGGCGGCGGCCTCGGTATCGCCCTGGGCCAGGCGCAGGAGCGCCCAGCCCGGCTGCGGCTCGAGGCCGAGGCGGCTCGCGCGCCGGTACGCCCGCTCGGCCTCGGCGAGGTCCCCCTGCAGTCGGCGTACCTCCCCGCACAGGTACGCGGCCCTGGCGACGGATGCCTGGTTGGCCACGGCCTCGGAGCGCCGGCCACCCCGCTCCGCCTCTTCGAGCGCGTCGCTCCACGCGCCCTGTAGGCGCAGGATGTCGGCTCGATGGACTGAACAGCGCCCCGTGAAGGCGAGCAGGTCGGTCTGCTGCTCGCACCAGCGGGCGAGCGCCTCGGTCCACTCGCGTGCGCGGCGCACCTCGTGCACGTCCTCGCAGGCGAGGATCACGCCGCAGTAGACGATCCCCGTGACGATCGGGGAAACGCCGCCTGCGGTCACGGCCACCATCGCCTCGTCGAGCAGCGGTAGCCCGTCCCGCACTCGGGCGTGGCGCACGAGCACGTCGCCCTGGGCGAAGACGGCCAGCGCGAAGAGGTCGGCGTCGTCGAAGCGCCTGGCGGTATCGGCCGCGGCGGCAGCCGTTTCAGCGGCGCCGTCGTGGTCGCCCTCAGCCTCGCGCTGGAAGACGACCGGCATCTGGAGGTAGGCGTGCTCGACGCAATCCGTTTCGCCCTCGAGGAGCCGGTGCGCGCGGCCGAGCCAGCCCGTCGCCGGCCCCGTCTGCCCGCGAAGCGCCTGAAAGGTGCCGATCCAGAACGCGCAACGGGCGGCCCTGCGCGCGTCGCCGCGTGCGGCGTGACGCCCACAGGCGTCTCCGAGCAGACGCATCCACTCGTCCTCTCGCCCGAGCATGTAGGCGGCCGTCGCATGGAGCTCGAGGTCGAGCGCCTCGAGCGGCGCGGCGGCCTCGGCCTTCGCCAGAGCGTCGTAGGCGTCGGCCCACGACGACTGCGCGTACGACTCGCGTCCCCGGTCGAGCTCGGTGGCCACGGTGGCAGGAACCGTACCGCCGAGACGACGAGAGGGGCCGCGTGGCCCCTCTCGTCTCGGAACGGTTCAGCGCCCGCTTAGACCGCTGCGCACTGACCCTTCTTCGCGCCGGTGACCTGGTTGGGCGAGCCCTCCGAGTCCCCGACCTGCGGGGCCGGCGAGTTGCCGAAGCAGCTGAGGCTGCCGTGGATCGAGTTCGTCACGTACTCGTTCCCGTCAGGATCCACGAGCACGTTGCCGCTCAGGTTCACCGAGCCGTTGACGTGGTTGCGGATGAAGCCCATCCAGAAGCCGTCGTAGCCGGTGATGCTGACGCCGCCGTTGATGTGGCTGTCCTCGATCGTGGTCCAGGTGATGTCGAACGGGCCACCGACAGGGCCGGAGCCTCCGCTCGACTTGACGCCGCCGTTGATCGTCATGAAGTGGATCTGCAGGTTCGCGGGGTTCGTCGCGTGGACGCCGCCGCTGATCGTGCCGTTGTCGCCGGGAGCCTCCTGGCTGCCCAGCACGAACGTCGCGCCGTCCTGAACGAACAGGCCGCTCCTGACGGTGACGCCGCCGTCGCTGAAGCACGATGCCCCCGCCGGGACGACGACCCGCTGATAGGTCCCCGCCGCCAGGAAGTCGGTGCAGCTGGTGATGCTCGCGGCCTCGGCACTCCGGGCCGCGACGCCGACGGCCACCGCCGTCGCCACGAGCGCAAGCGCGGCAACCACCACAGTGAATCTCCGCATGTTCTCCCCTTTCCGCAGTTCGACCGCCCTTGGGGCGGCCGTGTCAGGGAAAATCTACGCGATGGCCGTGGCCGAGACACTGGACATTAGGCCGGGCCTCTGGATCTGGCGCCTCTCGTACCCGGACTGGCACGAGGCCGCGGGCTGGCCGGAGGTCGTCACCTCGACCTGCGTCGAAAGCGGCGGCGAGGTGGCTGTCCTCGACGCGCTTGCCCCGCAGGAGGGCTCCGCGATCTGGGAGCGGCTCGACGCGCGGCCGCCGACGATCGCGGTCGTACTGAAACCCGACCATGTGCGCGACGTCGACCTCTTCGTGCGTCGCTACGGCTGCCGCGCCTTCGGGCCCTGGCTCTTCGAGCGGCAGAACATCCCCGAGACGGAGCTCGAGCCGATCGAGCCCGGCTCGGAGCTACCCGGCGGGCTGCGTGCGCTCTACGATGGACGCGGCCGCAACGAGACGCCGCTCTGGCTTCCCGAGCAGCGGACGCTCGTCTTCGCGGACGGCATGACCGGCGCGGACGGCGAGCTGCGGATCTGGGACACGCCGCACATCGACCGCGCCCGGCCCGCGCTGCGCGAGCTGCTCGAGCTCCCGTTCGAGCATGTGATCGTCGCGCACGGCGACCCGCTGCACGACCGCGCCGCCTTCGAGCGCGCCCTCGAGCTCCCTGTCTGGAGCGAGTAACCTCGCAGGTTTCCGGTCTGGCCTTCGAGTACGAGCTCGTGCACCTCGCGTTAAGCCTTCGTTGAGCGCGCAATCTCTGCGCAGCACGCGTGCGTACCTCCTTGCACAAACGAAGGAGGCTCAAGATGACAAGGATCGGGAAGCTTCGCGGATCGCTGTTCCTCGCGATCGTGCTGGCGGTCGGCCTGACGGCGACGCTGCTGGTGACGAGGTCCGGCAACGCGAGCGGCGCCAAGTCGCGGGCTGTAGTGAAGGTGATGCGCAACCCGGCTCTCGGGAAGCGCATTCTCGTGACCCGCAACGGAATGACGCTCTACTCGCTCAGCGCCGAGCGCCACGGCCGCTTCATCTGCACGACGTCATCCTGCCTGTCGCTCTGGAAGCCGCTCACCGTTCCGGCGGGCGTGAAGGCTGCGGGCGTGCAAGGTCTGGCGACCGTGAAGCGGCCCGGCGGCATGCGGCAGGTCGCCTTCCGCGGCGCGCCGCTGTACCGCTTCGTGCAGGACGTGAAGCCCGGCGACGTGAAGGGCAACGGCTTCCGCGACGTCGGCGTCTGGCGGCCGGTGGCCGCAGGCGGCAGCGGCGTCGCGCAGGCTCCGCCGCCCGCGCCGGCGCCCACCTCGGGCAGCTACGGCTACTGAGGTCCGCCGAGAGCGCCGCGGCCGGAACTCGGGCCGCTGCTCGACCGTCCACGAGAACGCGTAGTCCGCGACCCGGTCGGCTTCGCGACCCCACGGCCACCCTGCGGCGCGGGTCCAACTCAGACGGTCACTGGTTCCACTTGTCGGCCGTCTTCTTGCCGTGGCCGCTGTTCTTCGCGCGCACGCTGAGATCGTCCTGCGTCCGGTCCGCGCCGCGCATCTTCTCGTCCGGCGCGTTCGTCGGTGTGTCGTCGCCCGGCGTCGGCGTTGGTTGCTCGGCGTCCTGCTCGAGCCGCTCCGGGTGGCGGCGTTGTTCGCGGTTCATCGGTTCCATGTCGGCTCCCTTCGCTCGCTCGAGCGAGGTCTGCGCGCGGCTGCGGCGGCCTAAACCCGCGTGAGACCGCGTGCGACCTGGGTGCGGGAGGTC
>JBJMJY010000021.1:0-3927 GCA_045806105.1 Gaiellaceae bacterium | reverse complement strand
GCCTCCGAGCTCTGGCTGCAGCTCGCCTGGAGCGAGGCCGAGCAGGCAACCCGGCTGCTCGAGCGGGGCGAGCTGGCAGCGGCCGAGCGGCTGCTGCGCCGGGCGCTGCTCTGCCTCGACTACGTGATCGCCCAGCTGGAGATGCTGGAGGCGCTCTCGCCCTGGGAGTACCAGGCGATCCGCAAGGTGCTCGGGCACGGCAGCGGCTTCGACTCGCCCGGCTTCCGCCAGATCCGGCGGGTCAGCCCGCAGCTGGGGCAGGCCTTCTCGGCCCTGCTGCGGGCGGCCGGGCTGAGCGTGGTCGAGCTCTACAAGCGCGGCCGCGAGCAGGAGGCCCTCTACCAGCTGGCCGAGCTGCTGGTCGGCTGGGACGAGCGGATCACGCTCTGGCGGATGCGCCACTACCTGACCGTCGCGCGGGTGATCGGCGACCGCGTGGTCGGCACCCAGGGCACCCCGGTCGAGCTGCTCGGCGGCTTGATCAAGCAACGCTTCTACCCCGAGCTCTGGCAGGCGCGCAACCGGCTGACCGAGCTGGCGAACGAGGAGGGCTGACTCGCTCCGCGACGAGGTCACGCAGCTCCTGCAGGAGCTGATCCGGCTCGACACAGTCAACCCGCCGGGGAACGAGACCCAGGCGGCCGAGCTGCTCCGCGACTACCTAGGCGACAACGGCGTCCGGAGCGAGCTGTACGCGAGGGTGCCGGAGCGGGCGAACCTCGTCGCGCGCCTGCCCGGGAATGGCGGCGGCCGGAGCCTGCTGCTGCTCTCACACACCGACACCGTCGTCGCCGACCCCGCCGAGTGGGAGGCCGGCCCGTGGTCGGGCGAGGTGCGCGACGGCGAGGTGTGGGGCCGCGGCGCCCTCGACATGAAGGGCCACGTCGCTGCGGAGGCGGTGGCGCTGGCGTCGCTGGCGCGCGAGGGGTTCGAGCCGGTGGGCGACCTCGTCTTCGCGGCCTGCGCCGACGAAGAGGTCGGTGACGGCTTCGGGCTGCCGTGGCTCTGCGAGAGCCACCCGGAGGCCGTCCGCACCGACTTCGCGCTGAACGAGGGCGCGGGAGAGCGGATGGAGCTCTTCGGCCGCACGTTCTACCTCTGCTCGAGCGCGGAGAAGATGAGCTCGCCGTTCCGGCTGGTAGTGCACGGCCGGGCGGGGCACGCGTCGGTGCCGGGGATCGCCGACAACGCCCTGGTGAAGGCGGCCCCGTTGATCGAGCGGCTCGCCGCATACCGGCCGGACTTCCAGCTCGGGCCCGAGACGGAGGCGATGATCCAGGCGGTCGCGGGCCAGCCGCTCGACGCCTACCGGGCGCTGGAGCTCGCACGCGCGACCGACGGGGCCGCCGCTGAGCTGCTGGAGCCGCTGCTCTCCCTGACGCTCTCGCCGACGATGATCAGCGCCTCGGAGCAGCGCAACGTGATCCCGCACGCCTGCGAGGTCGTCGTCGACTGCCGCCTTCTGCCCGGACAGACGCAGGCGCAGGTGGAGCCCGTGCTGCGGGAAGTGCTGGGCGACGGCGGCTATGACTTCGAGTGGATCGAGGGCCACGGCGGTACGCGCAGCGAGCTCCGCACGGCGCTCTGGGACGCGGTCGAGAGCTTCGTCGCCGAGGTCGATCCCGAGGCCACGGTGCTGCCGGTCTGCGTGGCCGGGTTCACCGACAGCCACTGGCTGCGCGTGGCCTTCGGCACCGTCGCGTACGGGTTCTTCCCGATGCGCGCGATGGACCCGCAGCTCGCCTCGCGGTTGATCCACTCCGCCGACGAGCGCATCGCGGTCGACGACCTGGAGCTCGCCGTCGACTGCTTCCGCCACGCCGCCGTCGAGGTGACCGGCGGAAGCTAGGCTCTTCGCGATGGAGGACAAGATCCGCCTCGGCGGGATGGCGCTCTCGAACGGCGTCCTGGTGCACGGGCCGAACGCCTGGGCCTGCGCCGTCCGCGGTGCCGATGGGGAGCTGAAGGTCGCGGCCGAGCACAAGAGCTTCCGCGCGGCCGGCGTGCAGAACCCGCTGCTGCGAGGCCCTGCACGGATCGCGGAGGTGTTCGCGCTCCTGCCGCAGGTGCACCGGCGGCTGCCTGAGGCGAGGCTGCCGTTCCAGCGGCCGCAGGTGCTCGCCGCGATGGCCGGCACGGCGGTGGTCGTGCGCGCGGTGAAGGAGTCGAACCGCCTGAGCCCGCTGGCGCGGGAGCTCCTCGGCGGGTTCCTCTCTCTCGCGCCCGCCGCACTCGCTCTGCGCAGCCACGACCTCGCCGCGTACCACGGCGCGGAGCACATCTCGATCGGCAGCTACGAGCACGACGAGCCGCGCGCACGCGAGCACGAGCGCTGCGGCTCGCACCTGATCGGGCCGCTCGTGATGACCTCGGCGCTCGGAGCGACGCTCGCGTCGAAGGCGCCGCTGCACGTGCGTGGCGCCGCGCGGGTCGCGGCCCAGGTCGGCGCGCTCGCGGCCTCGACCGAGATCTTCGGCTGGATGACGCGCCATCCGGAGAGCCGCCTCTCGCGCGCGCTCGCGCGCCCGGGCCACGAGCTCCAGCACAGGGTCGCGACCGCCGACCCCACGCCGCAGCAGCTCGAGGTGGCCGAGACCGCCCTCGCCGCATGCCTCGAGCTCGAGCGGAACGCTGATGCAGCAGCGAGCGGTCACTAAACGGCTCGCGCCCGAGATCTTCGACCTCCCGATCGAGAAGATGCGGGAGGGCTACTACACCGACGCGTACTTCAACCACGCGCGCTCGACGCTGATCGAGGACGGACGCCACCCGCGGGTCGTCGTCCAGGCCTTCCAGAAGAAGCACGCCTACCTCGGCGGAATGGACGAGGCGATCGCGATCCTCAAGCTCGCCTCGCACGACTGGGACGCGCTGACCGTGCACGCGCTGCACGACGGCGACGAGATCCAGCCGTGGGAGACGGTGCTGACGATCGAGGGCGACTACACCCTCTTCGCCCACCTGGAGACCGTCTACCTCGGTGCGCTCGCGCGGCGGACGCTGATCACGACGAACGTCGTCGAGGTGCTCCGCGCCGCGAACGGCAAGCACGTCATCTTCATGCCCGCCCGCCACGACCACTGGAAGGTGCAGACGGGCGACGGCTACGCGGCGTACGTCGCCGGGCAGATCGTCGGAGCGCCGATCGGCGTCACCACCGACGACCAGGCGAGCTGGTGGGGCGGCAAGGGCGTCGGCACCGTGCCGCACTCGCTGATCGCGTCGTACGGCGGCAACACGGTGCTGGCGGCGACGAAGTTCGCGGAGTGGGCGCCGCCGGACACGAACGTCACCGTGCTCGTCGATTTCGAGAACAACTCGGTCGAAACGGCGCTAGCCGTCGCCCGCGCGCTCGGCGACGAGCTGTGGGGCGTCCGGCTGGACACGTCCGAGAGCCTGGTCGACCGCTCGCTGTGGGGGGAGCTGGGCGACTTCAGGCCGACCGGCGTCAACGAGCGGCTCGTGCGGAAGGTGCGGGACGCGCTGGACGCCGACGGGTTCGAGCGCGTCAAGATCGTGGTCTCGGGCGGCTTCACCGTCGAGAGGATCAGCGAGTTCGAGCGCAACGGCGTCCCGGTCGACGCCTACGGCATCGGCTCGTCCCTGATCCGCGGCGCACACGACTACACGGCGGACGTGGTGCTGACCGACGGGCGGCGGTCGGGCAAGGCCGGCCGGCGCTTCAGGCCGAGCCAGCGGCTCGAGCTCGTCGACTGACTGCGTCGCCGATCACGCCCGGCCACGCGCTCATCGGCTCCGTGGACCGCACGAGGTGCGCGCCCGACTCTGCGAAGCGCGCGAACGCCGCGTCCGCCTCGTCCGTGTAGTCGACCGTTCCGGGAACGACCACAGGCGAAGTGCAGTCCTCCAGCAGGTAGACGCGCTCCGCAAGCTGCCGTGCCTCGCCGTCTCCTTCCAGCAGGTCGT
>JBJMJY010000020.1:0-2519 GCA_045806105.1 Gaiellaceae bacterium | reverse complement strand
CAGGTCGTCAGGCATCGGAGTCCACCCTCACGAGGTGACGGACCTTCCTGAGCATACCCGCGAGCTGCGGGCTCTCGGCATGCTCCGCGCTGCGGCCGATCTTGCCCAGGCCGAGCGCGCGGAGCGTGCCCCGGTGCCGCTGGCTCTGGCCGATCGCGCTACGCGTCTGCTTGATCTTGACCTTCGCCACTCTCCGCCTCCTGCGGTTCCTCCGGAGCCGCGGCGGGCTCCTCTTCCGAGTTGGTAACAGTCTGTTGCAAAATCGCTTCGGGGGCCTCGTTCTCGGCCTTCGCGCTGACCGGGAGCACCTGGCTGATCGTCAGCCCGCGCGTGGCGGCGACCTCCTCCGGGCGCCGCAGGCTCTGCAGTCCCTGCACCGTCGCCTTGAGCATGTTGATCGGGTTCGTCGTGCCGAGGCTCTTGGCGAGGATGTCGCGGATCCCGGCCAGCTCGAGCACCGCACGCACGCCGCCGCCGGCGATCACGCCGGTTCCCTCGCTCGCCGGCCGCAGCAGCACCCTCGCCGCGCCGAACGCGCCGAGGATCTCGTGCGTGATCGTCGTTCCGTGCCGCGGCACCGTGAACAGGTTCTTCTTCGCGTCGTCCACGGCCTTCGAGATCGCCAGCGGGACCTCGCGGGCCTTGCCGTAGCCAAGGCCGACGCGATCGACTTCGTCCCCGATCACGACGAGCGCGGTGAACGAGAACCGCCGGCCGCCCTTGACCACCTTGGCGACGCGGTTGATCTCGACCACCCGCTCCTTGAGCTCCCTGCTCTCGTGCACGTCAATAGCCACTTAGCATTCACCTTTCGACTGGATCGTGTTCCTGGGGCGGAAGGGGGATGCCGTCAAAACTTCAAGCCTCCCTCGCGTGCCGCATCGGCCAGCGCCTTGACGCGACCGTGGTAGAGGTAGCCGCCGCGGTCGAAGACCACCGTTTCCACGCCGGCCTGCTTCGCGTTCTGCGCCAGCAGCTTGCCGACCTCGACCGCCTGCTCGGTCTTCGAGCCCTTCGACGACTTCTTCAGCTGCAGCCAGCTCGCGGCCGCGAGGGTCTTCCCCTCGCGGTCGTCGACGAGCTGCGCCTCGATGCCGCGGTTCGAGCGGAACACGACCAGGCGCGGCCGCTCGGCGGTGCCGAAGAGCTTGCCGCGCACGCGACGATGCCGTCGCTCGCGCGCCTGGCGGACCGTCAGGGTGCTCACGCGCGCTTCCCGACCTTCCGGCGGACGTACTCGCCCTCGTAGCGAATACCCTTGCCCTTGTACGGCTCCGGCGGACGCACCTTGCGCACCTCGGCCGCCGTCTGGCCGACCTGCTGCTTGTCGATCCCCCTGACGATCACCTCGGTCGGCGTCGGCACCTCGAAGGTGATCCCCTGCGGCGCTTTCAGCACGACGGAGTGCGAGAAGCCGACATTGAGCTCGAGGTCGGTGCCGCGCAGCGCGGCGCGGTAGCCGACGCCCTGGATCTCGAGCCGCTTCTGGAAGCCGTTCGTAACGCCCTCGACCATGTTCGCGATCAGCGATCGCGTCAGGCCGTGCAGAGCGCGGTCCTCGCCGCGCTCGGTCGGGCGCGTGACGACGATCGCCGATTCCTGTTGCTCGACCTGCATCCGCGACGGCACCTGCTGGGTCAGCTCGCCGAGCGGGCCGTTGACCATCACGCGACCGGGCAGGATCGAGATCGACACGCCTGCCGGGACTTCGATGGGCTGTCTACCGATTCGGCTCATGCGTCACCAGACGAAGCAGACGACCTCGCCGCCGACGCCCTGTTGCTCGGCGGCGCGGCTCGTGATCAGGCCGTTGGACGTGGACAGGATCGCCGTGCCCATCCCGCCGAGCACGCGCGGCAAGCGGTCCTTGCCGGCGTAGACGCGGCGGCCGGGCTTCGAGACGCGCTTCAGGTCCGTGATCACGCGCTCGCGGCTGCGGCCGTACTTGAGCTCGATCACGAGCGTGTCGTACGGCGTCTCCTCGGCGCGCTCGACCCGGAAGTCCTGGATGTAGCCCTCCTCCTTGAGGATGCGCGCGATCTCGCTCTTCAAGCGCGAGCTCGGCATCTCGGCTCGCTCGTGCAGCGCGCGGTTCGCGTTGCGAATCCTCGTGAGCATGTCTGCGATTGGGTCAGTTTGCACTTGTGGAACCTTTCTTCCGCGTCTCCCGAGCGAAGCGACGGGACAGACCAGCTCCGCGAAAAATGCTTGCCATTTTTCGCGGGTTCACCAGCTCGACTTCGTCATTCCGGGGATCACGCCCTGGTGCGCGAGGTCGCGCAGGCAGATCCGGCAGAGCCCGAACTTCTTGTAGACCGCCCGCGGGCGGCCGCAGCGGTTGCAGCGGGAGTACGCGCGCGTCTTGAAGCGCTGGGGCTTGCGCGACTTCTCGATCAGGGCCTTGCGTGCCATTCGTGCTCCTTGCAGTGATGTTGTTCGGTCTCTCGGTCGCTAGCACCAAGCCAGAGTGCGCGCTCGGCCGCAGCGCAGGCTGGTTGCCTGCGCAAGGCCGAGGGTGC
>JBJMJY010000019.1:0-11451 GCA_045806105.1 Gaiellaceae bacterium | reverse complement strand
CCCGCCCAGCCCGGCTGTGAGGATCGTCCGACCCCGCAAGTCAGGTGACCCGAAGTGCTTTTCGCCTGCCGCGGCGAACGTTTGGTACGTCCCCTGCAGGATCCCCTGCGTCCCGATGTAGATCCACGAGCCCGCCGTCATCTGGCCGTACATCGTCAGCCCGAGCGCCTCGAGCCGGCGGAACTCGTCCCAGGTCGCCCAGCGCGGCACGAGCAGCGAGTTGGCGATAAGCACGCGCGGCGACGACGGGGTCGTGCGGAAGACGCCGACCGGCTTCCCGCTCTGGACGAGCAGCGTCTCGTCCTCGCCGAGCGTCAGCAGCGAACGAACCAGCGCCCGTAGCGCCTCGGGGCTCCGCGCCGCCTTCCCGGAGCCGCCGTAGACGATCAGCTCCTCGGGCCGCTCGGCGACGTCCGGGTCGAGGTTGTTCAGCAACATCCGTAGCGGCGCCTCCGTCGACCACGAGCGCGCGTTCAGCTGCACCCCGCGAGGCGCACGGATCGACGAGAGGTCCCCGCAGAGGGCGTCGACCGCCGCATCGACCGAGCGCGTCGCGCTCACGGCGCCTCACGCTCCGCGTTGCGCTCGCGGGAGCGCATGCGCCACCACGTGTACGCGGTGGCGAGCACGAACGCCGCCACGCCTCCGGCTAGCGACTTCAGCACGCCGCTTCCGCTCGCGAACGCGATCGCCGCGACGATCGCACCGAGCCCGGCGTAGGCGAGCGCACTGTCGCGGTAGGGGTGCTTCGAGCGGTGACGTGCCGGGTTCGTCCCGTTGCCGCTCACCGGAGCTCGCCCGTGTCCGCCTCGACCGCCCCGACCAGCGAGCCGTCGCGAACGGCGAGGGCGATCGCCTCGATGTCGGGCGCCAGCGGCCGGTCGTCGCGCAGGCGCGGCGAGAGCGAGCGTACGAACTCGCGGACCGCGCGCACGCCCACTCCAGGCTGCAGCGGCGCAAGGAACTCGACGCCCTGCGCGCCGGCGAGCAGCTCGATCGCGAGCACACGTTCGGCGTTCACAAGCACCTGCCACGCCTTCAGCCCGGCCGCGTTCCCCATCGAGACGTGGTCCTCCTGGCCGGCGCTGGTGGGGATCGAGTCGACAGAGGCCGGGTGCGCGAGCACCTTGTTCTCGCTCACGAGCGAGGCCGCGACGTACTGCGGGATCATGAAGCCGGAGTTGAGCCCGCCGTCGCCGGTCAGGAACGCGGGCAGCCCGCCGGACAGGCTCGGGTTGACAAGCCGCTCGACCCGTCGTTCGGCGATGTCGGCGAATTCGGAGACCGCCATCGCCAGTGCGTCGAGCGCGAAGGCGAGGGGCTGTCCGTGGAAGTTGCCGTTCGAGACGAGCATGCCGTCCTCGACGAGCACGAGGGGGTTGTCCGTTGCGGCGTTCAGCTCGACGGCGACCGTCCGCTCCGCGTAGTCGAGCAGGTCGCGCGAGGCGCCGTGCACCTGCGGCGCGCAGCGCAGCGAGTATGCGTCCTGCACCTTGTCGCACCAGCGGTGGGACTCGTTGATCGCCGAGTCCTCGAGCAGCTGGAGCACGTTCGCCGCCGAGTCCCCCTGACCCTGTAGGGGCCTCAGGGCGTGTATCTGCGGGAGGAAGCTCGTCCGCGAGCCCTGCAGCGCCTCGAGCGACTGCGCGCACGCGATGTCGGCAGCCTTGGCGAGACGGCGGGCGCGCACGCTCCCCAGCGCGCCGAACGCGGCCATGAACTGCGTGCCGTTGACCAGCGACAGGCCTTCCTTCGCCTGCAGCCGCACCGGCGCGAGCCCGACCTCCGCCAGCGCCTCCGCCCCCGGCAGCCGCCGGCCGTCGACCGTCGCCTCGCCCTCGCCGATCAGCGGCAGCGCGAGGTGCGCGAGCGGAGCAAGGTCGCCGCTGGCGCCGACGGAGCCGCGGCTCGGCACGTACGGGAGGAGGCCGCGGTTGAGGCACTCGACGAGCAGCTCGACGGTCTCGATGCGCGCGCCCGAGTATCCCTTCGCGAGCGCGTTCGCCCGGAGCAGCATCGCGGCCCGCACGATCTCGTCGGGGTACGGCTCGCCGACGCCGCAGGCGTGGCTGCGCAACAGGCGCAGCTGGAGCTCCTCGGTCAGCTCCTCCGGGATCGAACGCGAGACGAAGCGGCCGAAGCCGGTGTTGACGCCGTAGGTGTGCTCTTCGCGACCGTGCGCGGCGTGCTCGACGATCTCCCGCGCCGCGGCCATTCGCTCGCGCGCGGAGTCGGCGAGCGCGACCGTCCGGCCGCCGAGCGCGACGTCCCAGACGTCTGCCAGAGCGAGGTCGTCGCCCGTCAACGCCTTGCTCTCGATCACGCGGCGAGTGTATCCCGCTCCCGCTGAGCCGCCTGGCGTTCCGACCGCCCCTGAGTACGGTTCGCCCGGCCTCCTCCCCGAGGCGAGCGTATCGCGGCAAAGCGCGCGTGTCTGTGCCGGATTCGTGACGAAAGCGTGACGGCGGCGCGGAAGCCGCAGCCGTCAGTCGAGGAGCCGCAGCTCGAGCACGCGCGAGGCATCGAAGCCGTCGATGCGCAGCGTGGCGCCGGCCGCCGCGGCGGCGGCCCCGGCTGGCATCAGGCCGACCAGCTCCGCGCCCACGACCTCCGCCGCGCGTGCTGCTGCTTCCTGCTCGACCCGCGCGACGATCTCGTGCAGCGCCGCCGCCTCCCAGTCTTCGACGTTCATGCTCACCTGCACGAGTCCCGCCGAGGGCAGGTCGAGACCGAGGGCCCTGACGCCGGCGAACCCGCCGCCGCTCTCGCGCACCAGCGCCGCGATCTCGCGCGCCGTCTCGAGCGAGCCACGGAGATTCACGTTGAACGCGATCAGCGGCCGTCGAGCGCCGACGAGCACGCCGCCTGCGGAGTCCGACAGTCGGGCAGGCCCGAAGTCGGGCGCTACCTCCTCCCCGTCGACCCGCCGCTGCAGCTCCCTGGGCCCGCCGCGGCGGAAGAACGCCGGCCCGCGGCCGCCGCCGAGCTCGCCGTAGAGGAACACCGGCAACGAAAGCTCCTCCCCGACCCGGCGCGCCAGCATCAGCGCCGCCTGCCGCGCCTCCTCTGCGTCAGCCGGGTCGAGCGGCACGAGCGGCACCACGTCCGCCGCCCCGATCCGCGGGTGCGCGCCTTCGTGCCGCCGCAGGTCGATGCGCTCCACGGCGCATGCGATCCCCGCGAGCAGCGCCTCGACGAGCTCCTCCGCCGAGCCCGCGAGCGTGAAGACCGACCGGTTGTGGTCCTCGTCGGCGTGGACGTCGAGCAGCCGGGCATGCGCGCCGAGCGCCTCGGCGAGCGCCTTGATCGTCGCCCGGTCTCGCCCCTCCGAGAAGTTCGGGACGGTCTCGAGCGGCCGCGCCACGCCGCGTAGTCTAGGAACGGTGAAGGCCTACTACGAGCGGCGCGCTCCGGAGTACGACGACTGGTGGCGCGGCGCCGGTCTCTTCGCCGAGCGCGACCGTCCCGGCTGGGAGGAAGACGTCGAGGGGCTCTGCCGGGCGATCGCGTCCCTGGAGCCGGCGCGAACGCTCGACGTTGCCTGCGGCACGGGCTTTCTCACACAGCACCTGCGCGGCCACATCGTCGGCCTCGACCAGAGCGAGAGCATGCTCGAGGAGGCGCGGTCGCGGGTGCCCGGGGCCGACTTCGTGCAGGGAGACGCGCTCTCGCTGCCGTTCGGCGACGGTGCCTTCGACCGCGTCTTCTCGGGACACTTCTACGGCCACCTCGACTACCGGCAGCGCGAGCAGTTCCTGGCCGAGGCGCGGCGCGTCGCGCCGGAGCTGGTGGTCGTCGACTCCGCGCTGCGGCCCGACGTCGAGCCGGAGGAGCAGCAGGAGCGCGTGCTCAACGACGGCTCGCGCTGGGAGGTCTACAAGCGCTACTTCGAGCCGGACGCTCTGGCCAGCGAGCTCGGCGGCGGCGAGGCGCTCTTCGCCGGCCGCTGGTTCGTCGCCGTTCGGTCTTGACAAGACGCCGCTCGCGCTACCGCTCGATCGTCTCGCTCCAGCGTGACCAACGCGTCTGCCGGGCCTGCGTCGAGGCCGGCTACCCGCTCGAGTCGCTTCCGATCGTCCAGCCGTACGAGGGCCAGCGCGCGTACATGTTCGGCCAGGCTCCCGGCGCGGTCGAGGGCGAACAGCGGCTGCCGTGGCGCGGTCGCGCCGGGCGCACGCTGCGGCGCTGGCTCGAGCTCGACGAGGACGCCTTCTATGCCACCTTCTACTGCGCCTCGGTCACCCGCTGCTATCCGGGCAAGGCGCCCAGCGGGCGAGGCGACCGAACGCCGACGCCGCGCGAGCAGGAGCTCTGCGCGTTCTGGCGCACGTGGGAGCTCGCGATCATCCGGCCGCGGCTGATCATTCCGGTGGGCGGGCTCGCGGCGCGGCGGCTGCTCGGCCTGCAGCGCGTGACCGAGTGTGTCGGCCGGCGTTTCGAGCACGATGGCGCCGTTGCGATTCCGTTGCCCCACCCCTCCGGGGCCAGCGGCTGGCTCAACGACCTGGCGAACCGCGCGCGGGTCGCAGACGCTGCTTCGCTGATCCGCGACGAGCTCGAACGTCTCGAGCTCGAGGAAGCCGGGCCAGGCGGCCACGCGCCACCCCGGCGCTAGATTTCGAGCGTGCAGGAAACCCCCCGCTATCGCCAGACGTTCGCGCGGTTGCTCGGGTTCCTCCGGCCCTACAAGGTCTCGCTGGTCATCTCGATCCTGCTGGCCATCGGGTCGCAGGCGGCCCAGATCGCGCTCATTTGGCTGACGAAGCACGTCATCGACGGTGCGCTCGCGCAACGCGATCGCGAGAAGCTCTGGGCCTACGTCGGCGCGGTGGTGGCGTGCGGGATCCTGCGGGCGTCGCTGATGGCGGCGCGCCGCCTCATCTCAGGCCGGCAGGCGCTCGCGGTGGAGATGGACATGCGGCAGGGGCTCTACTCGCATCTCGTGCGCCTCTCGTTCGGCTTCTACGACCGCCACCAGACGGGGCAGCTGATGTCCCGTGCGACGGTCGACCTGCAGGGCGTTCGCTTCTTCCTCGGCTACGGCCTGATCTTCTTCTTCCAGAACGCGATCACCGTCGTCTTGGTGACCGCGGTGTTGCTCGTGTTCCAGTGGAAGCTTGCGCTGATCGCGCTGGCGATCACGCCGGTGCTCGTTGCGCTGGCCTACCGCTACAGCCACCTCGCCCATCCGACGCTGCGCGAGGTGCAGCAGAAGCTCGCCGACGTCGCGACGGTGGCCGAGGAGAACATCGTCGGCGTTCATGTCGTCAAGTCGTTCGCGCAGGAGCCGCAGGAGTCGGCGAAGTTCCATGCGCGCTCGGAGGAGGTCTTCCGGCAGACGCTGAAAGCGAACCGACAGCGCGCGACGTACGTGCCGCTCATCTCCTGGGTGCCGCTGCTCGCGCAGGCCGCTGTGCTGCTCGTGGGCGCGCGGATGGTGACGAGCGGCGAGCTCACGGTCGGCGGCTTCGTCGCCTTCAACCTCTACCTCGGGATGCTCGTGATGCCGCTCCGCTCACTGGGGATGTGGATCGGTCAGTCCCAGCGCGCGACCGCCTCGGGCGAGCGCATCTTCCAGATCATGGACGAACCGGCCGAGATCTCGGAGAAGCCGGACGCCGTCGAGCTGCCGCCGGGCGGCGGCGAGCTGCGCTTCGAGGACGTGCGCTTCGAGTACCTCGAGGGGCGGCCGGTGCTCGAGGACGTCGACCTGGTCGTCGCGCCGGGCCGGACGATCGCGTTGATCGGCCAGACCGGGTCGGGCAAAACCACGCTCACCTCGCTCGTGCCCCGCTTCTACGACGCCACCGGCGGTCGCGTGCTGCTGGACGGCGTGGACGTGCGCGACGTGACGCTGAAGTCGCTGCGGCACGCGGTCGGCCTGATCTCGCAAGATCCGTTCCTTTTCTCGGCGAGCGTGCGCGAGAACATCACCTTCGGTGCGCCCGGGCTTGGCGACGAGGAGGTGGAGCGCATCGCCCGGCTCGCGCAGGCGCACGAGTTCGTCGCGGAGCTGCCGGACGGCTACGACACGGTGATCGGCGAGCGCGGAATCACGCTCTCCGGCGGCCAGCGGCAGCGCCTCGCGATCGCCCGGGCGCTCGCGGTCGACCCGCGGATCCTGATTCTCGACGACGCTACGGCGTCGGTCGACGCGACGACTGAGGCGAAGATCCGAGTCGGTCTGCGCGAGGCGATGCGCAACCGGACGACGCTGATCATCGCCCACCGGCTCTCGACGATCGCGCTCGCCGACGAGATCGTCGTCCTCGACGACGGCCGCGTCGCCGCTCGCGGGACGCACGACGAGCTGCTCGAGACGAGCCCGGTGTACCGCGACATCTACGAGCACGGCCTGCTCGAGCGGCAGTTCGCGGACGCGGTCGAGGCACGCGCCGGCGACGAGGAGGTCGGCGAGGAAGCGCTGGAGGCGGCGTCATGAGCGGCAGCTCGGCTGTGTGGAGAAACGGCGTCATGAGCAGCGGCGCGACCGTGTGGAAGAACCGGCACGCCCTCGGCGCAGAGGGGTCGCAGACGCGTGCGACGACCGGCGGTATCGTCACCGCCGAGGGTGGCGGGTTCTACCCCACCCTCTCGTTGGGTGGGGGTGCGGGCACGATCGGGTCGTCGGATCGCGGGAGACCGGCGTGAGGGTCTGGCAGCCCGGCGGGCACCTGATGCGCGAGCGGGGAGCGCAGGTCGAGGACTGGTCCTGGCAACGCACGCGCCGGCGGCTCGGGATGCTCGTCCGGTTCACGCGGCCCTACAAGACGCGCACGCTGCTCTCGATCGGCTCGCTGCTCCTCGCGACGGCGACCGCGCTCGCGCCGCCGTACCTCTCGAAGTACGCGGTCGACGAAGGAATCGCGCAGCACGACCTGACGAAGCTCTGGTGGATCGTTGGCGCCTTCCTCGTCGCCGGCCTCCTCAACTGGGGCATGAGCTACGCGCAGACGTACCTCAGCGGCTGGGTCGGCGAGCGGATCCTGGCCGACCTGCGCAACCGGCTCTTCGACCACCTCCAGCGCCTCTCGCTCGGCTTCTACGAGCGCAACCGCGCCGGCGTGATCATCAGCCGCCTGACCAACGACGTCGAGGCGATCGACCAGCTCGTCACCGACGGTGTCACCAGCCTCGTCCAGAACACGCTGACCCTGATCGGCACGGCGATCCTGCTCTTCATCCTCGACTGGCGGCTCACACTCGCGACGCTCGTCGTGATCCCGTTCATGAGCATCGCGACCGCCCTCTTTCGCACGCGCTCGGCACGCGCCTACTCCGCCGTCCGGGAGCGGCTCGGGCTCGTCACCGCGACCCTCGCCGAGGACATCGCCGGCATGCGGATCGTGCAGGCGTTCACGCGCGAGGAGGCCAACATCCGCAACTTCCGCGCCGTCGCCGACCGCTACCGCGAGTCGAACATGCAGACGGTCGTCCTGAACGGCCTCTACTTCCCGTTCGTCGACCTGCTCTCGACCGTCGCACTCGCCGTCGTGCTCGGCTACGGAGGCCACCTCTACTTCCAGGACGCGGTCACGCTCGGGACGCTCTTCGCCTTCATGCTCTACGTGCAGAACTTCTTCGACCCGGTGCAGCAGCTCTCGCAGCTCTACGGCACCTTCCTCTCCGCGACTGCGGCACTGGACAAGATCGTCGACGTCCTCGACAAGGAGCCCGAGGTGCTCGACAAGGCAGGCGCCGAGATGCTGCCGCATGTCGAGGGCGACGTTCGCTTCGCGGGGGTTCGGTTTGGCTATGGCGACGGGCCCGAGGTGCTGCACGGCCTCGACCTCGACGTCTCCGCCGGCACCACCGTCGCGCTCGTGGGCCACACTGGCGCCGGCAAGTCGACGATCGCGAAGCTACTGGCGCGCTTCTACGACCCGCGAGACGGACGGATCACGATCGACGGCCACGACCTGCGCGACGTCACGCAGGCGTCGCTCCGCCGCCAGCTCGGGATCGTGCCGCAGGAGGGCTTCCTGTTCGCGGGCACCGTCAGCGAGAACATCGCCTTCGGCCGTCCCGACGCGCCGCCCGAGGAGATCGTTCGCGCGGCGGAGACGATCGGCGCGCACGACTTCATCCTCCGCCTCGAGGACGGCTACGAGACGCAGCTGCAGGAGCGCGGCAGCCGCCTCTCGCTCGGCCAGCGCCAGCTCGTCGCGCTCGCGCGGGCACTGCTGGCCGACCCGCGCATCCTGATCCTCGACGAGGCGACCTCGTCGGTCGACATCGGCACCGAGCGCAAGATCGAGCGGGCCCTGCGCACGCTGCTCGCCGGCCGTACCGCGTTCGTGATCGCCCACCGTCTCTCGACGATCCGCGACGCCGACCTGATCGTCGTCCTCGAGCACGGCCGAGTCGTCGAGCAGGGCAGCCACGACGAGCTGCTACGCGAGCGCGGCCTCTACACGTCGCTCTACGGCGACTGGGCCGCGGACGTCGCCTGAGCTCGACGGCGCGTAGCTCCCTGAAACGAGGGATCGCAAGGGCGTTGCGGCGGCCCGATCCTCGGGCTGGTGACCCGCGCCCGCATCGCCCTGCTCGCGGGGGCCCTGACCCTCGCTGCTGCGGTCATTGCGCCCGCGGCACTCGGCTGCCCGAAGGGCTATTCCTACGCCGGCCTCTA
Source organism: Gaiellaceae bacterium (assembly GCA_045806105.1). Taxonomy (GTDB): domain Bacteria; phylum Actinomycetota; class Thermoleophilia; order Gaiellales; family Gaiellaceae; genus AC-32. Next base: position 2,819 of record JBJMJY010000019.1, on the reverse strand, counting down.
CAGTGACTCCAAGGCCTCGGGCATCGCCGCCACCATCACGATGCTCGATGAGCCCGCCGCCCTCCGCGGCACGAGCCACGTCGCCGGCTGGGTCGGCGTCGGCGGGCCTGGCCTCGGCCCCAACGGCGAGGACGAGTGGCTGCAGGTGGGCCTCGCGACCTTCGGCGACTCGAGCGAGGGCCGCCTCTACTACGAGCTCGCCCGGCCGGGCGAAGCACCGCGCTACGTCGAGCTCGCGTCGGGGATTCGGCCGGGCCGGAAACTCCGGGTCGCCGTGCTTGAGCTGCCGTTCGCGCGCGACTCCTGGATCGTCGTCTCGCCGGCTGGGATCGCGGGGCCGTTCTACCTCCCCCGCAGCCACCAGGCCTGGGAGCCGATCGCGACCGCCGAGAGGTACGCCGAGAGCACGCGGTGCAACCGCTACGCGTACCGCTTCGGCCGCCTCCAGCTCGCGCAGCCCGACGGGAGCTGGCGGGCGATGCGCCGTGCTTCTACCCTGCAGGATCCCGGCTGGCGCCTGAGGCGCCACGGGGCCTCGGCGTTCAGCGCCACGGCCGCCTGAGCGGGGCTACACTTCGCGAGGCCGCAACAGCGCGTTGCGGGGTCGTCTAATGGTAGGACGCTCGGCTCTGGACCGAGTAGTCTAGGTTCGAATCCTAGCCCCGCAGCCTTTCGAACCCGCTGCAAAACGGCGGGTTCTTCGTTTCGGCGAAACGGTCGCGAGCAGGCTAGTCGGCGCGGTCACGTTCGCGGCGCTCCTCCGGAGAAAGGTTCTCCTGCGGCGCACCGCCGGGCCCGCTCATCACGACGCCGTCCTCCTCGACGAGCTCGGTCGGCTCCGCGTGTCGGTACTCGTCGCTCTGGACGCCGCCGCGTGGATCGCCCTCGACGTCGAGCGCGTGCGGGTCGCCCTCCTGCTTGTCTGCACGGTTCTTCTCGCCGCGCTTCCGCCACCGTCCGAGCATGGCTCTGTCCTGCCCGTTCGCCGCTACACTAAGCCTCCGCCGGGCGCATTCGTCTAGTGGCCTAGGACACCGCCCTCTCACGGCGGCGGCACGGGTTCGAATCCCGTATGCGCCTTTCTGAGTCACAAAGAACCGCCGTTTTGGCTTAGCTGAGCGGGACGTTTGTGACAGACGTGCCGCGAAAACGCGTCGCGTGCAGACCCCGGTGGAACCTCGGCGCGTTGTCAAGGTTGCCACCGCCCGAATCCCGAGGAATCAGGCGTTAGGACCGTCGCGCAGGCGAGTTCCGCCTCGCTTACGCTCCGATTCGCCAAGCTCCGCAACTACCGGAGGTGCTGCCTTGCTGAAAGTCGCGATGCACCGAGTGGCTGACGGTGAAGTTGATCGGCTTCGATCGTGGATGAGCGAGTTGATGCGGCGTCGAGACGAGGTCATCGCGACGTTCGAGAACGAAGGCGTGCGGCACGAACTCGCATATCTGCTTCCGGTCACGGACGGGTGGATCCTCGTCTACGCGGCGGAGATGGAGGATCCCGAACGGGCCAGTGCCGCGTTTCGAGCATCTTCGTTGCCCATCGATCATGAACACACGCAGGTCATGACGAAGGTTCTCGGGGCGCGAGTGGATGCTGAGCTTCTTTACGACGTGGCCCTCTGAATCTGGGGGCCCCTCAGGGTGACGTTCCCGCACGCTGGCGCAGTCGAGCGCCTCGTCCCCTGCTGGCGCCTTGGGCGCGCGCACGTCTTCGCCTATTTCCGCGCACATCTCGAACGAACGAGGCCCCGCGCTGCGGGCCTCGTCTTCGGCTGCGGTCACAACTGGATCAAATCGCCGCGCCCGCCTACGGCCGCTGGATGGCGTGGATCTGGACAACCTCCTGCTTGATCTCCACGGGGACGTTCGGTACGACGTTGTCGTTGAACCAGGCGTCGTGTTGCTCCTGCGACTCCCAGATCTCGGTAACGCAAAAGCCTTGGGAGTCCTCGAACGCGACGTGGAGCACGAACCCAGGTTGTTGCTTGAGCTTCTCGACTATTGGCGGCGAGATCTCGTCGTATTGTGCGAGGCTCAGTTCTGGCGAACGATGGCGAATAAGTACGGCCATGTCGATCCTCCCTTCGTAGATACCTGACGAGCAGCACCGTCTCACAGATTGGGTAGGCTCGACCCGACCTTCGCTGTGCCGCTGAGGATGCTCGGCCGCGCCTCTCACCTCGAGCGTGTCAGCCGCTGGCTCTCCCGTCAGGAGCAAGAGCTGCAGGTGCGGCTCGCGCGTGAGCTTGTCGCCCGTTGTCGCGGATTGACGCGAACGATCACTGAGCTCGACCGCGAGCTCGAGCAGCGGACCGCCGAGACAGCGCCAGCGCTGCTCGAGCTCGCCGGTTGCGCCGCTCTCACTGCCGCCAAGCTGCTCGCAGAGATCGGCCCGATCGACCGCTTCAACACCGACGCGCAGCTCGCTCGTCACGGCGGTGTCGCACCGCTGGAAGCGAGCTCAGGCCGCGTGCAACGCCACCGGCTCGACCGCGGCGGCAACCGGCAACTCAACGCCGCGCTCTACCGCGTCGCGATCACGCAGGCTCGCTACCACCCCGCCGCTCGCGCCTACCTCGAACGAAAACAAGCGGAAGGGAAAAGCCGCCGCGAAGCGATCCGCTGCCTCAAACGACTCCTCGTCCGCGTCGTCTTCAACACACTGAAAGCGAACCCCGCCTTGACATAGGAGCAACACTGGCCCAGCTCACCGCGTACCCGCCAGACCGCTACGAATTCGACTCGAACTCCTCTGGAAAGTTTTCGGTTCGGCAGGGCTTACTGCTTGCCGCAGGTACGCAGACCGATGTTATTTGCCA
>JBJMJY010000018.1:0-6958 GCA_045806105.1 Gaiellaceae bacterium | reverse complement strand
GCGACGCGGGGGGCGGGACGCCCGGTGGGGCGCGCGGGCGCGCATGACGGTGCCGCAGGGGATGGGCCGCCTCGAGATCGAGCGAGTGCTGGCTCAGCAGCAGCAGTGGATCGCGCAACAGCGCGCTCGTCAGATCCCGCGTCTGGGGCTCGAGCGGCTGGCGGTGAGCGAGTCCGAGGCGCGGACCGCAGCCCGCGAGCTCGTCGGGGCTGTCGCAGACGAGGCCGCTGCCGAGATCGGCGTCGCCTTCCAGCGGATCCGGATCGGCGCCCAGCGCACGCTCTGGGGCTCCTGCTCCCCGCGCGGCAACCTCTCCTTCAACTGGCGGCTCGTGCTGGCGCCTTCCGAAGTGCTCGATTACGTGGTCGTACACGAGCTCTGCCACCTACGCGTGCTCAACCATTCGCCAAGGTTCTGGCGCCTCGTCGAGCGCCATCGTCCCGCCTGGCGCGAGCAGCGCGCCTGGCTGCGCGAGCACGGCCCCGAGCTCCTCGCCCTGAGACCGTTGCGTTGAGGGATCCGTCGTCGTGCCGAGTCGATGATCGTCTCGTAACCTTCGTCGCGCCCTGGGCGCCGGCGCAGCCAGGCTAGGAGACGCGTGGTTCTCACCAGAAGGGACCGGATGAACCCTCAAACCATCGCACGAGTCGCGGGCGTGCTCTTCCTGATCACCATCATCACGTCGATCGCTGCACTTGCGCTCTTTCAACCGGTTCTCGACCACCCCGTCGCCTACGTCACCGGTGCCGGCGCCGACGAGCGCATCTTCTTCGGAGCGCTGATGGAGCTGCTCCTCGTCATCGCGAACATCGGCACCGCCGTCGTGCTGTTCCCGATCCTCAGGCGGCAAGATGAAGTCCTCGCCCGACGTCGGCTCGCTTCGGCCGACCGGTAGAAGAAGAATCGACCGAAGTCGTCATGGCTCCGCGCAAGCGAAGCCGGACTTCCGGTCGATGATGGAGGCGGCGGGAATCGAACCCGCGAACGATCCCGACCGAGTGTCGGGATCGAGGCTCACTAGGACGGCTGACGCGACAACCCCGCGCGTCACGTCCCGGCCGACTGACTACCGGCCGCAGAGCCGTCAGAGGGGGACTTCGACCCCATCCCAGACCTAGAGAAACCCGTCCGCGGCGCCGCGAGGCGCGGGCAGACGGAGCGAAGGGCCGAGAGGCCCTGCGGGGTAACGCGTGACCTGGGCCCGCTCGAGCTCCGGGCCGACGACCAAGCCGACAGCAGACGGCAGAACGTCGACGGCGCACTGCTTCCTCCCGCAAGGGGGCAGTGCGCCTCGGAACCGCCTCTAGCTCCGGCAGTAGAGTGCGAGACTCGACGGCGACGGCAGAGAAAATACGCGCCATGGACGAGAAGCGGGTCCGGGAGCTTGTCGAGCACTTCTACCGTGCGTTCCTCGCTGCGGATCGCGAAGTACTCGCTGAGGTTGTCGCTCCGGAGGCGGCGTGGATAGTGCGGCTCGAAACCGCCCTCTCCGGAGCGCACGTGGGCCCAGACGGCATCGCGGCCCTGCGCCGCCAAATCGACGAACTGACCGCCGGAACTTGGCGTCCGCTGCGAGAGGACAGCGTCGACATCGCGGCCAGTCCGTGGCACGCCGTGATCATGGACCGCTTCCTGGCGGTGCGCGGAGAGCGCCGCCTCGACTCTCACGAGGCCGTCATCGTCGCCGTTGAAGAGGGTCGCGTCACGCGGCTCTTCCATTACCTGCACGACCCGACTGCCTTCGCGGCCTTCTGGACGCCCTGACGCGGAACCGGTGCGTGCCTGACGGCACCATCGCTCGCCTCGGCACGGCAGGGACCCGCAGCGTGACGGCGAAGGCCGCTGCACTCGTCTGCGATACGCTCGTTGCGCCGTCCGGCCCCAGACGGAAACGGAGGGACGCTGGATGGCTGGATTCCTGTTCAGGCTCGAACTCTCGGACGGTGCGCCGGCCGAGCCGTCGACGATCGAGGTTGCGGTCCCGAACATGCGAGTCGGTGACTCGGTGCCGCTCGGCAAGGGAACGTTGCGAGTGGTCGCGGTGCGGGACGACGATGCAGACCAGCCGCCCGTGTTAATCGTGGAGGACGTCTAGGGCAGGAGTCAGCCGGCAGCGCGCATCTATTCGGCTGAGGGAGAAAAGGCATCGGGGGCAGGTGCTGGCCCACCCGTCCCCCGATGGCCTTGCTCTTACTGCGCCGGAATGACTTCCCCTACGTCAGAAGGCCCGGCTCAATAGCGGGAGTTCGGGGGCGTCTTTGCCGGGCACCTCCGGAATGGCCAGCATCGGATGGCCTCATTTGAAGTGCGCCTTGCCCAGCGATACGGTCAGGAAACCCAGTCTGCATGCCCTAAGACGTAGCGTCTTCCAGTGCGCTCGCCGCGCTTCTAGCAGACGTATTCGACCCAGGCGTCCTTCGCCGACCACGTGTGGTCGTGCCCACAGTGCGGACACCTGAAGGTCTGCTCGGTGAGGTTGCTGCTCTTGAGGGAAGCAGGGTCGATTCTCGTACCCCTCGGCACAGCCTCACCTGATGCTGGCACAGCCTCACCTGATTCCGGGCACCTGATCATCACGTGGCCCAGCGGGGTTGGTTCCTGGATCATCGGAGTCGCCTTCCTCACAGACGGAAACAAGGAGAGCCGCTTCATTGAAGTTGCTCCTTCCCGGTCGACAATGGACGCGGAAATCACGCACGTCGAAGTCGAACGGTTCGTGAGCCCGCAGAGGCCTTCCGGCTGCTCGACGAAGATGACGACCGCTTTGGCAGGGTCGTTTATTTCGCGCTGCAGGTCAATGGGACCGGGTGCAGCGTCTGCACCCCCTCCGGATAACGCTCCGAAAGACGGTTAGTCCGCCTGTCTGACGATGCCGAGCAAGCGCCCGTGCTGGTCATGGAGGAGGTCTGACCAGGGAACGGCTGGGACGATGAGCCGCCTGAGCTCGCGTTCTTACTGGTCTCGGTCGTGGCGGCCCTCGCCGTGCAGCCTTGACCACAGACTGGAGGGCTCGAGCACGAAATGCGAGACGCTCCAGTAGACGACCCAGATAGCGGCGATGGAAACAACGCCCCAGAAGACCCCCATTAGGCCGTGGGTCGCCCAGACGAGGCCGATCACCGCGCAGATCATCAAGACCACCATCAGCCCGGCGGCATGTTCGCTCGTCACGATCCTCCGATCATCCCACCGTGCAAAGGTGGGTCAAGTCACGGCACGCCCACCAGACTTCCGTCCCGTTGACGCCCAGAGAGGCGACCGAGACGCGCCCCGGTGAGCACCACGCCGGTGAGCACCACGCGCTGCGGTTCCGCCAAACCACTCCGCCGCCGCCCGTGCGTGTACACGTTGTAGGCGCTGATCGCTTTTAGGTCGTGTCGACGGCGCCCGGGAAAACAGCGCGTGGAGAAGGCGTCCCAATCAAGCCCCTCCGGGACGTCCTCGAAGCCGGGCAGCGCGGGCACCGGCCGATCGGCATCTAAGCGAAGAGGCCGCTTCGGCCAGCGCAAATCGAACAGCCCGTGCCTTCGCGACGCCTCGACGCCGCCGCTCACTCCTCCGCCCGTATCCTCCTGCGGCTCCCGAACGGCCGGGTGATCCACGTCAGTCTCTTGCGCCGAGGCAGCAGCCGATCGCCGACTCTCTCGTTCAACACTCGCTGCGTTTCCCGCTCGGCCACGCCGTCACTCCCATAGCTTCCTGAGCTTGGACTCATCTGTCGCTCCTCTCGCGATCGAGGCAAGAGCACCCGGACGGGCTCTCTCGGCACTCAGGCCCGGTCTGGCAGTCGGAGAGGAAACTTTCGGAGCCTCGACGGCTTCCGCGCTAGGTCTATGCGCTCAGCAAGCATACAGCAAATTTGTGCGGAGAGTTACAAGGATCGTGTGGCCGACTTACTCCGCGCGGCGCATCGCCCGGTACACCGCGTCCCAATGCGACGAGATTTCCTCCATGCCGCGGGCCGTCGTCTCGGCAGCCGCTTCCAAGCGCCGAATCAGCGCTTCGACTTCGGAGACGCGCGTGTCCAGATCAGCGACCTTGCTCGCGAGGCTGCTCAGTTCCTGCGCAATGACTTCGCTCTCGCTGCTCTCGGCCATCCTAGGGCGTCGATTCTAGTGCCGCTTCGTTTCGCCAAGCCCTCACAGCCAGCCGAGCAACTCGACCGGTTCGGGCCGCCACTCGGCCCGTTCGAGCGCCAGCGCCAGCTCGCCCCACGCCGCGGTTGAGTCGTTCCGAACTGCAACCGCCGCCGCTATCAGTTCCGCCGTAGATGGGGCTAGACGTCAGGCGCATGCCGTTCGCCTGCGCTCGTTCGCACCGGCGCGAACTCTCGTCTGTCGCGGAGCCGGCGAAGATGCACAACGCCGCGATCCGCCACGCGGACACCGAAGAGCAGATCCTCCTCATTGGAGAAGGCGCCTGGCCCGACGATCCAGAAGACGGACGGCTTGTGCTCCACGAGGCCACGGTACTTCCAGTGGTAATTGAGCTCGGCCGTCCGGCCGTGCTCGGCGTGATCGCCGCGGGCGCAGCAGCTCTTAACCCCATGCCAGAGTTTGACTGCCTCTGACTCGCTCCCCTTCGTCTCAGCCGCGAGCACAACCTCCGTCGGTTCCCCCTCGGCATAGCCGACGAGGTCGAAGGACCATAGGCGCCCGTCGGCGTGTCCCTCGGCCCTCGGCGACTCGAACCGCAGGCGATCGGGCGGCCAGCGAAACTGGAGCGCGAGCATCCCGCGGCGACGGTGAGAAACGCTTCGCGGTGCAGCCGGGTCTTCCGATCGCCAAACGGGTGCGTCCGCCCTCCGCCTTCGATCGTGAACGCGAACAGCGGGTCATCGTCGATCCTCACGATCTGGCAGTCGAGCGCGGCGAGGAACCAGGAGCAGGCCAGCGGCGGCAAGAACGACCAGTCTGCGGCTTCGATAAGGGAGACGTTCGCGCCCCGCTTGTTGTCAAGCCAAAGGGGCAGGTACTCCTCGAGCACGCGCCTGCGCACTTCGTCGCATGCACTGCATCGCCGCATCCGCTCTCAGCCTTGCACACCGCAAGTCCAGGCTGACGTCGAACGCTGACCTATGGCGACGCGCGTGCCGCGCCACAGACTCTTAGACGTAGCGACGAACCGCGAGCCGCGCGATCACGCCGAGCTCGCCGGTCGCGACGAGCTCGAACGGCACATCCTCGACCGCCAGCCAGAGCCCAAAGAGTTCCTGCTCTATCCCGAGAAGACCGGCCCCGAGTTCTACGGCGGTCCGATCGGCGTGATCTGGCAAGACCGCCGCAAGCAGCTCTCATCGACCGCGATGCACCGCTGGTGGGTGAAGTGCGAAGACCGGGCCGGCCTGCAGCACAGGCCAATGCACGAGGCCCGCCACACGGCGATTACGGACTTCCTACGTCAGACCGGGAATCTGAAATTGGCGCAAATGCTCGCCGGACAATGCCGATATCGGCACCACCGCGAACATCTACGCCCACCTGGATACAAGCGACCTCGAGACGGCGCTAAAGGCGCTGAACGAGGGCCAAAAAGGACACGTCGGAATCGTTCCGATCGGAAACCCGCGTTTTGCGGGAAGTATGGAGGCGGCGGGAATCGAACCCGCGTCCGCGATCGCCCCGTGCAGAGCGTCTACAAGCTTAGGCTGCCGTTGCGTTTCGCCCGCCGGCCGGTTGGCAGCCGACCAACCGCCGGGCTAGCCATCCTTTGGTGTCGCGCTTCGGGCGATTGGCTCTCCCTAGGCGCCGAGCCCGTTTTTGACGCCGCTACCCGAACCACGGGCCGAGTTCGGAGCGACGCGCTCAGCTACTGATTAGGCAGCGAGAGCGAGTGCGTGATCGTTATCCGCACTTACGTTGTTTCCCGGTTGTTTTACGAGGCCGACCGGGGACCTCGGCTTGCAACTCTGCCGGAGAATCGACCACGTCGAAACCAGGTCGCCCCCGTATGTTTTTACTGCAATCCCGTGCCAGACTTTAGTCTGGGTCGGGCCTACTCATTGTAGCCTCGATCCGTGGCTTCGATCCGATCCGAGCGCCTGGAGTTGGTCTCGCTCTCGCCGGATTTCATCGACGCGCTGCTGGCCGAACGTCGATCGGAAGCGGAGGCCGAGGCAACGATGAAGCTCCCCGACGACTGGCCGGACGCTCACGACCGTGGCTTCCTGGCCCTTCGCCTCCGGCAGATGCGCGAGCAGCCCGCAATCCAGGAGTGGTTCGTCTACGCAGTCGTCTTGCCCGACGGCGAGCGGCCGATGATCGGCCACGCCGGGTTCCATGGGCCGCCGGGTGTCAATGCGGTCAAGGCTCCGGATGCCGTGGAGGTCGGCTACTCGATCTTCGACACTTACCGGCGCCGCGGCTACGCAACCGAGGTCGTGCGCGCCCTGATCGCCTGGGCCTCGCGCGAGCACGGCATCCGTCGCTTCATCGCCTCGATCAGCCCGGAGAACGAGCCTTCACTGGCGCTCGTCAGGCGCCTCGGGTTCACGCACATCGGTCAGCACTGGGACGAGGAGGACGGAGAGGAGCTCGAATTTCAATTACGGATCACGCCGGATGCAACCGAGCTTTCAGCCCCGCATCTCGACGAGCGGAGTTAGCCCGGCCGTCCCGGCAAAGCCGGCACGGCCTCCAGCGGCATCGTAAGCGACGCCTTAGCGACGACGTCTGAGCGCGCGCTCGATGTCGCGCTGAGCGTCGCGCTTGGCGATGTCCCGGCGCTTGTCGCGCTGCTCCTTGCCGCGTGCTACCGCCAGCTCGAGCTTCGCCCGGCCATTCTTGAAGTACAGGCGCGTCGGCACGAGCGTCAGGCCTTTTTGCTGCACCTGGCCGATCAGCGATTCGATCTCGCGCCGGTGCAGAAGGAGCTTCCGGTCGCGGTCGGGCTCGTGGTTGGCGACGTTTCCCTGCTTGTACTCGTCGATGTGGGCCCCGATCAGCCAGACCTCGCCGTC
>JBJMJY010000017.1:0-10901 GCA_045806105.1 Gaiellaceae bacterium | reverse complement strand
CTCCCAAGGAACCGCCGAAGGTCGCGCCCAAGCCGAAGCCGGACGAACTCACGAGCCGCGCGCCCATCGTTACCTTCATGGGCCACGTCGACCACGGCAAGACGACCCTGCTGGACGCGATCCGCAAGAGCGCGGTCGTCGAGACCGAGGCCGGCGGCATCACCCAGCACATCGGCGCGTACCAGGTCGTCCACGGCGAGCGGAAGCTGACCTTCCTCGACACGCCGGGCCACGAGGCGTTCACGGCGATGCGCGCCCGCGGCGCGAAGGTGACCGACATCGCCGTCCTCGTCGTCGCGGCCGACGACGGCGTGATGCCGCAGACCAGGGAGTCGATCGCGCACGCGCGGGCCGCACAGGTTCCGATCGTCGTCGCGGTGAACAAGACCGACCTCCCGGACGCGAACCCCGACCGCGTGCGCAACGAGCTCGCGGCCGAGGAGCTGCAGCCGGAGGAGTGGGGCGGCTCGACGCAGTTTGCGCCCGTCTCCGCCAAGCAGAGCGAAGGGCTCGACGACCTGCTCGAGAAGGTACTGCTCGTCGCCGACGCCGAGCTCGAGCTGACGGCGAACCCGACTGCGGAGGCATCCGGCCCGATCGTCGAGTCACGGCTTGACGTCGGCCGCGGCCCGGTCGCGACGATGCTCGTCCACCGCGGCACGCTGCGGGTCGGCGACGCGATCGTGGCCGGCGACGCGTGGGGAAAGGTGCGTGCGCTCTACAACTTCCGCGGCGAGAAGGTGACGGAAGCGACGCCGGGCGACCCGGTGGAGATCCTCGGCTTCGACCACCCGCCGCCCGCCGGCGAGCACGCCCGGGTCGTCGAGAACGAGCGCACCGCCAGGCATTTCGCCCAGGTGCGCGGCGAGCGGCTGCGGCGCGAGCAGTTCGCGAGCCGGCGCCCGGTCGCCGTCTCGCTCGAGACGCTCTTCTCGCAGCTGCAGGAAGGTGCCGTCCAGGACCTCAACCTGGTGCTCAAGGGTGACGTTGTCGGCTCGGTCGAGGCGGCGATCTCGGAGCTCTCGAAGATCCAGCACCCCGAGGTGCGGGTGAGCGTCATTCACCAGGGCGTCGGCGGGATCACCGAGAACGACATCATGCTCGCCTCGGCCTCGAACGCGATGGTCGTCGGCTTCAACGTGCGGCCGAACGCCGAGGCACGGCAGCTCGCCGACCGGGAGGGTGTCGAGATCCGCACCTACCGCGTCATCTACCAGCTCACCGAGGACATCGAGCAGGCGCTTGTCGGGATGCTCAAGCCGGTGCGCACCGAGGAGACGATCGGCGAGGTCGAGGTGCGGCAGCTGTTCCGTGTCTCGCGGCTCGGCACGATCGCCGGCTCCTACGTCACGGACGGCACCGTCCGCCGCAACGCGAGTGTCCGCGTCGTGCGCGACGGCACCGTCATCTACGAGACGCGGATCGCGCAGCTGAAGCGGTTCAAGGACGACGTCCGCGAGGTCGAGGAGGGCTTCGAGTGCGGCATCCTGCTCGAGGGCTTCAACGACCTCAAGGAAGGCGACGTCCTCGAGATCTACGAGACGCGCGAGGTCGAGCGCACCGATCTCGAGACGCCGGCGCCGACGCCGACGTCCGCCGGCTAGCGCCCGGCCGGTGCCTTCCGCCGGCTACGTCGGCATCCTCTCGGCCGAGCTGCACTTCCCCGAGAACGACTCGCTGAAGGGCAAGCGCAAAGAGCTGCTCTCGGTCAAGGCGCAGCTGCAGCGGCGCTTCGGCGCATCGGTTGCCGAGGTCGACCACCACGAGCTCTGGCAGCGCGCGCGGCTGACGCTCTCGTGCGTCGCGCGTGGGAACCGCGAGGTCGAGGAGCTGCTGGACGGCGCCGAACGCTACCTCGCCGGCCAGGCCTTCGAGCTCGGCCAGGTGGAGCGCGAGGTCGTCACCTTGGACGACTGAGCACCCAGAGACCGGAGTTGAGGTCCGAGGCGAGCACGTAGCGCGGCATCACGTAGACGCCCCATACCGCCGTGCAGCTGTCGCCGGGACAGATGAGGCGGTACCGGTCGCGTTGCGGCGGCGGGCGGAACCGCGCCACGAAGCGCGGGTGCCGCGGGCGCTGGAGGTCGAAGAGCGCGACGCCGTGGGCGTACCACGAGAAGTAGGCGTAGCGACCGGCGCTCTTCGGGTCGTGGACGCTGTCGGCGTACGCCCACGAGTCGCCGCCGCCGGGCTGCAGCCGGGCAGGCAGTCGCACGGTTGCAAGACGCACCGGGTGCCGAGGGTCGGCGACGTTCCACACCACCGGCCGGCCGTGCCGGATCTCGTGCGTCTCGAGCAGCGTCTTCTCCCCGGGCAGCAGCCACGCCGAGTGGGCGTTGCCCTGGCCGGTTCCCGTCCGACCGAGGTAGCGTGGCTGTGCGGGGTCGGAGATGTCGAGGATTACCGTCCCGAGGCGCCAGTACGAGAGGTAGGCGCGCGTCGCGGCGGCATTGGTGATCACGGAGTGGACGAGGTGTCGGTGGTCCGCACCGTCGGGGGGCGGCGTCAGCGGCGTGCAGTCGCCGAGGTCGCGGCACGCGCTCCAGCCGCCGACCTCCTTCGGGTCGCGCGGATGCGTCACGTCGTAGACGTGGAAGCCGAACGACTCCCGCGTGAGCGCGAACTCGGCCGCGGCCTCGGCCGTGTAGACCCAGGCGTGCCCGCGCGCAGCCGCCAGCCAGATCTCGTGCGAGCCGCGCGGCTCCGTGCGCACCCGCGCGAGTTGCTTCGGGTGCTTGGGGTCCGTGACGTCGAAGACCGCGAAACCGCCGAAGCCGTCGGTGCACGCCTGCACGCTGACCGCCGCGAGCACGCCGTCGAAGCCCGGGGTGCGGACGCGTCGAACGATCGTCTTCTCGGTCCAGGTGCCGGGGATGCGCGCGAAGGTGGAGAGGTGCCGCGGCCGGCTCGGCCGCGCGAGGTCGTAGACCCGGACTCCCTGGGCGGGGCAGTTGTCGCCCGCGCCCTTACGGCTCGAGAGATAGGCGTAGTGCCGCTCGCCCACGACGTCGGCGCTGTAACCCCCGCCGGGCTGGACGTGCGCGAGCACGCGGAACGGCGAGGCGCGGCGTGCGCTCCCATCCGTCACCGCCGCCGCGCCGACGACGGAGAGCCAGGCCACGAGGAAGAGACGTAGCGCCACTGTCTCCTACGACGGCGCCGACGGCCGTGAGTTGGCGCTGAGCCGCTTGAATACCTCGGATGAGCGATCGCATGCGCAGGGTGAACGAGGCCGTCCGCGAGGTGATCTCGGAAGCGGTCGGCGAACTGAAGGACCCGCGAATCGGCTTCGTGACGGTGACAGGGGTCGAGACCTCGCCCGACCTCCGGCACGCGCGCGTCTTCGTCAGCGTGCTCGGGTCGGAGGCGAAGCGTGCGAAGACGCTGGCCGGGCTCACCGCCGCCCACGGCGTCCTGCAAGCGCGCCTCGCGCGCGAGTTGCGAATGAAGCGGACTCCGCAGCTGGCGTTCGAATACGATCCGACCGTCGAGCGCGGGGTCCGGATGACCCAACTCATCGATGAGCTCGCCCCAGACTCAGAAGAGGAGTGACCTGCAGGCGGTCGCGGACGCGCTCCGCTCGCACGACCGCTTCCTGCTCGTCACCCACGAGAACCCGGACGGGGACGCGCTCGGGTCGCTGCTCGCGACGAAGCTCGCGCTCGACTCCCTGGGCAAGGACAGCGAGATGTACCTCTACGGCGACGCGCCGCTCCCCCGCGAGTACGGCTTCATGCCGCTCGCAGCCCTCCGCCGCGAGCCGCCGGACGACGCGGCGGAGCGAGTGCTCGTCGCGCTCGACTGCGCGAACGAGTCGCGGCTCGGGCCGGTTCCCGAGCTGCTCGAGCGGGCAGTGCTCACGCTCGACATCGACCACCACCACGACAACTCCTGCTTCGGCGACGTCAACCTCGTGGTCGGGGACGCATCGTCGACCGGCGAGGTGCTGCGCGACCTCTTCGCGGAGCTCGACCTGGCGCTCACCCCGGAGATTGCAGAGGCGCTGTACATCGCGGTCGTGACGGACACCGGCCGTTTCCAGTACACGAACACGACGCCGAAGGCGCTGCGCCTGGCGGCTGAGCTGGTGGAGGCGGGTGCCGACGTGCACCGCGTGTTCCAGGGCGTGTACGAGTCGGTCGAGTTCGCGAAGCTGAAGCTGTTGGCGCGCGCCCTCGAGCGGGCGCAGGTGTACGAGGGCGGCCGGCTGGTCGTTTCCCACCTGCTCCGTAGCGACTTCACCGAGCTGAACGCGGCCGAGGCGTACTCGGAGGGGATCATCGACTACCTGCGTGCGGTCGAGGGCGCCGAGATGGCGGCGTTGATCCGCGAGCCGCCGCGGCGAGAGGGCCCGACGCGGCGCATCAGCCTCCGCGCCTCCAACGACGAGCTCGACGTCTCCGCCATCGCGCGGATGTCGGACGGCGGCGGCCATCGCCAGGCGGCCGGGTTCTCGAGCGACGCTTCGGTCGAGGAGATCACCGACTTCATCCACCGCGAGTTCCGTGCCGCCACGGGCGCTTGACCCGAGCGGGCTCTTCCTGATCGACAAGCCCGAAGGCCCGTCGTCCTTCGCGGTGGTCGCCGACGTGCGACGGCAGACGGGAGCGCGCACCGGCCATGCTGGGACACTCGACCCGTTCGCCACCGGGCTCCTGCTCGTGTTGTCCGGCAGGGCAACTAAGGTGGCCCGATGCTTCGTCGGACTGGACAAGCGGTACCTGACGGACGTCGACCTTCGTCTCGTTACGGACACCGGCGACCGCGAGGGGGCGGCGCTGGGGGAGCAGGAGCCGCCGGCCGAGGCAGAGCTCGAGCATCGGCTCGCGGGCCTCCGCGGTGAGGTGGAGCTGCCGGTCCCTGCCGCCTCGGCGGTCAAGATCGGCGGTGAGCGCGCCTACCGGCTGCACCGACGCGGCGCCGCCGTCGAGATGCCCCTGCGGAGGTCGCGGGTGGATGCGCTCGACGTCATCTCGTATAGCGACGGAGTCGTGCGGCTCGACCTGCGCGTCAGCTCCGGGACCTACGTACGCTCGATCGCGACCGCCCTCGGCGGCCACTGCGCGACGCTGCGGCGCACGGCGGTTGGCCCGTTCCGGGTCGAGGACGCAGACCCGGAGCGGCTGATCCCGGCCGACGAGGCGCTGGCTCGGCTCGGCCCCGAGGGCGCGGCGACGGCCGGCGCGTGAAGGTCGCACGCGATCCTGCAGAGCTGGACGCGCGCCCGAGGGCGGTCGCGCTCGGCACCTTCGACGGCGTCCATCGAGGGCACCGCAGGGTCCTGGACGCCGCGGTCGCAGCGGGCGAGGTGCCGACTGCGGTCACGTTCGACCCGCATCCGCGCGTCGCGCTCGGCTACGGCGTTGAGCTGCTCACGGCCCTGGAGCGGCGGTTCGAGCTGCTCGACGAAGCAGGCATCGACGAGGCGCTCGTCGTCGACTTCGATCTGGAGGTCGCGCAACTTGGGCCCGAGGAGTTCGTCGAGCGCGTGCTCTTGCCGATCGGCACCCGCGTCGTCGTTGCGGGGGTGAACTTCCGCTTCGGGCGCGGGCGCTCGGGCGACCTCGAGCTACTGCGACGGCTCGGGCTCGACGTGCGGGCCGTGCCACTCGTCGAGGGAGTCTCGTCCACGCGGATCCGCGACCTGCTCCGCGCCGGCGAGGTCGAGCGCGCGGCTCGGCTGCTCGGGCGGCCCGCGGAGGTCGAGGGGACCGTGGTCGCCGGCGACGCACGCGGAGGCACGCTCGGCTTTCCGACGGCGAACCTGCGGCAGGAGCCGGGGCTGTTGGTCCCCGCCTACGGCATCTACGCGGGTGCCGCCGACGGCCGGCGGGCGGCGATCTCGATCGGGACGAACCCGCACTACGGCGGCGAGGAACGGCGGATCGAGGCGTTCCTGCTCGACTTAGACGGCGACCTCTACGGACAGAGGCTCCGGCTCCAGCTCTGGGAGCGGTTGCGAGACGAGCGTGCGTTCGAGAGCGAGGACGACCTCGTGTCCCAGATCGCGCGTGACGTCGAGGCCACGCGCAGCGCGCAGCCGCCGGTGTGACGCGCAATTTGCACGCGGCGTCCGCATCCATCCTGGAGTGGAGCGACCGAACGCCTGCGACGAAGGCCAACTGGTGCGCTGCCTCGACTGTGGCACCGTCTATCCCCTGCCGCTGCACCAGGAAGAAGCCGACGCATGCCCGCAGTGCGGTGGCGTCGGCTGGGTCGCCCTGGCGGCGCTCAAGCACAGCGGAGACGAAAGAACGAGCTAAGCGCAAGTTTCGTCACGTTCGCGGCTCTTCTGGACATGGAGCTCCACCACGGATACGGCGAGAACCGTCTGGTGGAGGCGTTCGCGAGGGTGCGCTGCCTTGACTGTGGAAGCGCGTACACGAAGCCGATGGGCCACGGGACGGCGGCGGCGAATCCGGGGTGCCCCGAGTGCGGCTACCTCGGCTGGGTGCCGTTCAGCGCGGAGGGAACCGTCGCCGCAGCCCCGCTTCGACGCGGATCTCCCGCCGCTCCCGTTCGCGCGACGACGCTGACGCCGCCGAAGTAGTGGTGCCGCTCCGGCCACTCGCGCACCTCTAGGCCCTCCTCCTCCAGCGCCGTCACGACCTCCTCGCCGAGCCCGGGCTCGAGGTGGACCAGACGGGGAACGGGATGGAGCCGTGGCCGCGCGACCGCCTCGTCGGGTGTGAGTCCCTCATCAAGGATCCCTGCAAGGACCTGCACGAGCGCGCCCCGCAGCCGCGTGCCGCCGGCGGCTCCGGCGGCGAGCGCGAGCCCGGCGTCGTCGAGGGCGAGCAGCGGCGCCATCATGCTCGCCATCCGCTCGCCTGGCTCGAGCGGCCCGCGGATCAGGTCGGCCTCGCCCAGCATGCTGTTCAGGTGCAGGTCAAGCCCGGGGAGGAAGTCGCCCGAGCCGAGGCCGAGGCTCGAGGTCAGGACGCAGGCGTTGCCGTCGCCGTCGACCACCACCAGGTTCGTCGTGTCGCCGTTCAGATCCATGCCGGAGAGCGTGTTCACTAGGGCGACTGCGCGCTCGGCCGGAGAGCGATTGCGAAGCGCCGGCAGTCGCGGGAGCACGTCACCGACCGGCTCGAGCCCCACGCGAGTGAGCACGCGCGTCTCTGCAAAGCGGAGCTCGGTTGGATCGCTCCACCGGGCCTCGTAGGCGCGCAGGTCGGCGCGCGTGACGAGGCCGCCGCGCTCGTCCATCAGCGCGAGCAACGCGTCCGCGAGGGAGCCCTCGTACAGGCTCTCGGGCCCCTCCGCGGCCAGCGCCTCGAGCGCGGGCGTCAATCCTGGCTGCTCGAGCGTTTCGCCCGCCTGCAGGAGCCGCCCGCCGGGGGAGTAGATCCGCGCGCCCTCGTCCATCGTCATGACGGGCGCGAGCATCGCGAGACAGGCGGCGTGCGCCGGCGGGAACTCGACGCCGTCGCGCGCAAGCCGAAGCGCAGGCTCGACGAGCCGTCCCCAGGGCAGCGTGCCGTGCTGCCGATGCAGCGCGCCGAGCCCCGCAGGCAGGCCCGGCACGCCGCACGACGCGGGGCCGATCGCGTAGTGGACGAGCTCCGCGCCGAACGGGACGTCGAGCCTCAGCAGCTCGGCGTCGTCGCGCGGCCCGGCCCCGAGCCCCGGGACCGCGACGAAGCAGGCGAGGTTCCGCGCGCGGCCAGTCGAGCCGTCGTAGTAGATCCCGTGCCCACCGCCGAGCAGCCCCGTCATCACCGTCTCTGCCACGCATGATGCGAGCGACGCCGCGACTGCCGCGTCGGCCGCCGACCCGCCCTCGGCGAGGATCTCCACGCCGGCCTCGGTGGTCGCCGGGTGGCCGGCTGCTACTGCCGCCTGCACTGTGGATAGATCGTGACGGGTTCGTTTCGCTCTCGTCACCATGCGTGCGTCGGCAGGGAATACGCTCGCAGCGGGGAGGAGGATGGTGGCCACCGGGTGCCGCCGCGCACGGGGAGCCGCAACGGCGTCAAAACGGCGTCGTTGCTACCCTTGCGACCAGACCGCGGTCTCGGCCGCTCGCGTGTGCTTCCGCGCGGCGGGCTTGGATCGCGGAGACGCGTTTGAAGGAGGACAGCTTGACCCTCACCAAGGAAGCGAAGCAGGAGATCGTCGGCAAGCACGGCCGTAGCAACGAGGACACGGGCTCTGCCGAGGTGCAGATCGCGCTCTTGACGGCGCGGATCAACGAGCTCACCGAGCACCTGCGCACGCACCCCAAGGATCACTACTCGCGCCGCGGCCTGCTGAAGCTCGTCGGCCGGCGGCGGAGGCTGCTGCAGTACCTGCAGAAGCGCAACCTCGAGGGCTACCGCGCCCTCATCCAGGAGCTCGGCCTGAGGAGGTAGGCCGAAACCGGACCAAAACACCAACCCGCCGGAGGGTGGAAGTTTGAGCGAGCCCCAGGCCGCGACGGCCGGAGCTGACTCAAACCTCCACTCTCCATCAGAAGTGGAGGAACCACATGGCAACAACGACTGAGCCCCGGACCGCGACGGTGTCCGTCACCGTCGGCGACCAGGAGCTGACCTTCGAATCCGGCAAGCTCGCCAAGCAGGCGGACGGCGCCGTGGTCGTGCGCTCGGGTGAAACGATGGTGCTCGCCACCGCGCAGGGCCGGATGGAGGCCCGCGAGGGCGCCGATTTCTTCCCGCTCACCGTCGACGTCGAGGAGCGGATGTATGCGGCCGGCAAGATCCCCGGCGGCTTTTTCAAGCGCGAGGGCCGGCCGACCGAGCGCGCGATCCTCACGGCACGCATGATCGACCGCCCGATCCGGCCGCTCTGGCCGAAGGGCTACAAGAACGAGGTACACGTCGTCTGCACAACGCTGTCGGTCGACCTCGTCACCGCCCACGACATTCTCTGCATCAACG
This sequence comes from Gaiellaceae bacterium, assembly GCA_045806105.1. Taxonomy (GTDB): domain Bacteria; phylum Actinomycetota; class Thermoleophilia; order Gaiellales; family Gaiellaceae; genus AC-32. The sequence goes on along the minus strand of JBJMJY010000017.1, from coordinate 2,016 downwards.
GCGCCTCCGCAGCGCTGATGATCTCGCCGCTGCCCTTCCTCGGGCCTGTCGGGGCGGTCCGCATCGGCCGCATCGACGGGCAGTTCGTCGTGAACCCGCCGCTGCCGGCCGTGGAGCAGGGCGAGAGCGACCTCGACCTGATCGTGGTCGGGACCCCGGAGGCCCTGACGATGGTCGAGGCCGGCGCCGACGAGATCCCCGAGGACACGATCCTCGAGGCGTTCGAGCTGGCGCACGACGAGATCCGCAAGATCTGCGACGCGCAGGAGGAGCTGCGCCGCCAAATGGGCAAGGAGAAGTGGCTCGACCCGGAGCTCACCGCGCAGCTGGAGGGCGAGCACGGCGACCGGTTCGCGGAGCGCATTGCCTCCGAGGGCCTGCGCGAGGCCGGGACCGTCGTCGAGCAGCTCGTCGAGGAGCTCTCCGCGCCGCTCTCGATGGAGTCGACGGAGGACGACATCCGCCGGCAGATCCAGGTCCGCTCGAGCCTGGCGATGATCCTCGACCGCCAGCGCCTCGACGCCGTGGTCACGCCGGTGCGCGAGCAGTTCGAGGACGACTTGCGGGCGCTCACCGAAGCCGAGCAGGACTCGAAGGAGCTCAAGTCCGCGAAGCGGAGCCTGCTCTTCGAGCGCATCGACGAGGGAGTGCAGCTTCCGTTCCCGGTCGGCGCACCTGCCTCCGACGGGGACGCGCCGGCCGTCAAGGACTCGATCACGCGCCAGCACATCAAGCGTGCGGCCGAGACCATCTACAAGGAGCTCGTCCGCCGGAAGATCGCGGTCGACAAGCGCCGCGCCGACGGCCGCGACCCGGAGGAGATCCGCCCGGTCAGCTGCGAGGTCGGCGTCAGCCCCCGCACCCACGGCTCGGCGCTCTTCACGCGCGGCCAGACGCAGATCATGTCGCTGCTGACGCTCGGCACGGCCAAGGAGGGGCAGCGCATCGACGACCTCTCGCTCGAGACCGACCGACGCTACATGCACCACTACAACTTCCCGCCCTACTCGGTCGGGGAGACGGGCTTCATGCGCGGCCCGAAGCGGCGCGACATCGGCCACGGCGCGCTCGCGCAGCGGGCGCTCGAGGCGATGATCCCGCCGCCGAGCGAGTTCCCGTACACGATCCGCCTCGTCTCGGAGACGCTCGAGTCGAACGGCTCGTCGTCGATGGGCTCGGTCTGCGGCTCGACGCTCGCGCTGATGGACGCCGGCGTGCCGATCAAAGCGCCCGTCTCGGGCATCGCGATGGGCCTCGTCAAGGAAGGCGACGACTACACGATCCTGACCGACATCCAGGGAGCCGAGGACCACCTCGGCGACATGGACTTCAAGGTCGCCGGCTCGCGCGAAGGCCTCACCGCCCTGCAGATGGACATCAAGATCACCGGCGTGACGCAGGAGATCATGCGGAACGCGCTCGAGCAGGCGAAGCGGGCGCGCACGTCGATCCTCGACCAGATGCTCGAGGTGATCGCCGAGCCGCGCGGCGAGCTGTCGGAGACGGCGCCGCGGATCACGACGATCAAGATCAACCCGGAGTTCATCGGGATGGTGATCGGCAAGGGCGGCGAGACGATCCGCGCTCTCGAGGGCGACAACGACGTCCAGATCGACATCGAGGAGGACGGCACGATCCTGATCTACGCGACGTCGGCCGCACAGTCCGACGCCGCGAGCTCCGCGATCCAGGCGCTGACGAAGGAGCCCGAGGTCGGCGACGAGTACACCGGCAAGGTCGTCAAGACGACCGACTTCGGGGCGTTCGTCGAGCTGAAGAAGGGCACCGACGGCCTGCTCCACGTCTCGAACGTCGGGCCGGGCCGCGTCGGCCACATCGAGGACGTGATCGCCCGCGGCGACGTGCTCGACGTCGTCGTGCAGGAGGTCGACAAGGAGCGCGGCCGGATCGGCCTCAAGCTCGTCGCCAAGCACGAGAACGGGTCGCTCGTCCAGCCGGAGGAGCTGGTCGAGCGGGCGAAGGACGCGCCGCCGCGCGAGCCGCGCGAGGAGCGCC
>JBJMJY010000016.1:0-11189 GCA_045806105.1 Gaiellaceae bacterium | reverse complement strand
GGCGAGGTCTCGATGATCCTGATCCTGCACAACTACGCGCACGTGTTCGAGGTCTGCGACCGCGTCAACCTGCTCCAGCGCGGCGAGATCACGCTCGACAAGCCGACGAAGGAAACGTCGGTGGAGGAGCTGACCGATCTCGTCGTGCGCGAGTACCGGCAGGCCGCGGCAAGCTAGCCGACTGGGCGACCTGTTGAGCCGGCAGGGGTGACGCGATCCGGGTTCTCGTCACGGGCGCAAGGGGCAAGGTCGGCTCCGCCGCCGTCTCCGCCCTGCTCGCAGCCGGTCACGACGTGCGCGCCTCCGACCTGGTTCGGGGCGTCTTCGAGCGCACCCTTCCCGGCGAGCCGGGGGAGTACGTTCAGGCCGATCTGACCGACGCAGGCGACGCGTTCGCGATCGTCCGCGGGGTCGACGCCGTGGTCCACGCGGGCGCGATCCCGGACCCGACGAAGAACCCTCCGCACGTGGTCTTCGCGAACAATCTCACGGCGACGTTCAATGTCCTCGAGGCCGCCGTCCGCTTCGGCGTGGGCCGGTTCGTCTACATCTCGAGCGAGACCATTCCCGGGTTCTTCTTTCCGGAGCGCCCCTTCCTGCCCGACTACGTCCCGGTCGACGAGCAGCACCCGATCCGGCCGCAGGATCCCTACGCGCTCTCGAAGTGGTTCGGAGAGCTGCTGATGGACGCCGCCGTGGCGCGATCCGACATCCGCTGCATCTCGCTTCGCCCGAGCTGGGTCCAGAACGAGGAGAATTACGAGCGCAACCTCGGGCCGCAGGTGCGGGATCCCGCGGAGCTGAGCCCGAACCTCTGGAGCTACGTGGACGTCTACGACCTCGCGGACGCAGTCGTGCTCGCGGCCCAGTCCGATCTCCCGGGCCACGAGGTCTTCTACGTCGCGTCGCCCGACAACGTCGGCAGCCGCCCGTTCGCCGAGCTCGTCCGCCGCCACTACGGCGACGAGCTCGAGCTCCGCCCGCTCGCGCGCGAGGACGCGTCCGGGATCTCGTGCGCCAAGGCAGAGCGGCTGCTCGGCTATTCGCCGAGCCGCTCGTGGAGCGACTACCTGGACGAAGACGGACGAGCACGCCGGCGTGAAATCTGATCGAGTTGGCCGGGCGATGAGCCAGCGCCTCAAGACGAGCCTCGGGATCTGGGCGTTCGGGCCGATGGTCACGCGGTTCGTCCCCGGCGGCTACAAGCCGGAGCGCGCGGGGCAGACGACCGTCGAGCGGGTCCGCGAGGCCGTGAACGGGCTCGGCGACCTCATCGACGGCTACGAGTTCCACTACCCGCAGGAGCTCTCGGCGGACAATCTCGACGGCGTGCGCGAAGCCCTCGACGGCCACGACGTGTACTGCCTGGCAACCGGGCTCCACCTCGACCCGCGCTTCGGCAAGGGAGGGCTCGTCTCGCCCGACGAGGCAACCAGGAACGAGGCCGTGAAGCGGACCCTCGAAGCGATCGACTTCGCCGGCGAGCTCGAGGCGAACTTCATCATCTGGCCCGGGATCGAGGGCTACAACTACCCGTTCCAGACGCCCTACACGGAGACCTGGGCCTGGTTCCTCGACGGGATCGGCCAGGCGGCCCAGCGCTGCGGCGATCACGGGATCACGCTCTTCCTCGAGCACAAGAACTCGGAGCCCGCGATGAAGATCCTGATGCGGAACGTGGGGATGACGCTTCACGTGATCCACACGCTCCGCCGTCAGGGGCTCCAGAACGTCCAGGTCAACATGGACTGGCAGCACCTGATCATGAACGGCGAGAACCTGGCCGAGTATGCCGCGCTGCTTGCCTCCGAGGGCCTGCTGGGCCATCAACATGCCAACTCGGGCTGGGGCACCTTCGACGACGACAACATGGTCGGGGCGACCGCCTTCATGGAGACCCTCGAGCTGGCGGTCGAGCTGGGACGCGCCGGCTACGGCGACAAGGGCGAGCGGCTGGGATTCGACCTGTACCCGTACACCGAGGACCCGGTCGAGGCCGTGCGGCGCAGCGTTCTGCACTGGCGGTTCATCGAGGACGTCGCCCGGCGGCTCGACGGAGAGGCGCTCCGCGAGGCCCAGCTGCGCAAGGACGCCGTGGCCGCCTACGAGCTCGTCTATGCCGCGCTCGGCGCGGCCTAGCGCGTTCGTCGGCCTCGACGTCGGCACGACCGGCGCCAAGGCAATCGCGATCTCTCGGGAAGGCGAGGTGCTCGCGCGGGCCGAGGAGCAGTACGCGCTGTCCACGCCGACACCTGGGTGGTCCGAGCAGGATCCCGAGGACTGGTGGCGCGCGAGCGAGGCGGCGCTGGCGGCGGTCGGCGCCGAACGCGCGGCGGGAATCGGCCTCTCAGGCCAGATGCACGGGCTCGTGGCCCTCGATGAGACCGAGAGGGTGATCCGGCCAGCGATCCTCTGGAACGACCAGCGCACCTCCGCAGAGTGCGAGGAGATCGAGCTGCGGATCGGCCTCGAACGGCTGATCCGCCTCACCGGCAACCGGGCACTGACAGGCTTCACCGCGCCGAAGCTGCTCTGGCTCCGCGCCAACGAGCCGGAGGCCTACGGCCGGATCCGCCACGTCCTCCTCCCCAAGGACTACGTCCGTCTGCGCCTTACGGGTGAGCGCGCGACCGACGTCGCCGATGCCTCGGGAACGCTCCTCTTCGACGTCGCCGAGCGGCGCTGGAGCGCCGAGGTGCTGGAGGCGCTCGAGATCCCGCGGGCCTGGCTGCCCGAGGCCCTGGAGTCGCCGGAGGTCTCCGGCCGAACGGCGGGCGGGACGCCGGTTGCCGCGGGGGCCGGGGACCAGGCGGCCGGCGCACTGGGTGTCGGCGTCGCCGGGCCGGGACCGCTCTCGGTCGTCCTCGGCACCTCGGGCGTCGTCTTCGCGGCACTGCCTGCGTACGAGCCCGAGCCGGAGGCGCGCCTGCACGTCTTCTGCCATGCCGTCCCGCGAACCTGGCACGCGATGGGGGTGATGCTCTCCGCCGCCGGCTCGCTGAGGTGGTTCCGGGACGCATTCGCCCCCGCGGTCAGCTACGACGAGCTCCTCGCGGAGGCAGAGGCAGTCGAGCCGGGGGCCGAAGGCGTGCTCTTCCTGCCGTACCTGTCCGGCGAGCGGACTCCGCACGCCGACCCGTACGCGCGCGCCGCGTTCACCGGCCTCGGGCTCGAGCACGGCCGCGCGGCACTCGTCCGCGCTGTCCTCGAAGGCGTGGCCTACGGCCTGCGCGACTCGCTGGAGCTCCTGCGGCAACTGGGCGTCCGCGCGGAGAGCGGGCGCGCCTCGGGCGGCGGCGCTCGCAGCCGTCTCTGGCTCCGGATCGTCTCCTCCACGCTCGGCATCCCGCTCGAGCTCATGGCCGTAGAGGAAGGAGCGGCCTTCGGAGCCGCCCTGCTCGGTGCCGTTGCCGCGGGCGCCTTCGCCGACGTCGACGAGGCGGTCTCCGAATGCGTCCGGGCGAGCGAGCGGATCGAGCCCGACGCAGGCTGGGTGCGCGCGTACGAGGCCGGTTACCCTCGCTTCCGCGCGTTGTATCCGTCCCTCGAACACCTGGAGGAGAGATGACGCCACTGGAGGGAAAGGCCGCACTGGTCACCGGGGCGAGCCGCGGGATCGGGCGCGCGGTCGCGCAGATGCTCGCCGCCGCCGGCGTCAGCCTCGGGCTGACGTCTCGCAGCGGCGACGACCTCGGGCTCGACGACGTGGTCGCGCGCCCCTGCGACGTTCGCAATCCGGCCGACCTGGAGGCCATCGTGGGCGAGACGGTCGACCGCTTCGGGCGCCTGGACATCCTCGTGGCCAACGCCGGTGTCGGCGCCTACGGTCCGTTCCTCGAGCTCTCACCCGAACACCTCGAAGAGATGATCGACGTGAATGTCAAGGGCACGTTGTATGCCGTGCGCGCCGCGTTGCCGCACCTGCTCGAGAGCGGCGAGGCCGATCTCGTCACGATCGCCTCGGAGGCGGGCCGGCGCGGACTGCCCTTGGAGGCGGTCTACTGCGCGTCGAAGTTCGCGCAGGTCGGCTTCACGCGCGCGCTCGACCACGAGCTGCGCGAGCAGGGGGTCCGCTGCACGAACATCTGCCCGGGCGGAGTCGCGACCGACTTCGCCATGGGCCGGGGGCGCACGCCGGAGATGCCGGAGCTCACCGGCATGATGAGCGCGGAGGACGTGGCCGAGGTGGTCCTCTTCGCGCTGACGCGGCCTCGCACCCACCGCATCCTCGAGACGGCCTTCCGGCCCGTGACCGAGTCGTCGTGGGGATGACGCCCGTGAAGTGGGGCATCGTCTCCACGGCGCACATCAACCGGCTCGTGATCCCGCCGGCGCAGGCCTCGGAGAAGGTCGACCTGATCGCGATCGCGAGCCGCGACGCCGCCCGCGCAGAGGGGTACGCACGCGAATGGGCCATCGACCGCTCGCACGTCAGCTACGAGGCGCTGCTCGAGGACCCGGAAGTCGAGGCGGTCTACATCTCCCTCCCGAACTCGCTCCACTGCGAGTGGTCGATCCGTGCGCTCGAGGCGGGGAAGCACGTGCTCTGCGAGAAGCCGCTGTCGCGCCGAGCCGCGGACGTCGAAGCGGCCTTCGATGTCGCGGAGCGGACGGGGCGTCTGCTGATGGAGGCGTTCATGTGGCGGCATCACCCGCAGACCCGGAGGCTGACGGAGCTGGTCGACGGCGGCGCGGTCGGACGGCCGCGCGTGATCCGCTCGTCGTTCAGCTTCACCATCGCGGACGACCCGGCCAACGTGCGGCTGCTCGCCGAGCTCGACGGCGGGGCGCTGATGGACGTCGGCTGCTACTGCGTCGACGCCTCGCGGCTACTCGCCGGCGAGCCGCGGCACACCGCTGGCGCCCAGGTCATAGGCCCCGGTGGGGTCGATGTCCTCTTCGCCGGGGCGATGCTGCACGACGACGGCGTGACGGCGCACTTCGACTGCGGCTTCGTGCTGCCCTCCCGCGACGAGCTCGAGGTGATCGGTGAGGAGGGCTCGCTCTTCCTCGACGATCCCTGGCACGCGCACGAGCCGCTGATCGAGATCCGCCGCGACGGCGCCGTCGAGCGGGTCGAGACCGAGCGCGTCAACTCGTACCAGCTCGAGCTCGAAAACCTGAGCGAGGCGATCCGCGGCGCGGCGGAGCCGTTGCTCGGGCGCGCCGACGCAGTCGGCAACGCCCGCGCGCTCGAGGCACTCTACGCAGCGGCAGCGAGCGGTCCCGCTGACGCCTAGCGCTCGACCGCGAAGGCGATGTTCACCGTCGTGCGGTACACGCTGATGCGGTCGCCCTCGACGACGGCGCTCATCGACACGACGTCGGCGCCCGAGATCCCGCGCAGTGTCTTCGCCGCCTCCTGCACGGCCGCATCGGCAGCCTTCGCGAAGCTCTCCGGGGACGAGCCGATGATCGTGATCACCTTGGCGATGTCTGCCATGTCGCTCCTTTCGATCGTTGACTATCTCGCGATGCCCAGCATGCGCAGCAGCCCGCGCTCTCCCTCGGCGGCGTCCTCGCGCAGGAGCTCGTCGACCTCGACGCCGACCAGGAAGACGATCGCCGACGTATACACGTAGCCGGTGAGCACGAGGAACACGCCGAGGTTGCCCGTTGCGGTCTTGAAGTTCAGCAGCGTCGTAACGAGCAGACGGAAGATCAACGTGGCCGCCACCCACGCGAGGAGCACGAGGATGCTCCCGCCGGTCACCCACGTGTTCGGTCGCGGCTCGACCGGCGCGAACCGCATCAACAGCCCCACTGCGAGCGCCAGAAACGCGAGGGCTACCACCCAGCGGCCGATCGCGACCACGACCTCGAGCGCACCGTGCCGGGCCAGGGCAGGTGCCGCGAGCACGATGAGGATCGCGCCGACCACGCAGAGGGTGATCGCAGCCGCCAGGCCGAGCGAGATCGGGTAGCGCACCTTCCACGACCGCGTCTCCTTGCAGCCGTAGACGTCGTTCGTCGCGCTCATCACGCCGCGAACCGAGCCCGAGACGTACCAGAGCGTCAGCAGCGACGCGAAGACGAGCAGCCCGACGGCGTCCTGGGAGAAGATCTTCTGGGCCGCGACGTCGATCGCGTGCGCCGTCGCGGGCTGGACGTGCGACTGGACACGCGGAAAGATCGTCTCCTTCCACGCGCGGCGCTCGCCGACCGCGCCCAGCAGCGCGAGGCCGAGCAGCGTCAGGGGCACGAGCGCCTTCAGCACGGCGAACGCGATCGAGCTCGCGTGGTCGAGGAGTTCGTGCCTGGCGAACAGGTCGACCCAGAGCTTGACGAAGCGTTTCAGGCGGGCGGTCATGGGTTTCGCCTACCCGAAAACCCCCGCGGCTAGACTGGCGGGCCGTGTTCGACACGCTTTCAGACCGCCTCCAGGGCGCGCTCGGCGACCTGCGCAAGCAGGGCCGGCTCGACGAGGAGGCCATCTCCCGCGCGATGCGCGAGGTGCGCCTCGCGCTGCTCGAGGCCGATGTCAACTTCGAGGTCGTCAAGGACTTCGTCGGCCGTGTGCGCGAGCGGGCGCTCGGCGCCGACGTGCTGAAGAGCCTGACGCCGGGCCAGCAGGTCGTGAAGATCGTGCAGGAAGAGCTCACGACGCTGATGGGCTCCGGCGACTCGCGGCTCGCCTTCGCCGGCCGCCCGCCGACGGTCATCCTGCTGGCGGGGCTCCAGGGCTCCGGGAAGACAACCGCTGCCGCGAAGCTGGCGCTGCTGCTGCGCAAGGACGGCCGCACGCCGGGCTTGGTGGCCGCCGACCTCCAGCGCCCGGCGGCGATCGACCAGCTCGAGCAGCTCGGCCGGCAGATCCAGGTCCCGGTCTTCAGCGAGGAGCGCGCCGACCCGGTGGCGTCGGTCACGCAGGGTCTCGAGCGCGCCCGCGCCGAGAAGCTCGACACCGTCATCCTCGATACCGCGGGGCGGCTCCACGTGGACGAGGAGCTGATGGACGAGCTCGCGGCGGTCCGCGACGCCTCGAAGCCGACGAACGTGCTGCTCGTGCTCGACTCGATGACGGGCCAGGACGCGGTCCGGGTGGCGGAGGCGTTTGCGGAGCGCGTCGCCTTCGACGGCGTCGTGCTGACGAAGCTCGACGGCGATGCCCGCGGCGGCGCGGCGCTGTCGGTGAAGGCCGTCACCGGCAAGCCGATCAAGCTCGTCTCGGTCGGCGAGCGGCTCGACCAGCTCGAGTACTTCCACCCCGATCGGATGGCCCAACGGATCCTCGGCATGGGCGATGTCATCAGCCTGATCGAGAAGGCCGAGGCCGCAGTCGAGGACGACGAGCGCGCCGAGATGGAGCGCCGCATGATGCAGGGCGAGTTCACCTTCGACGACTTCCTGCGCAGCTACAAGATGCTGCGCCGCATGGGGCCGTTGCAGGGCGTCCTGAAGATGATCCCGGGCCTCGGCAAGCAGCTCGAGGGGCTGGACGAGGTCGACGAGCGTCAGATGTCGCGCGTCGAGGCGATCGTGCTCTCGATGACGCCGCACGAGCGCCGCCTCCCGCACGTGATCGACGGCTCGCGGCGCAAGCGCATCGCCGGCGGGAGCGGCACAACCGTCGAGCAAGTCAACCAGCTGCTCGCCGCGCGCAAGCAGATGGCGAAGATGATGAAGCAGGTCGGGAAGGGCAAGATGCCTGCGCTGCCGGGGATGCCGGGTGCGCCGCAGGGTCAGAATGGCCCCACGCGCTCCGCAACCAAGAAGAAGAAGAGCAAGCGCAAGAAGTCCAAGTCACGGAGGTAACCATTTGGCAGTCAAGCTGAGGCTGACCCGGGTCGGATCGAAGAAGAACCCCGTTTACCGCATCGTCGCGGCGGACTCGCGCTCGCCGCGCGACGGCAAGTTCCTCGAGATCGTCGGGCGCTACAACCCCCAGACAGATCCGTCCACCATCGAGCTCGACGAGGAGAGGGTGCGCGACTGGCTCTCAAAGGGTGCGCAGCCCTCCGGGACCGTCGCCCGCCTGCTGAAGGCGAAGGGTGTCGGCGCGGAGTCGACGAAGGCGTGAGCCTTCGGCGACGCAGCGACGGCTGGGGACGGGTGCCGGGAAACCGGGAGGTTTCCCGCGTGGATCCCCTCGTGACTCGCGCCGACCTGCGCGGCGCGTGGCGCGAGGCGTGCTCGGAAGAAGAAGGGGGTCCGTGGTGAAACACGGTTTCCCCCGTGAGAGCGGAGCGGAGCGCAGCGATGTCGGCTGAGCTGGTCGAGTACCTGGCCCGCCGCCTCGTCGACGAGCCGGACGCCGTTCGCGTCGACGAGATCGAACGCGAGGGCGACATGATCCTGCAGCTCCACGTCGCGCGGGACGACGTGGGGAAGGTGATCGGCCGGCAGGGCCGCATCGCCCGCGCGCTGCGGACGGTGGTGCGGGCCTCCTCGGCCCGGCGCAGCGGCCGGACGCTGCTCGAGATCGTCGAATAGCGGAGGCGCCATGCGGGTCGCCGCGCTCTACGACGTCCACGGGAACCTGCCCGCGCTCGAGGCCGTCCTGGCGGCGGTCGAGCGCGAGGGCGTCGACGCGATCGTGATCGGCGGCGATATCGCGTCGGGGCCGCCACAGCCTCGCGAGGTCGTCGAGCTCGTCCGCTCGCTCCCGAATGCGCACGCGATCCGCGGCAACGCCGACCGGCTGCGCGACCGGGAGTTCGCCGGCGAAGAGGGCCTGGACTGGTTGTTCGAGCAACTCGGCGACGAACAGGTCGAGTGGCTCGTGTCGCTGCCGTTCTCGGTTGTGCTCGACGACACGCTCTACGTGCACGCCACGCCAGTGGACGACACGACGGTCGTGACCGAGCTGACGACGGACGAGAAGCTCGCGGGCCAGCTGCGCGACGTCGAGCAACGCCGCGTCGTCGCCGGGCACACGCACATGCAGCTGGAGCGACGCGTGGGCGAGAAGCTGTTCGTCAACGCGGGCAGCGTCGGCTGGCCGTACGAGGGCCGTACGGGCGCCTACTGGGCGATCCTCGACGAGGGCGTCGAGCTGCGCCGGACCGAGTACGACCTGGAGCGCGCAGCCGAGCTCGTGCGTGCGTCGGGCCACCCGCGCGCGGAGGAGGTCGCCGCCGAGAACATCCTCGCGTCCGCAACGCGCGCCGAGGCGATGGAGGTCTTCGGCGGATGACCGAGCTGGTCAAGGTCGGCCGCGTCGGGAAGCCCCACGGGCTCGACGGCTCCTTCTTCGTCGAGCACGCAAGCGAGGAGGAGGCCCGCTTTACGAGAGGAGCGACGCTGCACGTCGACGGCGAGCCGGCGGAGATCGTCGCCTCGAAGCGCTCGCGCGGGCGGCCGGTGATCCGGCTCGACCGGGAGGCACCCCGCGGGGCCGAGCTGGCGGTGCCTCGCGACGCGCTGCCGCCGGCGGCCGAGGACGAGTACTACGAGTTCCAGCTGGTCGGGCTCGCCGTCGAGGAGGAGGGCGGCCGCCCGCTCGGCAGCGTGGCCGCGGTGATCCCAGGGCCTGCGAACGACGTACTCGAGCTCGACTCGGGCCTGCTGCTGCCGCTCGTCGGCGCCTGCATTCAGCAGGTCGACCTCGATGCAAGCCGAATTCAGATCGCGCGGGGCTTCGCAGAGCCCAGCTAAGGCGCTCGCTTGCGACGCCGACCAAGAGGGCGTGCCGGCTTTGCCGGCGCGGCCGTCCAACACACTGCAGCCGATGCCACAATCACCGTGCCCCTCGTAGCCAGTTAGGCAGCTAACCTCCTTCGCGGCCGTTCCCTTGCAGCTCGACGTCTTCACCCTCCTTCCGCACGCGTTCGCCTGGCTCACCGAGCAGCGGCCCGTCGCGGCCGTGCTCGGCGGCGAGCTGGAGCTGCGCCTGCTCAACTACCGCGACTACACGCCGCTCACGGGCGGTCAGGTCGACGATGAGCCATACGGCGGCGGCGCGGGAATGGTGCTGCGCGTCGACGTGGTCGCGGCCGCCCTGGACGCGGTCTACGGCGGCGTTCCGGGCCACCGGGTGCTCGCGCTGACGCCGCAGGGGCGCCAGCTGACGCAGGCCGTGGTCGAGGAGCTTGCCGAGGAAGAGCAGCTGACGTTGCTGTCGGCGCGTTTCGAGGGCTTCGACGAGCGCGCGCTGATCCACCTCGCCTCCGACGCGATCTCGATCGGCCCCTACGTCCTCGCCGGCGGCGAGCTGCCCGCAATGGTGATGATCGACGCGATCGCGCGGCGGCTGCCGGGCGCCCTGGCCGAGGAGTCGGGCGCGGTGGAGAGCTTCTCCCCCGAGCTGGAGGGCGGCCTCGAGTACCCTCATTACACGCGCCCGGCAGATTTCCGAGGCTGGCGGGTGCCCGACGTCTTGCTGTCAGGGGATCACGGGAGAATCGACGAGTGGCGGAAGGAACAGAGCCGACTGAGGACGGGGTCGTGAGCGGCGACGGCTTCGACGACCGCCCGGCCGGGGGCGGTGACTACCGCTCGGAGTACCCGCCGCCGCGCTACCCGCCCGTCCTGAAGCCGTCGGAGCACGAGAGGGCGAAGCAGCACACGCGCAACCCGCTCGACCGCCTCACGGCGGGGCTGCCGCGGCCGTGGCGCATCGCGATCGACTGGATCGTCACCATCGTCGGCGCCATCGCGATCGTGCTCGCGATCAAGGCGTGGGTGGTGAACCCGTATCGGATCCCGTCGAGCTCGATGGAGCCGACGCTGCATTGCGCGCGACCCGGTCAGGGGTGCGAGGCGAGGCTCTCCGACCGCGTGCTCGCGAACCGCTTCATCTACCACTTCCGCGACCCGAAGCGCGGCGAGATCGTCGTCTTCAACACGCCGAAGAAGGCGCAGGAGATGTGCGGGGCGAGTGGCACCTTCGTGAAGCGGCTGATCGGCCTGCCCGGCGACACCGTCAGCGAACGTGACGGCGGCAACGTCTACATCAACGGCAAGCACCTGAACGAGTCGTACATCAAGCCCGACCGCAGGGCGCACGACTCGACCACCGGCACCTGGCACGTACCGAAGGAGGAGTACTTCTTCATGGGCGACAACCGGGGCGAGTCGTGCGACTCGCGCCGTTGGGGGCCGGTGCCGCGGAAGAACCTGATCGGCGAGGTCTTCTTCGTCTACTGGCCACCGAATCGGCTGGGTTTTCGCTAACCTGCCCCTTCGGCCCTCTCCCTCTCAACGATCTGGGCCACCCTCTTATGAGCAACGTCATCGAATCGATCGAG
>JBJMJY010000015.1:0-11776 GCA_045806105.1 Gaiellaceae bacterium | reverse complement strand
GCCCCCTCGACCAGCTCCGCGAGCTCTGCGTCGATCGCCCTCAGCCGCGTCTCCGCGCCGATCCGCGCGAAGATCGCTCGCGCCCGCTCGAGCTCGGTGCGGGCTCCGGTGAGGTCGCCGAACTGGCGGAGGGACCTGCCGAGTGCCATCCGCGCCTCGCCGAGCTCGCGCGGCATTTGGAGCTCCTCGATCAGCCTCAGCGCCTCGGCGAACGCGGTCGTAGCCGTCGACGACTCGCCCGCCGCGGTCGCGACGATCGCCTCCGCCATCAGCATTGACGAGCGCGCGTACGCATCCTCCTCCGGCAGGTTGCGCGCGGCGAACGCGACGAGCTCGCGCGCGTCGTCGAGCCGGTCCTGCGCAACGAGTGCCTCCGCGAGGTAGCGATAGGCCTCGACCGCGACCCAGCCGCCGATCTGGAGGGCGACCGGCATCGCCTCCCTCAACCAGGCCTCGGCCTCGTCCGGCCGCCCGTCGGCGAGTGCGAAGCCCGCCAGGTTGCGGAAGAGGTTCTGGGCCTGGAAGTAGGAATCGCCGGTGCGCTCGAACCACGCGTTCGCCTGGCGGCACAGACGCTCCCCTTCCTCGGGATTCCCGCGGTGATACGTGATCTCGCCGAGCCACGACGTGGCCTCCGCCTCGATGCGGTGGCTGCCGAGCTCCCCGGCGAGCTTCAGGCAGCAGCGCAGCTCCGTCTCGGCGGCCGCGAGGTCACCGCGGTTGTTCAGAATCGCGGCGAGTCGCAGGTGGCCCTCTGCAGCGAGCGCGACGTCGTCGAGCTTCTCTGCGGTGGCGATCCCCGAACGAAGGCCGTCGATTGCTTCCTCGTACTCGCCGTCGAAATCCGCGACGAGTGCGGCGAGCACGAACGCGACCTTGCTCTGAAGAGATGCGTCCGCACTCGATGCGGCGAGCCTCTCGGCCACCGCCAGCCGTGTACGGGCATCCGCCGCCCGCCCCTGGCGCTGGTCGATGTCTCCGAGTAGGAGAGATGCCTCGCACTCGACATCCGTGCGCCCGAGGGCCAACGCCTGCTCGGACACCCCCTCGAGCTCGCCTGCCGCTTGCTTCAGCTCGCCGAGCATCATCAGGATGTCGCCGCGCCGGAGCCGCAGCTCGATCTCGAGGTCCGGGTACTCGTCGTCGAGGACTCCGAGGGCACGGCTGTAGTAGCGGTGCGCCTCCCGGAGGCTCTCGCGGCGCTCGGCACGCCGTGCCGCGTCGGCAAGGGCAGCGACGGCCTCGCGGACCGGCGGATCGATCGGGCTCTTCGCGACCTCTCTCGAGAGCCGACACGCCTGCTCGAGGTGCCACGCCACGATCTCGACGAACTCGTCGGCGCCCGCCGGGAGAACATTTACCCAATCCGAGAAACGTAGGTGGAGCTCCGCCCGGCGGCCCTTCGGCAGCTGCCCGTAGGCGACGTCACGCATCAGGATGTGCTTGAAGCTGTATTCGTCGTCGTTGGCGACAGTCGAGACCGGTGACTGCGCGACGAAGTCGCGCCGCTCCAGCTCGGCGAGGCCGCTGTGGGGGTCGCTCGGAGAGGCGTCGCTGTCCGTGCCGAGGTGCGCGACGGCCCCCGCCCAGAACACCGCCCCGATCACTGCAGCGTGGTGGGCCAGCTGCTTCTCCGGGATCGCGAGGCGGTCGAGGCGCGAGCTGATCAGTCCCTGCACGCTCGTGGGAACGGGCAGCTCGGCGACCCCCTCGGCCTGCCACTGCTCGAGGTCGATCAGCCCCTGCTCGCGAAGCGTTCGGACCGTCTCCTCGAGGAAGAGCGGGTTGCCGCCCGCATTCGCGATCAAGGCTGCCGCGAACGGCGTCTCGACCAGCGCCCGATCGCCCGTCAGGTCGGCCAGGAGGGCCGCCGCGTTCTCCGGCCCGAGCGTCTGCAGCTCAACCGTTCGACGTCGGCCCTCGGAGCTCAGGAAGCCGGGCGCCACGTCGTCGATCTCGGGGCGGGCGGTGCAGACGACCGCAATCGGCGCGTCGCCCTCGCCCCCTGCCAGGTAGGAGATGAGCTCGAGGAGGGTTGCCTCCGCCCAGTGGAGATCCTCGATCACGACGACCGTCGGCCGCTCCTCGGCGAGCAGCTGCACCATCCGCCGGATTCCCCAGTGGAGCTCGGCCTGCGAGATCTCGCTCGTCGTGTAGGTCCCGCGCGGCGTCGTCGGGATGCCGATCAGATTCGAGAGTGCCGAGGCAATCGTGCGCAGCTCGTCGAGATCCTCGGTCGGGAGGTTTTCGAGGAACGCGTCGAGCCTTGTCGCAATCGTCTCGCGGTCATCGCTCTGGCGTATCCCGGCCACCGACTTCACGATCTCCACGACGGGCCAGTACGTGATGCCCTCGCCGTAGGAGAGGCACCTTCCCCAGTGGACGTCGCAGCGGGCCTCGAGACGGTGCACGAGCTCGCGCAACAGTCGGCTCTTCCCGACTCCCGGCGCGCCGACGATCGCCGCGATGCCGACCCGGCGCTCGTCGACCGACGAGTCGCAGAAGGACACCAGCTCGTCGAGTTCCGCCTCGCGACCGACGAGCGGCGCCTCGTCCCGGCTGGATATCTCGGCGTTGTCGCGAGCACCGTCGACCCGCCAAACACGCACCGGCTCGGCCTTGCCCTTCGCCTGGACGGGCTCCTGCTCGGTGAATTCGAATCCGTCCCTGGCGGCCAGGTACGTGTCGCGGCCGACGAGGACGCCGTCGGTCGGCGCCGCCGACTGAATCCGGGCCGCCGTGTTCAGGACGTCTCCTGCCGCCGACCACTCGCCCTCGCTCGGCCGGGCGCCGAGCATGACGAGCGCCTCGCCGGTGTGGATGCCGATGCGGATATGGAGGTCCAGCCACTCGTCCTCGGCGTTCAGGTCGGTGATTGCCTCGCGCACGGCGAGAGCAGCTCGGATCGCACGCTCTGGATCGTCTTCGTGCGCTTTCGGGGAGCCGAAGAGAGCGAGCACGGCGTCGCCGCTGAACTTCTCGAAGGTGCCGCCGTGGCGCTCGAGCTCGGCACGTACACGCGCGTGGTACGGCGCGACGAGCGCCTTCACGTCCTCGGGATCGAGCTGCTCGGACCGCGCGGTCGACCCCACGAGATCGACGAAGATCGCCGTGATCACCTTGCGCTCCTCGCTCGGCGGCGCCGGCGGCGGCGCCTCGACCAGCGCCGTGCCACACCCGAGGCAGAAGCGCGCCTGGGGCGGGTTCTCCGTTCCGCACTCGATGCAGAAAGCCATATGTGAGAAGCGTACGACCGCGGCTGGCGCGCTTCTAGTCGGGACGGGCGGTTCGCAGAAATTGTCAGCCGTGCGACAATCGGTAGGCGGCGCAGGGGGTTGGCCACGAGCGGATGCGCCGGAGCCCCTGTGACGGCCCTTCCGGAGATCACACCGACGTCAGCCCACCTGACGCCCTTCGTCCCGCGCGTGGTCGTCGACTGGCTGCGCGCCGAGCCCGAAGCGCGGCGGCGGGAGCTCGACGGAACGCTCGTCTTCGTCGACATCTCCGGCTTCACGGCGATGTCGGAGCGGCTGGCGCAGAAGGGGAAGGTGGGCGCCGAAGAGGTCACCGAGGTGATGAACCTCGTGTTCGCGCGGCTCCTGGACGTGGCCTACGCGGCCGGCGGCGGGCTGCTGAAGTTCGGCGGCGATGCGCTGCTGCTCTTCTTCACCGGCGACGGACACGCCGAGCGCGCGTGCGACGCCGCCTACGGGATGCGTAAGGCGCTGCGCGAGCTCGGCCGGCCGAGGACCTCGGCCGGGCCGGTGACGCTGAAGATGCACGTCGGCATCCACAGCGACGTCTTCGACTTCTTCCTCGTCGGCGAGTCGCACCGCGAGCTCCTGCTCACCGGGCCCGGAGTGACTCGCGCCGTCGAGATGGAGGCCGGCGCCGAGGCGGGCGAGATCCTCGTCAGCGACGAGACGGCGGCGACGCTGCCGGAGCGAATCCTGGGCGACGAGCAGGAAGGCGGCCGCCTGCTGAAGTCGCCGGCGGGAGTCGAGGGCCGGGTCGAGCCGCTGCCCCCGGCGGAGGGTCTCGACCTCGGCGCGTGCGTGCCCGCCCCCGTCCGGCGTCACCTCGAGTCCGGGAGAGCGGAGCCCGAGCACCGGCAGGCAGCGGTCGCGTTTGTCCACTTCGGCGGTGTCGACGAGCTGCTCGAGACGCGCGGCCCGGACGAGCTCGCGGACGCGCTGCAGCTGCTGGTCGGGGGCGCCCAGCGGGTGGCGGACGAGCACGGGGTCACGTTCCTCGAGACGGACATCGACCGTGACGGCGGCAAGATCATCCTCGTCGCGGGCGCGCCGCAGACGGAGGGGGAGGACGAGGAGCGCATCCTGCGCGCGGCGCGGGGCGTGGCGGACCTCGAGACGCCACTCCCGCTCCGGCTGGGCGTCAGCCGTGGCCGCGTCTTCTCGGGCGAGGTGGGCGCCGAGTTCCGGCGCACCTACACGATCCTCGGGACGACCGCGGCGCTCGCCGCGCGCCTGATGGGCAAGGCGCGGCCCGGGCAGGTCCTGACGACGCCCGACCTGCTCGAACGCTCGCGCGGCGCCTTTGTCACCACGGAGCTCGAGCCGCTCACGCTCAAGGGCATCGCCGAGCCCGTCACGGCGCTCGACGTCCACTCGGTGGGCGGCGCCGAGGCCGCGCCGGCGGCCGAGCAGCAGCTGCCGTTCGTCGGCCGCGAGCGGGAACGCGCCGTGCTGACGGCCGCGGTCGCTCCGGTGCGTGCCGGCTTCGGCACCCTGGTCGAGCTGGTCGGGGAGCCGGGCATCGGAAAGTCGCGCCTCGCGGACGACCTGCGGGAGCAGTGCGCCGACATGCGGCAGCTCACGGCGACGTGCGAGCAGTACGAGTCGGCGACGCCCTACCACCCGTTTACGCCGCTCCTGCGGTCGTTGCTCGAGGTCGAGCTCAACGGCAGCCGCGGCCACAACCGCGAGCTCCTCGCGGAGCGGCTCGCCGCGGTGGACGAGGAGCTCGTCCCGTGGACGCCGCTGCTCGCGGCCCCGCTCAACGTCGAGGTCGAGTCCACCGCCGAGGTCGACGCGCTCGACCGCGCCTTCTGGCGCGCCCGCCTTCACGGAGTCGTCGCGCAGCTCCTCGGCCGGCTGCTCGAAGCGCCGACGCTGCTGCTCTTCGAGGACGTCCACTGGATGGACGACGCCTCGTCGGAGCTGCTCCGCCACCTCGGGACGCAGCTCCACAACCGGCCCTGGCTCGCCTGCACCACGAGGCGACCCACCGAGGGCGGCTTCGTCGCGGCCGAGGGGAACCCGCCGCTGCCGGCCCTGTCGCTGCGGCTCGAGCCGCTTACCGCCGACGACGCGAAGACCCTGGCCCAGGCGGCCGCCGGAGACCGCAGGCTCAGCGACCAGGAGCTCGCCGCGATCGCCGAGCGCGGCGGTGGAAACCCGCTCTTCCTGCGCGAGCTCTCGTCGCCGGACGAGCCGGCCGCCGAGATGGAGCAGCTGCCCGAGACGGTCGAGGCGCTCGTCGCGACGCGTATCGATCGGCTCGACGCGGGCGACCGCGCGCTGCTGCGGTGGGCCTCCGTTCTGGGAGTCTCCTTCTCCGGCGCGCTCATCGACGACGTTCTCGAAGGCGACGAAGACGTGGCTTCCGCCTCCGACGCGTGGGACCGACTGGGCGAGTTCGTGGAGCGCGACCCGCACGCGCCCGGTGCCTTCCGCTTCCGGCACGCCCTGATCCGCGACGCCGCGTACGAGGGCCTTCCCTTCAAGCGCCGTCGCGACCTCCACGGGCGCGTGGCCGACGCGATCGAGCAGCGCGAGGCCCGTCCCGAGGACGAGAGCGAGCTGCTCTCGCTCCACTACCACCGCGCCGAGCGCTGGCTCGAGGCGTGGCGTTACTCGGTCGTCGCGGGCCGGCGGGCGGACGAGAAGTATGCGAACGTCGAGGCACAGCAGTTCTTCGAGCGCGCGCTCGAGGCGGCGAAGCGGGACGGCGACGTCGACGCGACGGAGGTAGCGGCCGTCTGGGAGGCGCTCGGCGACGTGCGGATGCGCCTCGGCGACTACAAGGGCGCGGAGACCGCCTACCGGGCCTCACGCTCGTCGTACCCGGGCGGCCCCGTCGAGCACGCCCGCCTGATCCAGAAGGAGGCGGTCGTGCCCCTGCGGATCGGGCGTTATCCGCAGGCGCTGCGGCGGTTGAGCCAGGCCCTGGGAACGCTGGAAGACGTCGAGGGCGCGGCGGCCGCGGCCCAGCGGGCCAGGCTGTTCGGCTGGTACGCCCAGGTGCTCCTGCACCAGCGGCGGCCGCTCGCCGCGATCGAATGGTGCCACCGCACGCAGCGGGAGGCGGAGCACTCCGACGCGCGCGACGCGCTCGCCCAGGCCGATTACATCCTCGACTGGGCCTATGTCGCCCTCGGACGGCGCGAGGACGCCGTCTATTCGACGCGCGCGATCGAGATCTACGAGGAGCTCGGCGACTACGACCGTCTCGCCTGGGTGCTGAACAACCTCGGCGGCTACGTCTATCTCGACGGTCACTGGGACGAGGCGCTCGCGCTCGCCGAGCGCGCACGGGAGGCGTTCGTGAAGATCGGCGACGAGAACCACGCGACGATTGCCGCGCTGAACATCGCCGAGGTCCGCTCCGACCAGGGGCGCTACGACGAGGCCGAGGGCGTCCTGCGCGACGTCCTCGAGGTTCGGCGGGCGGGCGGCATCCCGCTCGAGATTGCCGAGGCGGCGAGCGTCCTGGGCCGCCACGCAGCCCGTGTCGGCGGCTTCGACGAGGCGCGCGCGCTGCTCGAGGAAGCGAGGGGGCTGTATGCGACCCAGGGGGACGAGGTCGAGCTGCTGACGACGGATGCGCGGCTCGTCGAGTCGTTCGTCCTCGCAGACGCGAGCGAAGAGGCGCTGACGCTCGCCGCCGAGGCGCTCGGGCGAGCGGAGGACACGCCGGGGGTCTCGGTCGTCGTCGCGAACCTGCATCGGCTGCGAGCGTGCGCGCTGATGCAGGCAGGCGACCTCGAAGGCGCGGGCGAGGCGCTCGCCGAGAGCCTGCGCCTGGCGCGGCTTGAAGACGAGAACTTCGGGATCCGGAGCGCCGACTACGAGATCGCGCTCACGCTCGGCGCGATCGTCCGCCTCCGGTCCCTCACGGGTGAGCCCGCCGACGAGCTCGAGTCCGAGCGGGACGCGATCTTCGAGCGGCTCGGCGTCGTGGCGGTCCCGGAGCCGCCCCTCCCGGGCTAGCCGGGAACAGCGGCTCCGGTCAGGTTCTCAGCCGCCGACCCGCCAGTCCCAGGGCGACGGGACGCGCAGGTTGAAGAAGCGCTGCGTCGCGTTGCTGTCCCAGCCCCTCACGGTCGGGTTGAGCGCCGGGTCGATCCGCTTCGACGGATCGGGGTTCGTGTAGTCCTGGAACGAGCCCATCACGCTCCAGTACATGCCGGTCGCGACGTCGCAGACCGCATCGATCACGTTGCCGCTGAAGTTCCCGCCCGCGTTCAGCTCCTTGCCGCGCCATGGGCCGTAAGGAACGCCCTGGGCGCTGCACGGGATCACGTTGCCGGCAGCGTCGACCTTGGCCGCGCCGGCGCAGAGCGGGATGAACTGCTGGCCGTTGTTGTTGCCATACCGCTTCTGGATCTGGTTCTTGTTGACGTAGTACGCGAAGAGCAGGTCGCCGGTGCTCGAGATCCGGGCGCCGCTCTGCAGGAAGCCCGCCGCGCCAGCGCTCTGGAAGTTGGCGCAGCCGCCGCCCGCCTGCGTGACGCCGGCCGGGACCGAGTAGGGCGTGATGGTCAGGAACGTGAACGCCCCGCCCGTGGCCGTGCTGTCGACGTTGGTCTTCGAGTCAAGCACCACGCCGGGCAGCACGCAGTCGATGCCGAGCGTGCATGACGTGCCGTCCGAGTAGATGTCGAACGTCGGGCTGCTGTCAGGGGTCGAGACGAAGCCGGGGCTCGAGGCGTAGACCCTGAAGCCCGCGCCGGTGTCGTTGCTCGTGAAGCCCGAGAACGTCGCGACGCCGCCGACGAGGCTCGCCGTCGTGCCGCCGAACGCGCCGGTGCCCGTGGTGAACGTGCCGGCGCTCTTGTTGAGCGTGACCGTGCCGGCGGCTGAGGGCAGCGGATTGCCGTCGCCGTCGACAGCCTTCACGTCGACGCTCGGCCCGCTCGGGTCCCCGGCCGTCCCGGTGATAGTCGTGTTCACCTTCGCCGTCTTCGGCTGGGTGTCCCAGACGAGCCTGCAGGTGCCGGCGAGCGTCGTCACGAGGTTGCTGCCGGTGCTCTGGAGTGTGTAGTCGTTTCCGGGCGGCCCGTTGAAGCCGTTGCTCTGCTTGGCGTCGATGCGCCACGTGTAGGAGCCGGCCGCGCACGGTGTCTTGACCGTGATATCCACGTTGAGCGTCGCGCCCGGGGCGAGATTGAGGTTCCTCAGCTGGAGCTGGCTGCCCGACGCGACGGTCGCGTCTCCCTGCGGGAGGCTGGCGGCGAGGATCGTGAACGACGAGCTCCCCGAGCTCGCCGCGGTGACGTTCGCCGAGCCGAGTGCCTGTGGGTTCGCGAGGTTGTGGATCGCGAGGTTGACGTGAACCGTGCCGCCGCCCGCGAGGGGGCCCGGATCGAACGATGCCGTATAGGGCTTGGTCGTCGTCGCCGCCGACCCCGCCGTGATGAAGACGACGGCAGCCAGCGCGAGGCCGAACAGCGCGCCTGCCAGCACGGCCACCCGCCACTGCCCGCCTCTGTCTAAAGCCGAACTCGCCTCAGGGGAGGACCAGAGGCCTGAACGCCGCAGCATGTATTACTCCTCTCCCCCCCTCGGTGTTGTCCCTGCAGACTCCTGTACGAACAGGGGAAAGTCAAACCGGCGCCGCTGTCTGAGTCGGGACGGGCGGATTCGAACCGCCGGCCTCCTGCTCCCAAAGCAGGCGCGCTAACCAGGCTGCGCTACGTCCCGATGCGATGAGTGTACTCGCGGAAGAATGCGCTGTTAGCCGAGGTTTTGTTGCCTTCAAGTGATATTTGTTGCACCTCGGCGCCGCTTTCCGTCCGAAATCTGTGCTTTCATGTCCGCCACTCGTGGCCAGGCGAGTACGGACCGGGGTGACGGCCGTCGTCACCGCCTTGATATTGGCAGGGACCGCAGATGCTGCGGTCAACGCGACCCTCACCAGGTCGGAGTCGGCGCTGCTTGCCGTCATGAACCAGGCGCGCACCGCGCACGGGCTGCGCCCCCTGCGGGCCGATG
The DNA here is from genome assembly GCA_045806105.1 of Gaiellaceae bacterium. Lineage (GTDB taxonomy): Bacteria > Actinomycetota > Thermoleophilia > Gaiellales > Gaiellaceae > AC-32. The sequence goes on along the minus strand of JBJMJY010000015.1, from coordinate 2,540 downwards.
GCCGGCTCGAGGTCGCGGCCCGACGCCACTCGCGGAGGATGCTCCGCACCGGGACGTTCGCCCACGGCGCGTTCACCGCGCGCATCCGGCGCACCGGCGTGCGCGCGCCGCGAGTGGGCGAGAACCTCGCGTGGAGCTCTGGCGCGCTCGCCCAGGCGCGCGTGATCGTGCAGATGTGGCTCGCGAGCCCGTCGCACCGGGCGAACCTGTTGCGCCCCGGCTACCGCATGGTCGGCGTCGGGGCGATAACGGGCTGCTTCAACGGCCAGCGACACACGCTGATGGTCACGACCGACTTCGCGGGTCGATAGCGCTGCGGTCGACGGCCGCACCGGCAGAGCCGGCACGACCTCTTTCTTTGGTCTGCGTCGCAAAGCGACGCCTTGGAGGGCCGCTAGGCGAAGCCCAGCGCTAGACCGGCGGCGGGTCGAGCAGGTCGCGCAGCTCGGCGATCTTCTCGCGGCGGAGCTCCTCGCGCTCCCCGCGGCCGACGCGCGCGATCAGGTCCCGCACGAGCGGCGCGAGCTCCACGGGGTTGAACGGCTTCGTGACGTAGTCGATCCCGCCGAGATCGAGTCCGCGGGCGCGGTCCCGCGCCTCGGCCCGCGCCGTCAGGAAGACGATCGGGATCGAGCTCGTGCGGTCGCCGTCGATCAGCTCCTCGGCAACCTGCCACCCGTCGAGCCCCGGCATCATCACGTCGAGCAGGATCACGTCGGGCTCCTCGTTACGCGCCTTCTCGAGGCCGGTCGGCCCGTCGCTCGCCTCGAGCACGTCCATCCCCTCCGCCTCCAGGTTGACGCGGCAGAGAAGGCGGATCGGTGCTTCGTCGTCGATTACCAGCACCCGCGTCATCGGCCCTCTTTTCGACTCAAGCGCGCATACCCATTCGGCGACCGGTTCACTCGCGCTCGCTCAACACCGGTTGCGCGGACAGCGGCAGCGAGAAGGAGAAGGTCGAGCCTTCGCCCTCGCGCGATCTCACCGAGATGCGGCCGCGCATCGCGGCGAGGAGCTCTTTGGCAATGAACAGGCCGAGGCCGGTGCCGCCGCTCGCGAGGTCCCGGCCGTCGCCTTCGGCGCGGTAGAACTTCGCGAAGATCCGCGTCTGCTCCGCCTGCGGGATCCCGATCCCCTCGTCCTCCACGCTCACCTCGACGGAATCGTCGCGCCGCAGCGCCCGCACGCGCACCATGCCGCCGTCCGGTGAGTACTTGACCGCGTTCTCGACGAGGTCCATCACGATCTGGCGGAGCTTCTCGCGGTCGGCGTCCACGGTGAGCGGCTCCGGCGGCAGCTCCAGGGCGAGCTCGAGCCCGTCCGGGGCGAGCGACTGCCTGGCCGCCGCGACGACCTCCGAGACGACCGCGCCCACGTCCGTGGGCGAGAGCTGCACCTGCAGGTCGCCCGAGTCGAGGCGCGCAACGGCGAGCAGGCGGTCGACGATCGCCGTCAGCCTCCCGGCCTCCGATGCGATGTAGCTGAGGAACGTCGCGCGCTCCTCCGCGCCGAAGAGCACGTCGTCGCGCATGAGCGTCTCCGCGAAGCCGTAGATCGACGTCAGCGGCGTGCGCAACTCGTGCGAGACCGCCGCGACGAAATCGGACTTGACCTGTTCGACCATGCGATCGGCGGAGATGTCGCGGAAGGCGAAGATGCGCCCGGCCACGGCGCCGAGGGGATCGCGCATGACCGCTTCGCTCAGCGAGAGCCACACCTCCTCGCCGCCGAGCAGGATCGAGACGAGCCGTTGGCCCGACGCGCCCTCGCCCTCGCCCGCTTCGAGCTGGCGCCGCAGCACCTGCGTCGTCGTGCGCCCGATCGCCTCTTCCTGCGGCACGCCGGTGATCCGCTCCGCCGCCGCATTCCAGAGAACGACGTGCCCGTCCCGGTCGACCGCGACGATTCCGTCGGCGACGTTGGCGAGAATCGCAACGCTGCGCTCCTTCTCGAGCGAAACGCGCGAGTACAACTCTGCGTTGGCCAGGGCCGCCGACGTGTTGCCGGCCAGCGCCTGCAACGCCTCGATCTCCTCGGGCCGCCACGCCCGGCGCCGCCGCGCGTAAACGGCCAGCACCCCGACGGGCGCGCCTTCCGGACCCGAGAGCGGCACGCCGGCGTAGGCGGCGTACCCGGCAGCGACGATCGCGTCGGCCTGGACGAAGCGCTCGTCCGCCGAAGCGTCCTCGACCGCGAGCGGCGCGCGCGACTGGAACACGTCGCCCGAGAGCCAGGAGGTCGAGCTCCCGCGCACTCCCACCGCGTCCTCGGCGCCCGCGCCGAACGCCGCGCTCACGACCAGGTCCCCGTCTTCGAGCGTCCGCACCGCGCACGCGTCGGCTCCCAGGAGCCTGGGGGCCTGCTGCACCACCTCCTCGAGCACCGCCGTCGGATCCAGCTCGGTGGCGAGGACGCTGCCGGTGCGCGCCAGCTGTTGCGAGAGCGCCCGCGCGGCCCGCTCCGCCTCGAAGAGCTCGCTGCGCTCGAGCGCGCCCCGGGCCGCCTCGCCGAGATGGCGCGCGACGTCGAGATCCTCGTCC